>DAORNC010000013.1:31342-35987 GCA_035440785.1 Rhabdaerophilum sp. | reverse complement strand
GGACCATGATCCCGCGTCGCACAAAAGACCTTGACGCAAATCAAGCCCGCCGCGCCGTGAACAGAAAATTGTCGCAATTCGACCTGTCCGGGCAAAAATGCCTCGAAATCAGCCCTCGGCCAGCTCGATGAGCCTGTTAACGTCGAGAATCCGGATGCCGTCGGGCACGACCACGATCAATTTGTCACGCGCAAGCTTGGAAATCGTCCGGCTCACAGTCTCGATCGTCAGGCCGAGATAATCGGCTATATCCTGCCGGCTCATCGGCAAAGGAATCGTCACGGATCGGGTGAGGACCCGCGCCAGCCTTTCGCGGAAGGAAAGCAGGAAGGCCGCCACGCGCTCTTCAGCGTTCTTGCGGCCGAGCAGCACAATCTGATCCTGCGAGTCGTGGATCTCACGGCCGGCGATCTCGTGCAGCTTCTTCATCAGATGCGGCTTTTCGTCCAGCATCTGCAGGAAGGTCGAGCGCGGAATGCGGCAAACGCGAATATGGTCGACGCTTTCCGCGGTATATTCATGCTTTTCGGCCAGCGCGGTGCCGAGAAAATCGCCTTTGATCGCGAACCCGATGATCTGGCGCCGGCCATCGGGGAGAAGCCGGAACAGCCGGATCGTCCCTTCGGAAACCGAAAAAACGAAATCCGCCTTCTGCCCCTGTTCGAAGAGGACAGTTTTCGCGACGAAGCCGCGATGCTGCACCACATGGTCGAAGGTGATGAGTTCCTCAGGACCCAGCGCATTGCAGATCGACAGATGTCGCGTCGTGCATGTCGAGCAATTCGGCGCATGCGATTCGCTGACCTTTTCCGTCGAAGGCGAGATGTCCTGCAAGGGCTTGCCTGTCATGTCCTACGCAACCGCGCCATTCCGAAAAGGCTCTCAAAAGCAGGGCCACCATGCTTTGGTTTGCCCCCGCTTGCAAGCGATTTGGCCAGGCAAGGCCTAGCCCTTCGTCGAAAACAAGCCCGGAAAACGACGCTTTAATCGCGGTCGATGCGTTGCCCGGTCACGCTATCGAAAAAGTGGAGATGGCGGGCGGAAGCCGAGACCCGGACCGTCTCTCCGGCCGCAACCGCGGATGCCCCATTGACCCGGACGATGATCTCCTGACCCGTTCCTCCAAGTGCGCCATAAAGATAGCTTTCGGCGCCAACCGCCTCCATTGCCGTGATAAGGAGATTGAGCGCGAGCGGATGCCCCTCGTTGCCGGGCGACGAGAGCTCAAGATGCTCCGGGCGAACCCCGAGAACGATCTTCTCGCCCTGCGGACGGCTGAACAGCGATAGGCCCGCCATGTCTCCGCCGGTCAGCGGCACAAGATTCATCGGCGGTGCGCCAATGAAGCTCGCGACAAAGGTCGTTTTCGGCCGTTCATAAAGGCTCATCGGCGACCCGGATTGCTCAACCCGGCCTTTGTTCATCACCACCAGCACGTCCGCAAGGGTCATCGCCTCCAATTGGTCGTGCGTGACATAGATCGAGGTGATGCCGAGCGAGCGCTGAAGCTTCTTGATCTCGACGCGCATCTGGATACGGAGCTTGGCATCGAGATTCGAGAGCGGCTCGTCGAAGAGGAACACGCGCGGCTTGCGGACAATGGCGCGACCCATCGCGACACGCTGACGCTGGCCGCCGGAAAGCGCCTTCGGCTTACGTTCGAGCAGCGCGCCGAGTTCGAGAATGCGTGCGGCTTCCTGCACGCGCGTCTCGATTTCGGCCTTGGGCGTGCCACGATTCCGCAGACCATAGGCCATGTTGTCGTAAACGCTCATATGCGGGTAGAGCGCGTAGTTCTGGAACACCATCGCGATGTCGCGTTCGGACGGGTCCTTGTCGTTAACGACCGTATCGCCGATCGCGATCTCACCGGAGGTGATGGTCTCGAGCCCGGCAACCATGCGCAGCAGCGTCGACTTGCCGCAGCCCGAGGGACCGACGAGCACGCAGAACTGCCCGTCGTCGATCTCGATCGAGACATCGCGCACGGCCTCGACATTGCCGGCGTAGACCTTTCCGACGTGGCGGAGATGGACGTTGTTCATTTCTCGGTCTCCGTCAGGCCCTTCACGAAGAGTTTCTGCATCACCACCACCACGATGACCGGCGGCAGCATGGCGAGGATAGCGGTCGCCATCGCGAGCTGCCATTCGGTGAGCGCATCCTGCGTCACGATCATCTTCTTGATGCCGATGACGATCGTCTGCATGTCGTCGCGCGTGGTGATCAGCAGCGGCCAGAGATACTGGTTCCAGCCGTAGATGAACTGGATCACGAACATCGCCGCGACCGAGGTGATCGAGAGCGGCAGCAGTGTGTCCTTGAAGAATTTCATCGGCCCGGCGCCGTCAATGCGCGAGGCTTCGACCAGTTCGTCTGGCACGGTCATGAAGAACTGCCGGAAAAGCAGCGTCGCGGTCGCCGAGGCGATCAGCGGGATGGTCAGCCCAGCGAAGGTATCGAGCAGCTTGAGATCCGCGACGATCTTGTAGGTCGGGTAGATGCGCACCTCGACAGGCAGCATCAGCGTCACGAAGATGATCCAGAATGCCGCCATGCGGAAGGGAAAGCGGAAATAGACGATGGCAAAGGCCGAGATCAGCGAGATCGCGATCTTGCCGATCGAGATACACATCGCCATCACGAGGCTGTTGAGCATCATCTGCCCAACCGGCTCACGCGTTGAGGACGAGGTGCCGACGAAAATCGCCCGGTAGTAGTTGTCGAGAAAATGCGGGCCGGGCCGGAGTGGCATTGTGCCGTTGGAAATCGTCGCCGCATCCCATGTCGAGGCGACGAACGCGATATAGACCGGGAAAGCCAGCACGAGGATGCCGGCGAGCAGGATGAGATGCGGCACGAAATCGAGGATGGATTTCTTCTGGACCATCAGCGGCCTCCCCTCGCCTCGCGCAGCGCCGAGGCAAGCGCTTGAGCGCAGATTTCCATGAGCTTTTCGCCTTTTCCCCGGCTCGCACGGCGCGCGTCGCCGATCACGCCTGTCGATGTCAGATCCTTGAAAGAGCGGTAGCGCGCGACCACCGGACGCATCAGCGCGCCGGGCTGCGCATCCATCATGCCAACAGCCTCGGAGAGCTTGGCTTCCACCACCGTCCGGGGCGCGACGGCCATCATCATCGAGGTCTCGACCTCGCAGGCGTGCATGGTTCCGGTCTGGTCGTCGAGCACACCGGCCATGAAAGGATTGGCGAGTTCGAAATACGTCGTTGCCCTAAGGTCGAGCCCGGTTTCGCGCGTCAGATCGGGCAGCAGTGCGCCCATAGCCGCGATATTGCCGCCATGCCCGTTGACGATCATGACCTGCCTGAAGCCATGCCGGGCGATGCTCGTCAGCAGGCAGCGCAAGACAGCGTGGTAGGTCGGGATATCGAAGGTGAAGGTACCACCGTAGGCCATATGGTGTTCGGCCATGCCGCACCAGAGCGTCGGCGCGACGACAACACCAATGTCCCGCGCCTTCTCTGCCGCCAACTGGCAGACCGCTTCACACAGGAACGTATCTACCCCCGTCGGCAGATGCGGGCCGTGCTGCTCCATCGAGGCAACCGGCAGCACGACGAGCGAACCCTCCTCAGCATGGTCGCGAAGCTCGGCCGCCGTCAGCTCCTTCCAAATCACCGGGCGCATCAGTATTCCACCTTGCGCTCGATATAGCGGAACTGGATCGCGGTGAGCGCGATCACCATCACCATGAGAATGACGCTCTGCGCGGCCGATCCGCCCAGGTCGCCGCCAAGCTTGCCGTCGTGATAGACCTTGTAGACAAGGGTCTCCGTCGCCTTAGCCGGGCCTCCGCCGGTTGTCGCGTCGATGATGCCGAAGGTGTCGAAGAAAACGTAGACCACATTGATGACGAGCAGGAAGAACGTCGTCGGCGAGAGGAGCGGGAACACGATGGTCCAGAACCGGCGGGTCGGCGAGGCGCCGTCGATCGCCGAGGCCTCGATCACCGATTTCGGGATCGACTGCAGTCCGGCAAGAAAAAACAGGAAGTTATAGGAGATCTGCTTCCAGGTCGCGGCCATGATGACCAGTGCCATCGCCTGGCCGGAATTGAGCAGCGGGTTCCAGTCGTAGCCCGCCGCCTGCAATGCCTTGCTGACAAGGCCGAGCGAGGGCTGGAACATGAAGAGCCAAAGTACGCCCGCGATCGCCGGCGCCACCGCGTAGGGCCAGATCAGCAGCGTCTTGTAACCGGAAGCGAATTTGATCGCCTTATCGGCCTGCACTGCGAACATCAGCGAAAGCGAGAGCGCGAAGAACGCCACGATCGAGGAGAAGATCAGGGTCGTTGCCAGCGTGCGGTAATAGTCGGGCTTCGAAAGGAGAAGTTGGTAGTTCTCGAACCAGACGAACTGCGTCGAGGTGCCGAAAGCGTCCTCGATGAGGAAGCTCTGCCACACCGCCTGCATTGCCGGCCAGTAGAAGAAGATGATCGTCACCAGAAGCTGCGGCAGCAGCAAGGCATAAGGCAGCAGCTTGCCGTTGAAGGTCACCCGCTTTTCCATGACGATCCCCCGGAAAAGACACGGGCGGCCGGAAGGGCCGCCCGATCAGACAGACCGAACTCAGCGCGAAACGGTGCGCTCGAACTGGCGCAGCATGGTGTTGCCACGGCTCACCG
>DAORNC010000013.1:27234-31322 GCA_035440785.1 Rhabdaerophilum sp. | reverse complement strand
TGCCGGCGAGCGCCGCCTCGAATTCCTCGGCCCAGACATCGCGCATCTGCACCATGTTGCCGAGGCGCAGGCCGCGTGAATTCTCGGTCGGCTCCTTGTTGGTGAGTTCGATCAGCGGCGTCTCGAGATAGGGGTTTTCCTTGTAGAAGCCATCCGCCTTCACCTTTTCGTAAGCGGCCTTGGTGATCGGCAGATAGCCCGATTCCGTGTGCAACTTCGCCTGCCGACCCGTGTCTGACAGGAAGGTGAAGAACTTGGCGACCCCCTTGTATTCGTCCGCTTTCTTGCCGCCCATCACCCAGAGCGAAGCACCGCCAAGGGTCGAGTTCTGCGGCGCACCCGGAACATCCGGGTAATACGGCATCGGCGCGTTCGCCCACTCGAACTTCGCATTGGCCTTCACATTGCCGTAGAAGCCCGACGAAGTAAGGAAGATCGGGCATTCGCCGGCGGTGAAGCGACCTTCGCCAGTGTTGGTGCGGCCTGAGTAATCGAAGGTCTTGTCCTTCTGGAGTTCGACGAGGTTCTCGAGGTGCTTCACATGCACCGGTGAGTTGAATTTCAGCTCGGTGTCAAAACCGTCGATGCCGTTCGCCTTGGTTGCAAGCGGGATGTTGTGCCACACCGAGAACTGCTCGATGTTCAGCCAAGTAATCCAGGCCGAGGAGAAACCGCACTTGTCGTAGCCGACCGCCTTGAGCTTCTTGGCGGCATCGAAAACCTGCGGCCAGGTCTTGAGCTGATCGCGCGTGATCCCGGCCTTCTTGAGCGCATCCATGTTCAGCCACATCACCGAGGACGAGGAGTTGAACGGGAAAGAGAGCAGCTCGCCCTTCGAGGTCGAGTAATAGCCGGTGACCGCCGGCAGGTAGGCCTTCGGATCGAACTTCTCGCCGGCTTCCTTCATCATGTCCTGCACCGGCTTGATCGCGCCCTTCGCAGCCATCATGGTCGCCGTTCCGACCTCGAACACCTGGAGGATATGCGGCGCATTGCCGGCGCGGAACGCGGCGATGCCGGCATTCATCGTATCGGCGTAGGAGCCCTTGTAGGTCACCACGACCTTGTAGTCCTTCTGGCTGGCATTGAAGTCCTCCGCCAGCTTGACGACGACAGCGTTGTTCGCGCCCGTCAGCGCGTGCCACCAGTGAATCTCGGTCTGGGCGAGGGCCGGGGCCGCGTGGAGCGCGGAAAAAGCGAGAAGAGTCGCGGCAAACGAGCGACGGACAGACATGATAAACCTCCCTTGGAGCCTGAGCGGGAAACCAACCCCAGCAGGCTGCCCCTTATGTCGGGGCCGCTTGAAGGGAGCATGAAAGAACAATGACGAAGCGATGACAAGCCCGCGAGCGGGATAGCCGGCAAATTTTTTATGCATGAACTTTCTTGGGTATCTGACCCCGGACTTCAACGAATCTGCAAGATCCGCTGGTGATCCCGACAGGATTCGAACCTGTGACCTACAGTTTAGGAAACTGCCGCTCTATCCTGCTGAGCTACGGGACCTTATGCTCCCGATACCAGAATTCGCCGGGAGATTGCACCCGTCTCATGTGGAAACATGCATTTTTTGTCACCGCGCTGTCTCTCGTCCCCCTTCGGGCATCGGGTGCGCCTTGCGAGGTGGCGGATGCCCTGAAGACCGAACTCGTTTTAGTCGATGCCGGCGGCGTGATCACCTTGGCGGATGGGTTTCGCATCCGCCTTGCGGGCATCGTCTGGCCCGATCATCTCGAACCGCGCCAGCGCAAGGCGCTCGCGGCGATTCTCGAGCGCGCTGCCGTCGGACAGACCTTGCGCTGGAAGCCGGCCGCAGGCCCGGATCGCTGGGGCGTGACGCCCGCCCATCTCTTCATTCAGGAACCGGATGGAGGCCGGGCGCCGTTCTGGCTGCAGGCCGGCCTTGTCGAGAACGGCCTTACGCCCGTCTGGCCGGAAGGGCTCGGCAAGGATTGTCTCGACATGCTCGCGGCGCACGAGGCGATCGCGATCCGCGCCCGGCGCGGCATCTGGGCGCCGCGTGCGCAGGCGACGCGACATCGCATGATCGAAGCCGCGCGGGACGCCCACGCCGGCCGCCGGATGGTCGCGCTGTGGCGCGTCAGAAGCGTCAAACCGTGGCGTTCGATGCATTTTGTCAACATCGTGCCATCTTTTCGTGGTGGCCCTTCCGTCGGGTTGACGCGCAAACAAGTCAAGGCTCTGGTTGACAGCGGCACAAATCCGGCGGAATGGCGCGGGCGATGGGTTGTGGCCCGCTTCGTTCTGGGTTCCGCTGGCCTGTCGCGGATCAGGGTCGAAAGCATCAGCCCCGTCGATGCCGCGCCGCGCCGGCCTTGATGTTGGATTTCGAGCGGCACCGGATGGCGTGTGAGATTGAACAGGCTTCGTCATCGAGACGTTCGGGAGGTTGGGGCCATGCGGTCGGCGCGCGTGCGCGCCCGGCTGCGTCTGCTCCTGGCAGCCGCCGCGATTGCCCCCCTCTTGGCTGGCTGCTTCACTGATCCGTTGACGGTTCCACCGGTCGAGCCCCGCAAGGTCGAACTGCCGGGAACCGGCCCCAATCTGCCGCCCGGCTCCGCGCTCGAACGCGAACACAAACGCCTCATCGCCAGCTTCGGCGGCGAATACCGCAACGCGAAAGTCCAGTCGCAACTCAACGCGATCGCCGATCGCCTGCGTCTCGTCTCCGACCGGCCGAACGAGCATTTCAAGGTCATCATTCTCAATTCCGCGACTGTGAACGCCTTTGCGCTCCCGAATGGCTACGTCTATCTGACGCGCGGCCTGCTCGCCCTCGCTAACGATACAGCCGAGATCGCCTCGGTGATCGCGCACGAGGTCGCGCACGTCACGAACCGCCATGCGCTCGCCCGCGCGGAACTGGAAAGCCGTTCGATCCTGGTCAGCCGCGTGATGTCGGAAGTACTGGAAAACCCCGGCGCGAGCCAGTTCATGCGCGACGAATCGCGGGTGGCCCTCGCGAGCTTCTCACGCCAGCAGGAAATCGATGCGGACGAGGTCGGGGTCCGCGCCATCGCCAAGGCCGGTTTCGAGGCGCATGGGGCGACGCGCTTTCTCGTCGCGCTCGATCGGTCGAGCCGTCAGCGCGTGCAGATGGATGGCAGGGAAGGCGCCGAAAAGACCGATATTCTCGCGACCCATCCATCGACGCCCGAGCGCATCCAGCGCGCGATAGCCGTCGCTCGACAGTATGGTGCACCCGGCGTCGGCGAGGCTGACCGCGGAAAATGGCTCGGCGCACTCGATGGCATGGTCTTTGGCGACGATCCGGCGCAGGGGCTCATTACCGGCCGCAGCTTCGTACATCCGCGCCTGAAATTCGCACTTGAGGCGCCCGAAGGTTTCACGCTGGAAAACACGCCGCAAGCAATCCTCGGCGTAACGCCCGGCGCCAAGGAGGCAATGCGACTTGATTCGAGCAAGATCCCGCAAGGTAAGGCCTTGCGCTCACTGTTGAGCGAGAGCCCGATCGAAGGGCAGAAGGTCGGCGAGATCGAGACCTTGACGATCAACGGCTTCCAGGTCGAGACCGGCATTGCGCGCGGCGCTGACTGGACCTTTCGCGTCTACCTGTTTCAATCAGGTGACTACATCTACCGGCTGATCATAGCCGCCCAGAACTTCACGCCGGCGCATGACGCTCGCTTCCGGCAGGCAGCGCTGACGTTCCGCAAACTGACGGACGACGAGGCAAAGGCAATCCAGCCTCGCCGCATCCGCCTCGTGACCGCCGGCGCGACCGAACGACCGGAAGAGATCGCTGCCGCCCACATGCGGGAAGAGCCGCAGGCGCTGGAGCGATTCTATCTCCTCAACGGCCTTGGCCCGGAGGATAAGATCCTGCCGGGTGCCACCTACAAGGTGATCGGCGGCTGATCCTCAGCCGAAGGACGAGGCAAAGCGCGGATTGCGCTCCAACAGGGCCTTGCGGAGCTTTTCGAGCGCACGATTCTCGATCTGCCGGACGCGCTCCTTTGAAATCCCGAGCTTCTCGCCCAGGGCTTCGAGCGTCTCGCCGTCCTCGGAGAGCCGACGGTCGCGCAGGATGCGAAGCTCGCGCTCCG
>DAORNC010000013.1:26818-27197 GCA_035440785.1 Rhabdaerophilum sp. | reverse complement strand
GTCATCGATCTGGTTGCCCACGACCTCGTCCTGCAGAGGCGCGGTATCGGCGAAGAAATCGCCGCGATCCGCGCTCCCCGATTCGTCCTCCGAAACCGGCGCGCTCAGCGACATGTCCGGCCCCGAAAGCCGAGCCTCCATGATGGCGACATCGCTCCGGCGCACGCCGACAGCCGCAGCGATCTCGCCCTGAACGTCGAGATTCGGCTCATTCTCCGCCCGGCGCGCGATGCGCATCCGCAGACGGCGCAGGTTGAAGAACAGCGCCTTCTGCGCCGAGCTGGTTCCACCGCGAACGATTGACCAGTTGCGCAGCACGAAATCCTGGATCGAGGCCCGGATCCACCAGGTGGCATAGGTCGAGAACCGCACGTCGCGG
>DAORNC010000013.1:14223-26805 GCA_035440785.1 Rhabdaerophilum sp. | reverse complement strand
CGCGCGGCGGCTTCCAGCAGCCCCACATGGCCCTCCTGAACGAGATCCTGCGGTGAAAGGCCATAATTACGGAAACGCGCGGCAATGGAAATCACGAGGCGCATATGTGCCGTGGTGAGCTGTGCGAGCGCCGCCTCATCCCCATTGTCGCGCCAGGCGAGCGCGAGCGTATGCTCGTCCTCGCGCGTCAGATACGGGGCATTCATCGCCGTGCGGACGAAAGACCGGCTAATTCCCGAGATCTGGGCCATGCGTTGCTCCCTGTGCGACTTTCGATCAGTCTACGCAGGCATTGTGGCAACGGTTCACAATTGTCGCTGACATTTTCGTGAACAATGAAAAACCCGCGGCCGGAGAGCCGCGGGTTCTCGATCTTCGCCGCAAGGCTTGCCGCGATCAGGCGGCTTCCTCGCTCGCATCGTCGTTGTCGGCCTCGGTCGCGCCGTCGGCGGCGCGGACACGGCGCGGCCCCTTCGAAAGGCTGGCCTCGATGCGCTTCATCGCTTCCGTCTCGGTCGAACTGTCAACAGCAGCCACCTCATCGACGAGACGGGCAAGCGCGGTCTCGAACAGCTGGCGTTCTGAATAGGACTGCTCCGGCTGTGCTTCCGACCGATAGAGATCGCGCACGACCTCGGCCACGGCGATGATGTCGCCGGAGTTGATCTTCGCTTCGTATTCCTGTGCACGGCGGCTCCACATGGTCCGCTTGACACGCGCGCGTCCGGTCAGGATTTCGAGCGCCTTGGCGATGCCGGCGGAATCGGAGAGCTTGCGCATCCCCACACTCGCCACCTTGGCGACGGGCACGCGGAGAGTCATCTTCTCCTTGGCGAAGCTGACCACGAACAGTTCGAGCTTGAAGCCCGCGATTTCCTGCTCCTCGATCGCCGTCACCTGTCCGACGCCATGGGCCGGATAGACGACATGCTCGCCCGGCTTGAACCCATCGCGCTGCGCCGTTTTCTTAGTGCTCATCTTGTCCCTCATTGTCGTCCGCCGGAAGGCGGACAAACAGACGTCCACCCTCGGGGGCGGACAATCATGGCGGCGGAAGACCGCCATTTCGCAAGACCGGAACCGCTCAGGAGAAGTTCCGACCGGATTGCAGCAAGAAAGGACATGTTAACCCACGCCCGGAGACCAAAAAAACTGCCGAAGGCCCGCGCGCGGCTTGCGTGCAGGCCTGAGAAAAGGGTCAGTTCAATGGAAAGCAAGGCGCAAGGAAGCGTCTACCTGTCTCGACTGTTGGCGAGACCATAACACGATTCCATCACGAAATCAAAAACCCGGCGCCTCGCCTCCCGCTTCACGCAAGAAAGGGTTAACGATGCGCGATCCCGTTCAGTCGCCTTGTCCGGGCTTGTCGGAGAAATATTGCTCGAACTTGTTCGGTTTGCCGTCGAATTCCTTGGCCTCTGGCAGTGGTTCGCGTTTGATCGTCACGTTCGGCCAGACCTTGGCGAAATCAGCGTTGATCTTGAGCCATTTCTCGAGGCCCGGCTCGGTATCCGGCTTGATCGCCTCCGCCGGGCATTCCGGCTCGCAAACGCCGCAATCGATGCATTCATCCGGGTGGATGACGAGGAAGTTCTCGCCTTCATAGAAGCAGTCGACCGGACAAACCTCGACGCAATCCATATACTTGCACTTGATGCAATTATCGGTGACCACATAGGTCATCGGCTTCTCCTGCCTCTCATCTGCGCGATCAAGGGCGCGCGATCCAAACAAGCGGGCGACCGGGCACCCTCGTTGGCCCTTCGCTAATGCGGTTTTCCCGGACTGGCAAGGGAATGGATCAATCGTTTTTCGCCGAAATTCCGTCAGCCGGTTCCACGATCCGGTAAAGCGCGGCGGCTTCATCAGTTCCGCTACGCCGTTCGGCCATACCAGCAACCCGGACCACGATCGTCCTGCCCGGCAATGCAAGCGTCAGTACGTCACCGACCCGGACGGGGGCGCCGGGCTGGCTGACCTTGCGGCCGTTGAGGCGCACATGCCCCTTGCGGACAAGATCGGCGCAGGTCTCGCGCGCCCGATGGAAACGGGCGAACCAGATCCATTTGTCAAGCCGGCAGGTTTCTGCCTCGGAGGCATCATCGGGTGACGAACCGCGGCGTCCCATGTCCCTGCAAGGTCAGGACTTGCCTTCGAGCTGCGCCTTGAGCGCAGCGAGTTTGGCGAAGGGCGAATCGGGGTCTGCGACCTTTTCCGGCTTGCGATCTTGCTGCGGTCGGTTGCCTTGGGACTTGCCGCCGGCGAATTTGCCGCCAGAAAATTTCCCGCCCTTGCCAGGGCGATGATCCGCATCCGGTCGCCCGCCGCCACGGTTCTCGGCCGCTCGCCCGAATTTCTCGAACTTCTGGTTGCGATTGTCGCCGTCTCGTCGGAAATCGCGTCTGGGCCGCTCGCCGCCCTCGCCCGCTTGCGTGCCCTCCGTCGCGCCGGCATGCCGTGCATGCGGACCACGATCCTGCGAGCCCTGATTCTGCCGGCCATGCCGTTGACGGTTTTGCTCATGACGCGGACGCTCGTGCCGGGGGCGTTCGTGGCGGGCGAGCCGCCAGATCTCGCTCTCGACCGGACCGGTCGTCTCGGCCGCAATAGCAGCCTCGATTTCGGGAACGGTTTCGGCCGGAACCTGCTCAGCTGCACCATCAACGGAGGCTTCGGCAGCGATTTCCGTAACTGGGGCTTCGGCTACCGGGCTTTCGGTTTCGTCCGGCATCGCCTCCTGAGCGGTTGCCACTCCCTCATCCGGCTGCGGCCCGGCATCCCCGGCCTGCGCGGTGAGGCCGTCCTCGACCGGTGCCGGCGCTGGCGGCGCGACACGTTTGATCTCGGCCGTGATCGCCGGACCAGGCCGGGTCTCGCTGCGATAGCCAAGCGATTTCAGGATCTCGCCGAATTCCGGACCCGCGCAACCGACCAGCGACGTCATGGCGCCCGTGACGACGAACCCGTCGCCGTCCGCGGTTCCGGCGGGCGGTTCGCCCTCCGTCATCCCTGGCCGGTAGGCGATGGCTGGGCGGATCAGATCGGCGAGACGCTCGAGAATATCAACGCGGATCGCGCGCGAGCCCGCCGCCCGGAATCCGGCAATGCGGTAGAGTTCCCTGTCGATGGCAGCATCAAGCGGGATAGAGGTCCGCCCCGAGAAGGCAAGATGCGAGACGTCCCGCAGCGCCGCCGGGTCGTCGCCATGCTGGAGCGCATAGAGCTGTGCGGCAAGGCTGCGCGGCCCCGGCTTCATCAGCCCCGGCAGGAACAGGTGATAGGCTCCGAAGCGGATACCGAGCTTGCGCAGCTCCGCGCGCGCGTTCTGATCGAGCCCACGCACATCCGCCGCAACGAGCTGACGATCCAGCACGCCGAAATGCTCGTAAAGCCGGAAAGCAATGCCGCGTGCGGCACCGGCTAGACTTTCGGGATTTTCAAGCGCGGCGAGCGGGCCGAGCAGTTTGGCCACATGCGCCTTGACCCAGGCATTCAGGCGCGTTTCCGCCATCTCGCGATGAAGCCCCGCGAGCAAATCGTCCGCGAGCAGCAGCACGCGCGGTTCGAGCGGCTTGCCGCCAGCCTGAAGCGTCGCGATCGGCTCGCCGATGTAGCGGATGACGCCATCAAGCGAGAGCTGGAGCTGATCGTCATTCGCGGTTGAAAGCCGTGTGGCGCGGTTTTCGATTTCCGAGGTCAAGGCCTTGGCCGCCGCAGCGCGCAGAGTCTTGGCCTCCAGCGAACCGGAATCCTGCCCCTCGGCATTTCCATCCGGCGTGAACCGGAACCCTTCGAGACGGCCGATGGACTGGCCCTCGACCAGCACCTCTCCCGTCGGCTTGACTTCAGTTTCGAGCATCGCGTTCTCTTTCAGTCGGCGCATCAGAACGGAGGTGCGCCGGTCGACAAAACGTTGCATGAGCCGCTCGTGCAACGCATCCGATACCTTGTCCTCTAGCGTGCGCGTGACGTTCTGCCAATGCGCAGCTTCACGCAACCAGTCGGGCCGGTTGGCACAATAGCTCCAGGTGCGGATCTGCGCGAGCCGCCATGAGAGGGCGTCAATGTCGCCCTCGATCCGGTCGCAGGCCTTGATTTCCCTCGCGAACCAGTCCTGATCGATCGCGCCGCGCCGCATGATGGGCTCGTAAAGCGAGACCACGAGATCGGCGTGGCTGACGGGTGATACTTTTCGGTAATCCGGCAACTGGCAAAGATCCCAGAGACGTCGCACCGCGCTTTCGCCCGTCGCGAGATCGCGCACAAGCGGGCGGGACATTGCGAGCTCGAGCGTTACCTCGTCCTCCGCCTTGCGGGCTCGCATGAGGCCGGGATCGGGCGAGGGCCGCGCCAGCGATTGCTCGAGCCGGTCGAGCGAGGTGAAATCGAGCGCGGAATTCCGCCACTGCGCGAGCGAAAACGGCTCGAACCGGTGTCCCTCCAGTGCCTCGACCAATTCCTCCTCAAACGGCGGGCAGCGCCCGGTCGTGCCGAAGGAGCCGTCCGTCGCCGCGCGGCCAGCGCGACCGGCGATCTGCGCCATCTCAGCGGGGAACAGCCGCCGATGGCGGCGCCCATCGTATTTCCGGTCGGCGGCGAAGGCGACATGCTCGATCTCGAGGTTGAGCCCCATGCCGATCGCATCGGTCGCGACGATATGGTTGACCTCACCAGCCTGAAACATTTCCACCTGCGCGTTTCGGGTGCGCGGGGAGAGCGAGCCCATCACCACCGCCGCACCGCCGCGCTGGCGGCGCACGAGCTCGGCAATCGCGTAAACCTCCTCTGCCGAGAAAGCGATGATCGCCGAGCGCTGCGGCAGGCGGGTGATCTTTTTCTCACCCGCGAAGGCAAGGTGCGACATCCGCGGACGACTGGCGATCGTCACCCCCGGCAGCAAGCGCTCGATGACCGGCTGCGCCGTCGCCGCGCCGAGAAGCAGAGTCTCGCCACGCCCCCGCCGATTGAGCAGTGCCTCGGTGAAGACATGCCCGCGTTCGAGATCGGCGATCAGCTGGATTTCGTCGATGGCGACGAAGCTCGCATTCACGTCGCGCGGCATCGCCTCGACGGTCGAGACCCAGTAACGCGGGTTCCTGGGTTTGATCTTCTCCTCGCCCGTGACGAGCGCAACCGCTTCCTTGCCCACCTTGGCAACAACGCGATTATAGACCTCGCGCGCCAGCAACCGTAGCGGCAGGCCGATCATGCCACTGTCATGTCCCAGCATCCGCTCGATGGCGAGATGGGTCTTGCCGGTATTTGTCGGGCCGAGCACTGCTGTCACGCTGGCGCCGCGCAGACGATGCGCTGGGCCCGCCGAACCGGGAAAGACTCTGAACGGGACAGTCATAGGCAATCCGCTCCCGCCCCGTCCGGGGCCACATTCCCAATGTGGGGAGATCCCGCGACAGGGACAACCCGCCGCGAGAGGTTTCGCACGCCTTCCTTGCCCCGTTTCGGAACAGGCGCCGCCCACGAATCGGCAGAGATGAAACTATTCGAACGGGATGAGAACGAATCCGGGCCGAATCATTGACTCTTGCTGAGTCACGTTTTGTTCCAACACAAGATATATCGTCGACACCGGGAATATTGGCAAGATATGGTGTTTTCCATCGACCCAGCACGACTCTTCCACGGTCGATGCCGATTCACGGCAGAAGTCGAGCACGAAAACAGGGCAAGCGATTTCTTTAGAAAATATCCTTAATACTTCGTTTTTTTCAATCGCCTTGCGAACCGCACGGACTTAACGATTGGGGAACGAAGCAGCGACGAATCAGCGAAAAGTGATTCGCATCGCAAAAGGGAAATCAGTTTTTCTTCTATAGTTTCAGCATGATAAAGAAAGTCTCACCTTTCGCCGCCATCGTCGGCACCGGCGAGACAAAGACGATCAGGAATGATCCGCGTTAAGGAAAGGTGCCGTTTCGGCGCAATCGGCCGGATTTAGGAACCGGGATTGAACGCCACAGCCTCAATGACTGTCGTCCCAATCATGGTCTTGACCGAGATGCGATAGGGCACGAGCAGCTTTCCGCCGTTCACGGGCGCGAGCCAGGCGTCCATCTCGCGATTCGCGATCATGAATTTCGTGACCTTGCGCTCCGGCCTATGCCCTGCGACTGGCACATAACGCGCCGTACACACGAGAACCGGCCCGGAATAGCCTTTCTCGCTCTTCACCTGACGGGTTCCGGCATAAGAAAGCACGACATCGAAGCGCTGGCTGCCATCGAAAACCGGAATGCGCCGCTCGCAATTGGCCTTGTCGAGCGGATTGGCGGAGCGCACCGGCATCAGCAGAGCGCTTACCGGATCGATGATGCCGATCTTGTGGGAATCGCGGAGGGGAACGCGATCCTCCTTCAGTTCGAACGGCGGCTCGATCGCGACATTGCGGACCGCGCCGGAAACGGCCGCGACCTGGATTGTGCGCGAATCGCGACCATTGGTCGCATTGAGCGAAAAGCCATTGCTCAGCACACCGGCGCCGGCGAGGTTGCCTTTCGCGGTTGCCGCACCCCGGCCTTTCGCCACTGCGCCGACCAGGCCAGTCAAGGCTGAGGAGACATTGAGCGTGTAGGTGGATCCGTTCAGCGAGGCCTCAAGCGTCGCCTGCCCGATCGTAAGTCCCGCCAGGGTAATGCCGTAGCGGGCGGAAAACTCCTGCGCGAACCCCGGCGCTATACCTGCGGCAAAGGTCAGCAGAACACCCGCCAGCTTCACCTGGAACGACGGCCGTGCATTCAAAAGATGGAACAAACCCGAGATTCCTTCCCGCATGGTCCCCGATCCCGAAAGTCGCCCGCCGGTCATAGTCCGCCCGGACCAGAAGCAGCCTGAACCCGAATGGAAGTGTTTTTCGAATCCGTGGCTGATTCGTGGCAAGATTCGCGCAAAAGTATCCGTAGGCCAAGCGGCCTCTTGCATAAGGGTTCAGACCGTCGGCGCGCAGAAAATTTCGCGCCGCACGCCTGTGCCTCGCATTGACCGCGCCGCCTTCATCGACTATAGGCCTCGCTTCCGAATTCCAGAAAGCTTTGAAGGCTGCGGCCCAAGAGGCAAACCCTGGATGCTGGCCTGCCCGGAATAACGGGCTTCGGCATCCGGTGACGAGAGGTTAGTAGAGAAATGTCCCGTGTTTGCGAATTGACCGGCAAGGGTGTTCTGGTTGGCCACAAGGTCAGCCACTCGAACCGCAAGACGAAGCGCCGCTTCCTGCCGAATCTGGTGAATGTGACGCTCCAGTCCGATACGCTCGGTCGCGCCGTCCGCCTTCGCGTTTCAGCCAACGGCCTGCGCTCTGTCGAGCATCGCGGCGGCCTCGACGCCTTCCTGATGAAGGCGTCGGATTGCAAGCTTTCGGGCACCGCCCGCGATCTCAAGCGCGAGATTTCCAAGAAGCTCAACGCCTGATCCTGCCAGGCACGGACAATTTGAAGGCGGCTCCGGCCGCCTTTTTTGTTGGTTTCAGCCGACCAGCGCGAAACGCAGCACGAGGTTGCGCTGGAGAATCGAGAAATTGTCGTCGGACATCAGCGTGAGGATCGTGCGCCCCTCGCGCGCGCGGTGCACCATCAGCGCTTCCATGTTGTCGATCTGCTGTCCGAGGTGAGCTTCAATCAGAACCTCGCCGTCGAGCACCGCACCGGGCCGGATCATACCGAGCGGCACGCGGCGGATGCGGAAGCCGAGCCCGAAAAAGGGCACGAAGCGCCGTTCGAGAATGAGCAGGTCACCATCAGGCAGGAAATCGAGATCGGTGACATTGAAATCCCCGATCTTGCGAACCGCGATCTGAGCCGGTTTTGGGCCGATGATGAAACCGGGAATATCGCGGGTCGAGCTCCCCTTGGGCGCCGCCTCGGCGATCGCGAGCAACGAGCCAGCAAAGGGCGAACCGGCTGGTATGACCCCCAGCGCCTCAATGCCCTGATTGCCGTTGAGCTTCTTCATCGCCGCCGGTGTCGGGATGATTTCGCCACGTGCCTCGACGCCCTTCGCCCCGAAATCGAAGCGGAAGATGTCGTGTGTGCGCTCGACGCCGACATAATAATATCGCCCGGCCCGCGCGAGGCTCTCGCTGTCGAAATAACGGGTGTCCTTCAGCCTCCGTCCCGCGGCATTGCGCATCGGCGCGATACGAGCCGCCTCGATGCGGTTGAGCGCACCTTTTTCCTCGATCAGGCGTCCGGTGATCCAATGGGCATGGTCGGTGATGGCGACGAAACCGATCCCATCCGGGTCAATGCGCGCGGCGGAAATCCCGCCGAACTCCGGGTCTTTCGAGCGCAATTCGAGACCACCCAGAAATTCCAGCGCCCCGAAACGTCGCTGGGCGCGATCATCCGAGGAGAAATGCGCGAAGGGGTGGCTGGCGATTTCGATATCCCGCGCAGCATCCCGATCGACCGGACGGGCGTTCGCGGATGTCGCGGCCAGGCTGGCGGCGGCGAGAAATCCACGCCGCGTGATCAAGCACGCCCCCCCGCGGCACGACGGGGCGGAGCAGCGACAGGTGTGCTCCGGGGCGCTTCTTCGAACAATTCCGCCAGCTTCTCGGTCATCACGCCGCCGAGTTCCTCGGCGTCAACGATCGTCACCGCACGCCGGTAATAGCGCGTCACGTCATGGCCGATACCGATGGCGATGAGCTCGACCGGCGAGCGCGTCTCAATCCCGTCGATCACCGTCCGCAGGTGCTTTTCGAGATAGTTCCCGGAATTGACCGAGAGCGTCGTATCATCGACCGGTGCACCGTCCGAGATCATCATCAGGATGCGGCGCTGTTCCCGCCTCGCGAGAAGGCGGTTATGCGCCCATTCGAGCGCTTCACCGTCGATGTTTTCCTTGAGCAGCCCCTCGCGCATCATCAGCCCGAGATTGCGCCGCGCACGCCGCCAGGGCGCGTCCGCGCTCTTGTAGATGACATGGCGCAGGTCGTTGAGGCGACCGGGATTGGCCGGCTTGCCCGATTGCAGCCAGAGTTCGCGGCTCTGCCCGCCTTTCCAAGCCTTGGTGGTGAAACCGAGGATCTCGACCTTTACCCCGCAGCGTTCAAGCGTGCGGGCAAGAATATCGGCACAAGTCGCCGCGACCGTGATGGGCCGGCCGCGCATCGAGCCGGAGTTGTCGATCAGCAAGGTGACGACCGTGTCGCGGAAGTTGGTATCCTTCTCGCGCTTGAAAGAGAGCGGCGCAAAGGTGCCCCGCATGTCGTCGATGACGACGCGTGTGAGCCGCGAAGGGTCGAGCGTACCCTCTTCGAGATCGAATTCCCAACTGCGGTTCTGCTGCGCGAGCAGGCGCCGCTGAAGCCGGTTCGCGAGCCGTCCGACCACGCCCTGCAAATTCGAGAGCTGCTTGTCGAGGTATGCACGCAGCCGGTCCAGTTCCTCGACATCGCAGAGTTCCTCCGCCGCGATGGTCTCGTCGAACTTGTTGGTGAAGGCCTTGTAGGCTCCGGCGTTGCGCGCATCGTCCTTGTGCTGCGGCGGGCGGGAGGCCTCGGCGGGCTCCTCCCCGTCGACCAAATCCTCGTCTTCCGGAAAATCGCCGGGCGGGGCGTCGGCGGCTTCCTGCGCACCCTCGCTCATATCGTCCGAGAGCGCGTCTGTCTCCTCAAGGTCGAAGCCCTCGTTCTCCTCGGCAGCGCCGCTTTCGCCTTCCTGCGGCTTCTCGTCGCCATTGTCGTCGCTGTCGTCGTTGTTCTCGTCCTCGTCGTCCTGCCCCATCGGGTCGGCCTCGACCATGCCGAGATCGACCAGCATTTGCTGAACAAGCTTCGCGAAGGCCTGCTGATCCTCGATGCTCGCCGAAAGGGAATCGAGCGTCTTGCCGGCACGCTCCTCAAGATTGCCGCGCCAGAGATCGGTCAACCGCGCGGCGGATTCGGGCGGCTTCTGCCCGGTGAGGCGCTCGCGCACCAGCATCGCCACAGCCTCCTCCATCGGAGCATTGGCGATGTCGTGGACCTCCGCGAGATTCGAGCGGCGATAACGGTCCTCCAGCATTGCGTCGAGATTGGTCGCGACACCCATCATCCGGTTGGCGCCGATTGCGTCGCAACGCGCTGCTTCCACGGCTTCGAAGACTTTCCGGGCGTCCAGCCCCTCCGGCATCAGCCTGCGATGCAGTTTCTCGTTGTGGCAAGCAAGGCGCAGGGCGTAGCTGTCGGCATGGCCGCGCAGGATGGCGATATCCTTCGCCGTCGGCTTGCGGGGCGGCTCGGGCAAGCGGGCCCGCACCACCTCGCCCGCATCAATCAGGCTCGGCCGGTCGGCGGCGAACTGCACGTCGACCTCTTCCTTGCCGGCCATGGCGCGCAATGCCGAAGACACCGCTTTCTTGAAGGGCTCGACGGGCGATTGTTCCGGTTGGCCCGGTTTGCGATTGGAGGGGAGGCTCATGTCAGAGGTTCTTGCTTAGCCAATAACAGGCATGCCCTTCGGGATAGGGGGAAAGTTGGCCGAACACCTTGTAGCCGCGCTTTTCGTAAAACGGGCGCGCCTGCCAGGAATAGGTCGTCAGATGCACGCCCCGAGCGCCGAGGCTGCGCGCATGGTCCTCGATCTTGTCCATCACGCGCGTGCCCAGCTCCTGCCCGCGAAGCGTCTCGTCGACCCAGAACAGATCGACATAGATCCAGCCGTGCCAGTAACGACCGACGGCGCCACCGACGATCCTGTCCCCGTCCCGCACGCTGACTGAGACCGGCTGACGCCCGCCGTCTCCGCCCATGGCGGCAGTATTGAACGCGACAAGGCCCTCCAGCACGGCCTTGTTCACTTCCTCATGCCGGGTATCGACCTGAACTTCAAACACGAGGGACCTCGCTTCAGCTCAACGCGACGTTGACCGCGCTCTCCTTGAGTTCCTGTCCGAACGAGCGCTGGTAGAACTCGGCCACGAGGGCGCGCTCGAGTTCGTCGCACTTGTTGAGGAAGGTAAGGCGGAACGCCATCCCCAAATCGCCGAAGATCGCCGCGTTTTCCGCCCAGGTGATGACCGTGCGCGGCGACATGACGGTCGAGAGTTCGCCGTTCATGAAAGCGTTTCGCGTCAGGTCCGCAACGCGAACCATACGGTTGACCGTCTCGCGGCCCTCCTTGGTCTGGAAGTGCTTGGCCTTGGCGAGCACGATGTCGACTTCCTTGTCATGCGCAAGGTAGTTCAGCACCGTGACGATGGACCAACGATCCATCTGCGCCTGATTGATCTGCTGGGTGCCGTGATAGAGCCCCGAGGTATCGCCGAGGCCGATGGTGTTGGCGGTCGCGAACAGGCGGAATGCCTTGTGCGGACGGATCACCCGGCTTTGGTCAAGCAGGGTGAGACGGCCCGCGGCTTCGAGCACGCGCTGGATGACGAACATCACATCAGGGCGGCCGGCGTCGTACTCGTCGAAGACGAGCGCGACATTGTGCTGGTAAGCCCACGGGAGGATGCCGTCCTTGAACTCTGTGACCTGCTTGCCGTCCTTCAGCACGATCGCATCCTTGCCGACGAGATCGATACGGGAAACATGGCTGTCGAGGTTCACACGCACGCACGGCCAGTTGAGCCGCGCCGCGACCTGCTCGATATGCGTCGACTTGCCGGTGCCGTGATAGCCGGTCACCATCACGCGACGGTTGAAGGCGAAGCCCGCGAGAATCGCGAGCGTCGTATCCTTGTCGAAGAGGTAATCGGGGTCGAGATCCGGCACGTTCTCGGTTCGCGCCTTGTAGGCCGGCACGGTGAGATCGGAATCGATCCCGAACACGTCACGCACGGAAATGGTGGTATCGGGCTCGCCGTTATTCGCATCGGCGGGCAGGGTCTCGGCAAGAGCAGTCACGGACATCAATCACCTGGAGGCGGCCCGGCGCGGGCGGCCCTTTCTCATCGCTGGATCGGACGGGGCGGGACTCAGGCGAGACCCGCGGATTTCAGATAATTATAGGCGTCGATGATCGCACGCAATTTGTCTTCTCGCGAACGGTCACCTTCGTTGAGGTCTGGATGCAAGCGCTTGGCCAGTTCCTTGAACCGGCGGCGGATCGCCTGCCGGTCGGCGGTCTCGTCGAGACCGAGCGCATCGAGCGCCTTGAGCGCCATTTTGCCGATGATCTTGCGCTGTCCCTCGCGCTGGGCGGCCTCACGCGCCTTGCGCAGCCGTTCGAGGCGTGCGCGCAGCAGCGTCGCCGCATCGAGCTTCGTATCCGGCCCGAGTCCGCCGGCGACGCCCGCCGCCCAGGTGGGGCGATGGCCGGTCAACGCATCCTTCTGGTAGGATTGCACGGCGGAATCCGTCATCCCGGCGAAATAGTTGTAGGATTGGTTGTATTCACGCACATGGTCGAGGCAGAAGAGGTGAAACTGGCCTTCGTGCTCGCGGCCCTTGGGCGCCCGGAATTCTCCCTTGCGCTTGCAGCCGGGATGATCGCATGTCGGCTCGACAGCCGGACGCACTTCCTCGGCCACCGGCTTGGACCGGACCTTGTCGAAGAGAGGCGAGTTGAGATTCATCATCGCTAACAAGATAGGATTGCGGCTAGGGTTCCGGCAAGCACATCGGCAGGTGAGGCAACCGAA
>DAORNC010000013.1:0-14163 GCA_035440785.1 Rhabdaerophilum sp. | reverse complement strand
GAACCGCATCCGCGCCCTGCTCGCGCCGCTCGCACCGGCGGAACTCGATATTCTCGACGAGAGCGAGAAGCATCGCGGACACGGTGGCTGGCGCGAGGGCGGCGAGACGCACTATCGCCTCCGCATCCGCGCCCGCGTTCTCAACGGCCTGTCGCGCGTTGAATGCCATCGCCGCATCAACGCATTGCTCGCGCCCGAATTCGCCGCAGGTCTGCACGCGCTGGCGATCGATGCGAAAGGCGAGAGCGTCTGAAGCTGGACTTTTCCGCCCCATCATGGTGAAAGGCAGAAGGGCGTTCCGCCCGAGGCTAAAAAACTTAACTCATGTTAGCGGTTGAAATTCTTGTCGTTCTTGGCCTGACGCTGGTGAACGGCTTTTTCGCGATGTCGGAAATGGCCGTCGTGTCCGCGCGGCGCGCGCGGCTTGAGGCCATGGCCGAGGCCGGCAACCGTGGCGCGGCCAAGGCTGCCGAACTCTCGCGTGATCCCTCCCGCTTCCTTTCGTCCGTCCAGTTCGGCATCACGCTGGTCGGCATCATTTCCGGCGCGTTCGGCACCGCGACGCTCGGCGCGAAGCTGGCCGATTATCTCGCCACGATCGACCTCATCAGGGCTTATGCCGAGCCGATCGCCTACTCCACCATCGTGGTGCTGATTACCTTCCTCTCCCTGGTGTTCGGCGAACTCGTACCGAAACGCATCGCACTCGCTTTTCCCGAAGCTGTGGCGGCACGCGTCGCACGGCCGCTCGCCTTCGTCGGCGACCTTGGGCGGCCGATCGTCAGCCTGCTCGGTATCTCGAGCGCGCTGATCCTCACGCTCCTGCGCGTCCCCCAAAGCCGGGACCAGACCGTGACGGAGGAGGAAGTCCACACGATCCTCCAGGAAGGCACCGAATCCGGTGTTATCGATCCAGCGGAGCGCGCCATCGTGCGCGAGGTCATCGGCCTCGCCGACCGCCCGGTTTCCGACATCATGACGCGGCGGACAGAGGTTTACTGGGTCGATGTCGCCGACGATCCCAAGGTGCTGCGCGCCGAACTGCGCCAATGCCCCTACAGCCGCGTCGTCGTCGCCAAGGGCGGCTCGATCGACGAGCCGCTGGGCTTCGTTCACAAGAAGGACCTGCTCGACCTCCTCCTCGAAGGCAAGCCGCTCGATATCGAGAAGAATGTCCGCGAGCCGATCTTCGTGCCTGAGGTTTCTTCCGTGCTCGACGTGCTCGAACTCTTCCGTGAGAAGCGCAACCATTTCGCCTTCGTGCTCGACGAATTCGGCACGTTCGAGGGCGTGCTGACGCTGACGGACGTGCTCGAGGCGATCACCGGCGACATTCCGGAGGAGCACGAGCCGGAGAACCGCTCGATCTTCCAGCGCGCGGATGGCACCTATCTCGTCGACGGGCGTACCGAAATCGATGATCTCGAGGAAGGCCTCGGCATCGAGGTGCCGAGCGACGCACGCTTCCGCACCGTGGCCGGCTTCGCGCTCGAAGCCTTCGGTCGCATCCCCACGGAAGGCGACATCGCCGAACTCGAGGCCTGGACAGTCGAGGTCATGGACATGGACGGGCGCCGCATCGACAAGCTGTTGTTCCGCCGCAAGGACTGACCATGCGTCAGTTGTTCGGCCGCGCCGGCGCGAACCAATAGACCGTCGCGCAAACGAGCAGGAACGCGCCGAATGCGAGGTGGAGATTGCCGTAGAGCGCTTCGGCGCCCAGGCCCGCACGCTTCATCCCGTCCACTGCATGGCCGGAAACGAGTTGGGTCACGCCCGTTCCGCCGATCGAGACGAAATTGATAAAGGTGATGCCCCGCCCAATCACATGGCCAGGCATGAACAGCCGCCCGTGCGCGATCAGCACGGCATAGCTCACCCCGAACAAGCCCGCGAGGCCCATGAGGGCAACCGCCACCCACAACGAGCCGGCCGGCGCGAAGGCAAGCGCCACGAAGCTCAGCCCGCACAACACGTTCGAGACCAGCACGACGAGCCGCGGATCGTTGATCCGGCTCGCGATCGGGCCGGTGACGATCGCGGAGACCGTCATCGCCACCGCAAGACCAAGAACTGCGTTGCCGCGCGCGATGAAATCGAGCCCGTGAACATCGCCGAAATAGGGACCGACCCAGAGCGAGCGCTCGGTAAAAACCGGTCCCGAGATCGCGAAGCTCATCACGAGGATTGGCCACATCGCCGGCAACCGCGCGAGCGCGAGAAGATCGCCGAGGAGGGAACCGCCCGGTGGCGCCGGCTCGCTCTCAGGATCGCGGAACACAACGAAATTCAGAACGGCGACGAGCGCCGTCACCACCGCGACGATGCGGATCGCATCACGCCAGCCGACCGCCTTGACGAGCAGCGCCAGCGGGGTCGCCGCCACCAGCGAGCCGATCAGGCCGCAGGCGAGGAAAATCCCGCCGAGCGCGGCGAAACGGGCCGGCTCCTCGGTTTTCGCGAAGAAATAAAGCGCCCCCATCAGTAACGGCGCGCAGCCGACGCCCACCAGCGCCATGCCGAGGATGCCGACGCCATGCGTCTGCGCCGATGCGAAGATCAACGCACCGATGACGGCGGCAATCATCATCACGGAGATCGTCCGGCGCGGCCCGAAGCGGTCGAGCGCCATGCCCACCGGAAACTGCGAAAGCGAAAACGCGAAGAACCAGGCCGAGCCGAGCGCGCCGAACTCCTTCGGCCCCATGCCGAGATCATGCATCAGCTGCTCGGCGATGACCGTGAGGAAAGAGCGGTAGAACTGGCTCAGGAGATAGCCGCAGGCCGCTGCGAAAAAAATCGCGCGGCGGCGCCCAAGCGGAATGGCGGTTGTCATGCGTCGGTCCTGCCCCGGAAAAGAGGCGGAATCGCTCCGCCAGCTCAACTCCCATCACAAAAGGACAGGGGCGGCAAGGCGCCGCCCGGCCTTTCAACGGATGCGCTCCATGATCGAGACGTAGTTCGCGACCGCCGCGCCGCCCATGTTGAACACGCCGCCGAGCTTCGGAGCGCGAAGCTGCATGCCCTCCGGCGCATCGCCGCAAAGCTGCATCGCCGTGAGCGCATGCATCGAGACGCCGGTCGCGCCGATCGGGTGCCCCTTGGCCTTGAGGCCACCCGAGACATTGACCGGCAGCTTGCCGTCCTTCTCCACCCAGCCCTCGCTGATCGCCCGCGCGCCCTGGCCGCGCGGCGCGAGGCCCATCGCTTCGTATTCGATGAGTTCGGCGATCGTGAAGCAGTCATGCGTCTCGACGAAGGAAAGATCGTCGAGCGTGAGTTTCGCTTGGCTAAGTGCCTTCTTCCACGCAACCGCGCAGCCTTCGAACTCAAGGATGTCGCGCTTCGACATCGGCAGGAAATCCTGCACATGGGCGAGGGAACGTAGCAGGACCGCGCGCTCGGCACTCATCGCGGTCTCGATATCGGCGATCACGAGCGCCGCCGCGCCGTCCGAGACAAGGCTGCAATCGGTCCGCTTCAGCGGGCCGGCGACGAAGGGGTTCTTGTCGCTCTCGTTGCGGCAGAAATCGAAGCCGAAGTCCTTGCGCATCTGCGCGTAAGGGTTGTCGACGCCGTTCCGGTGGTTCTTGGCGGCGATGCGCGCGAGCGCGTCGGACTGGTCGCCGTAGCGCTGGAAATAACCGCCGGCGATCTTGCCGAACACGCCGGCGAAACCGCCCTGCGTGTCACCATCCTCCGGCAGATAGGACGCCTTGAGAAGATTGGCGCCGATCTCGGGGCCAGGTGTTCGCGTCATCTGCTCGACACCGACGACGAGCACCACGCGCGCGGCCTTCGCGGCGATTGACTTTGCTGCCTGGTGCACTGCGGCAGAACCGGTCGCACAGGCATTCTCGACGCGGGTCGTCGGCTTGAAGCGCAGCGCCGGATCGGCCTGAAGCACCAGCGAGGCGGTGAAGTCCTGCGGCGAGAAACCTGCATTGAAATGGCCGAGATAGATCTCGTCCACATCACCGGCGCTGATCTTCGCATGAGCGAGCGCGTCGCGCGCGACAGAGACGATCAGTTCCTCGACGCTCTCTTCCTTCTTGCCGAACGTCGTATGGGCCCAGCCAATAATGGACGCGGACATGCCGTTCTCCTCATGCTTTTCGAATTCCTGCCTTGGGAATTCATGCCACCGGATTGCGCTTTTTGCGCTTCATGCGGGCAGTTTGTTCAACTCTTGGCACAAATCAAGTCCGCTGCCTGACAGAGCGGGAAATATCGCGAGGCCGCTGCGCTGGCCATCCGGTCGCAGTTGCTCCATCTTCATCCCATGCCCTCCGAGCCAATCCTGCGCGTCATCATCTTCCTGTCGGTCTTCGCCGTGCTGGCGCTGGCGGAGAGCGTGACGCCGTTCCGCGCCGCCTCGCGGCGCATGCGCTGGCCTGGAAACCTCGGCCTCTTCATGCTCGGCATCATCGCGGTCCGTATTGTCCTGCCGCTCGGCGCGGTGGGCTACGCGACATGGCTGGCGAGCACCGGGACCGGCCTCTTCAATCAGATACAATCGCCCGCCTGGTTGGCGATTTTAGCTTCAGTTATCCTGCTCGATCTCGCGATCTACGCCCAGCACGTGCTGTTTCACAAAGTACCCGTGCTCTGGCGCCTGCATCGCGTCCACCATGCCGATACGGAAATGGACGCGACAACCGGCATCCGGTTTCATCCGCTTGAGATTGTCGTTTCGCTCGGCTTCAAGCTCGGCGCGATCACGATGATCGGCACGCCACCCTTCGCCGTGTTCCTGTTCGAGGTGCTGCTCAACGCCGGCGCGCTTTTCACCCATGCCAATTTGAACCTGCCGGCAGCATGGGAGGGACGGCTGCGGCTCCTCCTCGTCACCCCCGGCATGCACCGCGTCCACCATTCCCGGGAGCGGGTCGACACGGATTCGAACTACGGCTTCAACCTCACGGTCTGGGACCGGCTGTTCCGCACCTATCGGCCCGAGCCGGTGCCAGGCGAAACGAACGTGGTATTCGGTATAGAGACCTTCCGCGATCCCTGCGAGCGACGGATGGTCGCCTTGCTGACCCAGCCCTTCCGCTCCGGCCAGTCCACTGACGAAACACGTCAGGAACCGGGGCCGAATGAGCATGCGGGCTAGGCGCGAATCACATCCCGCGCTAGCTTCAGCCACAAGCCTCCCGGAGCCCTCCATCTCAGGCGTGTCATGCCTTCGCCGGACTCGGTCGAACACCGCCCGTCACGCAAGATCATCCATATCGACATGGATGCCTTCTACGCCTCGGTCGAGCAGCGCGACAATCCGGATCTGCGCGGCAAGCCGGTCGCGGTCGGCGGCGGCAGCGAACGGGGCGTCGTCGCCGCCGCGAGCTATGAGGCGCGGAAATTCGGCGTGCGTTCGGCCATGCCCTCCGTGACCGCGCGCCGGAAATGCCCGGAACTCATCTTCGTCAAGCCGCGATTCGACGCCTATCGCGCGATCTCGCACCAGATTCGCGAGATTTTTGCCCGCCATACGCCGTTGATCGAACCCTTGAGCCTTGATGAGGCTTATCTCGACGTCACCGAAAACAACCGCAACGTTCCGCTGGCGACTGATATTGCGGAATCGATCCGCGCGGATATCCGCGCTGAAACCGGACTGACGGCTTCCGCCGGGGTCTCCTACAACAAGTTTCTCGCCAAGCTTGCCTCCGACCAGAACAAGCCGGACGGGCTGTTCGTCATTACCCCGCGCATGGGCGCCGCCTTCGTCGAGGCCTTGCCGGTTGCGAAATTCCACGGCGTCGGTCCCGCGACCGCCGCCAAGATGCAGCGTCTTGGCATCGAGCATGGTCGCGACCTGCGCGATCGCTCGCTCGAATTTCTCGAACGCCATTTCGGCAAGTCCGGGCCTTTTTTCTACTGGATCGCGCGCGGCATCGACGAGCGGGCCGTGCGCCCGGATCGCATCCGCAAGTCGATTGGCGCCGAAGACACCTTCTTCAGCGATCTTCATGATTTCGAGACCGCGTGCGAAAAGCTCCGCTCGATCTCCGAAAAGGTCTGGCGGCACTACGAGCGGCTCTCGCTTCACGGCCGGACCGTGACGCTCAAGGTGAAATTCGCTGATTTCCGCATCGTCACGCGCTCCCGGTCCCTGCCGGTTCCGGTCGCCGATTTCGCGGAACTCGAATGGCTCGGGAATGCGTTGCTTGCCCCGCTTTTTCCGGTCGAGAAAGGCATCCGCCTTCTCGGCATCACGATTTCCTCGCTCGGCACGGGCGAGCGAGAGGCGGAAACGCAGCTTGCCCTGCCCATGAGCCTTCCCTTGTGATAGGCGGAGGACATGTCCTTCTGCCTTCTCGCCGGAACCCTGTCGATCTCGCTCGCCACCACCGGCCTGACCCTTGCCTGGAATCATTCGGTCGAACGTCAGGTCTGGGAGGAGGACTGGCGGCTCGAAAACGGGCAACTCGTGCTCGATGCCGCCCGTATCCGTGGCTCCGGCGCCGGAATGGAAGCGGGCGATGGCGCGGTATTGAAGGATGGCGCCTGGCAATGGCACCCAAACATGCCGCCGCAGAAGGAAATCGTCCTGCGCCGCTCCGGCGCGACCGCGGATTATCGTGTCTGCATCCGTGGAGACTGTCGGCCGCTCTCGGCGCTCCTGCCGCCGGAGGCTGATCCGGTGACGCTGCGAGCGTGTCCTTGAAGCTTATTCTCGCCGCAGGATTCGATCCGAGATCAGGCTTGCAAGAGCCTTGGGGCGGAAATTGCGCATCAGCGCTTCGGGATCGTAATCCTCGCGCACCCAATCGAGGAAGGCCTTGCCCTTCTCCTCGCCCTCGTGCCTGTAGGCTTCGAGGAAAGCGTCGAGAATGCCCGCCTGCGCATAGCGGAAATGGCCCTTGAGGAGCGTCAACTCGCGGAAGGCGCGCGCCGTATCCGCCTTCTCCATCACCATCAGATAAAGCGCGGCGAAAAGCCCGGCCCGATCCGCACCCGATTTGCAATGCGCAAGTACGGGATACTGAAGCGACGCGAAGAACTCCGGCAACCCGAGCAGTGCCTCCCGGCCTGGTGCCTCGCGCGATCGGAGTACGAAATCGACGATGGTGATGCCATGCCGTTCCGCCGCATCGCGCTCAAGCTGCCACGCACCGTGCGAGCGCCCGCCGCGCAGGTTGACGATCGTCTTCAGCCCCTGCCGCGCCATCCGCGCGATATCGACCGGCGAGGGCTGCGCCGAGCGCCACAGCGAGGGCGTGATCCGGTGTCGGTTGAGATGAACCAGCCGGAGGATTCCGTGATCGACGAACAGCAGGTCCGCCCATGCCCGCACGCGTTCGCGCAAGGAACCGATCGGGCGGTTCCACCGGGCAAGGCGCTTGGCGTTGCGCGCGAAGTAATATTCGTCCGTCCGCTCGATTCGGGCCATGCTGCCGCTTATCATCCGGCGACGCGGATGGCAAAGTGGCGGGTGTCGCCAAACGAATTACCAATTGTGCATCGCAACGTAGCCCGCTAGTGCTGGCCCGACTGTTTCCTTCCGGAGAACCTGCATGCGTATCGACGCCATTTCCATCGGCAAGAACCCCCCGCACGATGTCAACGTCATCATCGAGGTGCCGATCGGCGGCGAGCCGATCAAGTACGAGATGGACAAGGACGCCGGCACGCTGGTCGTCGACCGCTTCCTCTATACGCCGATGCGTTACCCCGGAAACTACGGTTTTGTGCCGCACACGCTCTCGGATGACGGCGACCCCATCGACGTGCTCGTCGCCAACACCCGGCCGATCATTCCAGGCGCTGTCATCAACGTGAAGCCGATCGGTGTCTTGCGGATGGAGGACGACGGCGGCGGCGACGAGAAGATCATCGCCGTGCCCTCGGCCAAGCTCACGCAGCGCTATTCCAACGTTGAGAACTACACCCAGCTCCCGGAGATCTCCTGGAAGCAGATCGAGCACTTCTTCCTGCACTACAAGGATCTCGAACCGGGCAAATGGGTGAAGCTGCTCGGCTGGGGCGATGCCGCCGATGCCCGTCGCCTCATCGTCGAAGCCATCGAGCGCGCCCGCAAGAAATAACCGCTCCGCGGAATCCTTCAACAATAAACAGGCAGCCGCTGTCGGCTGCCCGGACTGCGTGTGGATGGAACTCCACGGGCGACCGGCCGGGCTCGTCCCGGCCGGAAAAACAGATCACTTCTGCATCATGCCCCGGATGACGCCGACGAGCGCGAGGAGAACGCCCCCTCCTGCGCCGCCAGCGGCGATCGAACTCACGATCCCGCTGACGTTAAGGCCACCCGACAGCAGACCTGGCACGATCACACCGATGATCTGCGCTCCAAGGCCGCCGCCAACGATTCCGGCGACGGAATTCCAAAGCATGCCCAGATCAAACTTGGGCATGACCTTGCCGGCAACATTCCCCCCGATCGCACCACTAAGAAGCTGAATAATCAGGCTTTCCATAGACACCCTCCTTACCGGCCCTCCCGATTTCCGGTGCCGGCAGGAAGAACCGTTACATACTTTCGTATAACAGAAAAGCGGTAGATACCAACCCTCGTCATGGTACCAGACAATGCGTCAGGGAACCGACCGCCTGCATTTTCTGCCGGACTTTCTGTGCGCGCAGCGTCACCCGACGGGGATTGCGCTGGATGGGATTGGGAAGAACGGAAATCAGCCGTGCCGCCTCCATCGCACTCAGATCCCGTGCGTGCTTGCCGAAGTAGTGTCCCGCTGCCGCTTCCGCCCCGAAGATCCCGTCGCCCCACTCCGCCACGTTGAGATAGATCTCCATCACCCGCCGCTTGCCCCAGACGAGATCGGCGACGAGCGCCAACGGCAGCTCCAGCCCCTTCCGGACATAGGACCGGCCAGGCCAGAGATAGACGTTTTTGACGAGTTGCATCGTTACGGTCGAGGCCCCGCGCGAGGGACCGTCAGGATCGTCCAGCACCTCCCGCAGGGCCGTGAAATCAACGCCGTGATGCAGGCAGAATCGCTGATCCTCCGAGGCCACCACGCCCCGAACGAGATGCGGCGACATCTCCTCGATCGGCCGCCATTCGCGGTGGACCGGCTTGCCGATTGCCCAGCGCCCGAGCATCAGCGTGGAAGGAACCGGAATGAATCGGCCAAGGACGAGGGATACGACCAGAACGAAGACGAGTGCCAGCAGCAGCCGCAATGCCAGCCGGACGGGGCGGGAGGCAAGCAACCCTGCCATCACGCTCCGGCCAGCGCCACCGTGCGGCGCGCGATCTCGTAATGCAGCAGCTCCGCCATGCGCCCTCCGATCGAGAGCACGCCCTTGCCGGCGTTCTCCGGCGCCTCGAACGCGGCGATGATCTGCCGCGCCTCGTGGACCTCGGCCTCGGAGGGCGAGAAGATTCGGTTGGCAGGCTCGATCTGGCTCGGGTGGATCAGCGTCTTGCCGTCGAATCCTAGGCCCTTGCCCTGAAGGCACTCGCCCTCGAAGCCCGCACTGTCGGAGATATTGCCGTAAACGCCGTCGAGGATATCGAGCCCGTAGGCTCGCGCCGCCACAAGGCTTGTCGAGAGCGCGTTCAGCAGCGCGAGACGCGAGGGGGCGGCAGGAATACGCATGTCTTTTACGAGATCGTTGGTGCCCATGACGAAAACGGCGAGGCGCGCGTGCGGTTCCTCGGCAAGCGCGGCGATCACCGCCGCTTCGAGGATCGCGCGGGGGGTTTCGATCATCAGCCAGAGCTTCACCGCCTCATCCGCGAAATGCTGGTCGAGCGCGTGGCTCGCACGGGACGCTGCCTCTGCCGTTCCGATTTTCGGGAACAGCACCGCATCCGGACCGGCGGGCACGATCTCGGCGAGATCGTCGGCGAGCCAGTCACCGTCATTGCCCTCGCTGAAGCCGTTGACGCGGACAATGACTTCTTTTCCGGAGAAGATCCGGCTTTCAAGTGCAGCCCGCGCCCGCATTCGTGCTTCCCCTTTGACTTCTGGGGCTACAGCATCCTCAAGGTCGATAATCACCGCGTCGCACGCCATGCTGGCGGCCTTCGCCAATGCCCGCTCGTTGCTGGCGGGCACGTAAAGCACCGATCGGCGGCGGCGGAATGGAACGGACATGGCAGATCGGAGCCTCTTTTCGGCGGAAGGAACTGCGCCATATTAGCACCGCCGTTTCAGGACCGCGACTGTTTGCCACGTTGACCGGCGATACCAACCCGGCCTATTCGGGCAGGAGATAGAGGAGGCCACCTTGTCCAAGTCCCCCCGTGAAATCGTTGACGCCGGATTTCCAGCCCGCCTCCTCCAGGGTTACGCCGAATTCAAGACGGGGCGCCTGCCGCAGGAGCGCAACCGCTTTCAGGAAATGGCCGAGAAAGGCCAGCGCCCGGAGATCATGATTATCGCCTGCTGTGACAGCCGCGTCTCTCCAGAGGTCATTTTCGATGCGCGGCCGGGCGAACTGTTCGTCGTCCGCAACGTCGCGAACCTCGTTCCGCCCTACGCCCCGGACGGCGAACTGCACGGCACATCGGCCGCGCTTGAATTCGCGGTGCAGGCACTCAAGGTCAAGCATATCGTGGTGATGGGGCACGGACGCTGCGGCGGCGTTCACGCCTTCGTCCGCCGCACGCGCAACCCCGGCGAGGAAGATGCGCTCTCGCCCGGCGATTTCATCGGCCGCTGGATGACGCTGATCACCCCCGCCGCTGAGTCCCTGCCGGCTCAGGATGGCGAAAGCGATCACGACTACGCCGAGCGCCTTGCGGTAACATCTATCCGCAATTCGATCGAAAACCTGCTGACCTTCCCTTGCGTCGATATCCTGCACGGACGCGGCCAGCTCCAGATTCACGGCGCGATGTTCGACGTGCAGACCGGAGAGCTGAGGATTCTCTGATCGTCAGTAGCCGCTCGCCCGATCAACGAGGTTGGGCAGCGTTGCTCCTCGCTCGAAGGCGGCGATGTCGCGCACGATGCCGGCGACCAGGCCCTCGGGGGTGGAATCCGCCGCGACATGCGGTGTGACGATCAGGCGCGGATGACGCCATAGCGGGTTATCCGCAGGGAGCGGCTCAGCTTCGAACACATCGATGCTCGCGGCGGCGAGCATCCCGTTGTCGAGCGCGGCGAGAATATCCGCCTCCACCTGCAGTCCGCCGCGTCCGGCGTTGATGAGCACCGGCCCTGGCAGACGCCCGTCGCGGGCGAGGCCCGCGAACAGCCTGGCGTCGAGGATGCCCCGCGTCGTCTCTGTCAGGGGGAGCAGCGCGACAAGGATATCCGTGCGGGCAAGGAACGCGGAGAGACCGTCTCTGCCGCCGAACATCTCGAAGCCTTCAACCGCCCGGCCCGACCGCGACCATCCCGCGACCTGAAACCCGATCCGCCTCAGGACCTCGGCGCAATCACGCCCCAAGACGCCCATGCCGAGAATGCCGACGCGCACCTCGTGGGCGCCGGGTTGGTCACACGGATCCCAGACGCATTCGCTCTGCCGGGCAAGGTAATAGGGCATCTGGCGGAAGTGAAACAGTACCTGCAGCGTCACCCATTCCGTCATTCGGGTGGTGAGATCAGGATCAATGATGCGGAAGAGCGGCACATCCGGCAGGGTCTTGTCTGCGAGGAGCGCATCAACCCCTGCCCCGAGATTGAAGATGGCCCGGAGGTTCGGCAACCCCGCCAGCATCCCCGGATCTGGCTTCCACACCGCCGCATGGGTGATGGTCGAGGCATCGTAGGGCTTCCGGGCGTCGACGATCTCCAGGCCGCCGCCAAGGCGCCGGAACCGTTCGAGCCAGGGCTCGGCATCCCAATGCCGCGCCATCGCCACCAGAAGGGCCATGTCCTGCTCCTACAAACCGCCGCGCCCGCCACCGGGGCGGACTTCGACCTCACTTGTAGCCGAAAAGTTTCGGCACGAAGAGCACGATGTCCGGAATGAGGATCATCGCCGCGAGCGCCGCCACCAGCACGCCGATAAAGGGCCAGACCGCCCGGATGATCGTCTGGAGCGGGATGCCGGTGATGGCGTTGATGACGAAGAGCAACACGCCATAGGGCGGCGTGATGAGGCCGATCATGCAGTTGACCACGGCAACAACGCCGAAGTGCACGAGGTCAATCCCCAGTGCCCGACAGGTCGGAATGAACAGGGGGATGATGACGAGGATGATCGTCGTCGCATCGAGCAGGCATCCGAGAACCAGAAACAGGACATTGACCAGGATCAGGAACCCGAGCGGCGAGATATCGAGCCCCTGCATCAACTTCGAGACCGCTGCCGGGATGTTCTCGCTCGCCACGATGTAGTTGAAGATGAGAGCCGCACCGATCACCAGCCCCACCGAGGCTGTCGCGCGTGCGCTCTCCGAGAAAATTCCGTAGAGCGTCTTCAAGCTCAGCGCGCGATAGAAGAGCCCGGCGACCAGCAGCGAATAGAACGCCGCCACGGCTGCCGCTTCTGTTGGCGTCGTCGCGCCACCATAGATGCCGTAGAGCAGGATCACCGGCATCATCAGCGCCGGCGCGGCGCGAAGGGTGAGCGCGGGCAATTCGCGCGCCGGCACCGGCTCTTCGAGCGGCACGCCCATACGATGCGCCATGCGTGCGTTCATCACCATCAGCACGACGCCCATGACGATGCCCGGCACGATACCGCCCAGAAACAGGTAGCCGATCGAGGTGTCGGAAACGAGCGCATACATCACCATCGGGATCGACGGCGGGATGATCGGGCCGATGGTCGAGGCGGCGGCTGTGATCGCGGCAGCATAGCCTGCCGGATAGCGGCCATCTTTCGTCATCATGCCGATGATGATCTTGCCCAGACCGACAGCATCCGCGACCGCCGAACCGGACATGCCCGCGAAAATCATGTTCGAGACGACGTTGACATGTCCCAACCCGCCGCGGAACCTGCCGACAAGCGCCACGCAGAAACGCAGGAGCCGTTCGGAGATCGTGCCGGCGTTCATGATGTTCGCCGCAACGATGAACAGCGGTACCGCGAGCAGCAGGAAGCTGTCGTAAAGACCCTGGATGATCTGTTCGGCGGCGAGGCCGGGGTCTTGCCCCTTCATGAACAGGTAGAAGATCGCGGAGACAATCATCGACAGCGCGATCGGCGCGCCGATGCCGGCAAGGCCGAAAAGCATGAGGATGCAATAGAGGAAGGCGCTGCTCATCGCGTCGCTCCGTCAGGACTGGTCGGACGCCCGATCGAGATCGTCCGGGCTCGCCCCACGCAAGAGAACGAACGCTCTGAGCCCGTAATAGACGATCACGGCGATGGCGAAGATGCCGTAGACGCTGAAGACAAAATCGAGCCGCCAGCCCATCACCATGCTCGACTTGATCTTGTAGAAGGCGATGTAGTCGAGCGTCGCCGGCAGCGCCGCCGCGAAGGCGATGGCGATCGCCCCCGCGCTGAGGAGCGCCATCACACGGCGTCCTTGCACAGGGGCGAGATTGTAGAGCACGTCGAACTTCACATGATCCCGGTCTTTCAGCAGGAAAGCCCCGCCCCAGAACACCCCCCAGAGCCAGGTCGTGAGGCAGGCTTCGAGGGTCCAGTCCATCGGTGCGTTGAAGATGTAACGCGAGCCGATCTGGAACATGAAGGCGATGAACATGGCGGCGAGCAGAGCCACCGCCACGTCTTCCGTTCGCCTGTGCAACCAGCGAAGAACGGCAATCATGAGCGCAATCCAGCGTGCAAGGCAGGCGGCGTCACTTCACCGCGTTGATCTTATCGACAAGACCCGCCGGCCAATCCTTCGCGAACTTCGAGGCGAGATAGTCGGCCTGCACCTTCTTGCGGAAGGCGTCCACATCCGGCGCATAGACCTTCAGGCCTTTCTCCTTGAAGAACTGCTCCAGTTCGGCTTCGAGCTTAAGCTGCTTCTGGCGACCGGATTCCGCCGCGTCGTCCGCGGCCTTCTGCAGGGCCTTCTGCTGGTCCGGCGTGAACTTGTCCCAGACCTTCTTGGAGATCGCGAGATAGTTCTGGTCGACGAGGTGGCTCGTCAGCACGATCTGCTTGGTGACCTCGTAGAACTTCGAGTCCTTGTTGGTCGGCAGCGGGTTGTCCTGCCCGTCGATCGCGCCGGTCTGGAGGCCGGTGTAGACTTCGGTGAAGGCCATCGGAGTCGGGTTGGCGCCAAGCGCCTTACCGAGGAACAGCCAGGCTTCA
>DAORNC010000012.1:31471-36469 GCA_035440785.1 Rhabdaerophilum sp. | reverse complement strand
GGAGCGCGCGGGAGATATAGCAGCGATACCGCACCCTTCTTGTTGATGTGGCTCATCACCGGAATGACGATCAAGACTTATGGCCACAGGCGAAGAGGAAGCCGGGCTACCTGCTTCGAAGCGGGCGGATGGAGGGTCGAGCTATCGACTCAACTATGCGCGCAAACCACACCAGCTTCGTTCATGCTGCAGTGAAGAACACGTCGTCGCCGACATCGCACGGATCTCCCGGATAGCACGGGCGGCACCATGCCACCCTCACCACCCAAAGCCCTGGTTGCAGCCCGCTCCACTGCATCCCAAGGTAAGGTCACCCGTGTCGGTCTTACCTCGATCCAACGCCACCACACATGCTTGCCCTGCGCCCGAAGACAAGTCCAATGTCCAAAAGTGACTAGGATGAGACTTCAGGCGGCATCGGATAGGCAGCGCGCACGCCAGGTGCGCCTTCGTCGCTTGCACCTGCATCAAGGCCGACGGCATGGGCGTTCGTGACCGCTTCCTGGTTGGGCGCGGCGAAGGCGACATGTGCACCATTGCCGGCGCTTGCTGCGCGGCCATCGAAGGGTGATAGCAGCAGGAACTCCACGCGCGCGTCCGAAGACGGCGAAGCCCTCTCCCTTGGCAAGGACAGTTGATCCCGAGTTTGGAAAGCAGATCACATAGAAGTCTCTCGCCGCCGGTACGTCCGCGACGCCGAGACTCATGTGATCGATGATGGCCATCTTTTTCTTCTCCTGATTGTGCTCTGTCCCGGCTGTTCGGCCTCTCGTTCCATCTCGAGCCAGTACTTCCGGAACGATGCCCCGGCATGGTCCACCTCGCCGACGAAGCGGGCACCCAGCCGTGCCAGCGCGCCGAGGTTGCGGCGCGACGGCGGCAACAGAAAGGTGACGAAAGCGATCCGCGGATCAGCCCGGGCGAAGTCCAACGCGGCCCGCGTGATCGCCGCGCCAAGTCCGAAGGCGTCTGGCCGCAGGACAAGGCCGAAGTCCCATTCATCGCCTTCCTTCTGGAACCCGCCCCATCCGACATAGCTTCCATCGGCGAGGATCGCCCAGTGACCAAGCCCGTCTCGCTGCCATGTGGCTTCCTTTGCCGTCACGAAGTGCTCGGCGACGGCGATGTCCCAAGGTTCGGTCAGCAGTGGCATGTGTTCGGCCATCCGGGGATCGGACATGTGCGCGACCAGAAGATCGGGCGGCACCTCGGTCAGCCGTGCGAAGGTGATCGTGGGCGCGGATAACCGGTCGGGCATGTCCGCCGGGTGTTCAATCACTGGGTGTCGCATCGTCGAGCTCCTCGATCACGCCAGCAGTTCGACTGTGCGAGCGCTCTGTCCGAGTGTCCGCGACAGGGCTCCACCGCGCCGCTCGAGAAGCCGGAAGCGTGCGTGAAGCGTGGCGGCTTTCATGTCCAGACTTGAATTGTCCAACGCCGAATAGAAGCCAGCGATGCCGTTCAGGCATTCTGTGCCAAAGCCCATCCACGCGCGGTGCCGCGCGCGCTCGACCGGGTCAGCAGGGTGGAGCGGCTGGGGCTGCGTCTCCTCGAGGAATTCAAGGATGGCAGTCGATTCGAACAGCGCCGCCTCGCTAACCCTCAGGACGGGCGTGCGCCCGAGCGGCGAAAGCGCCAGAAACCAGCCGGGCTTGTTCGCCAGATCGACGGTCAGGCGGTCATGCGCCACGCCCTTCTCGGCAAGCGCGATGGCAATGCGTTGAACATATGGGCAAAGCACTTGGCTGACGAGGGTGATGTGCTGGGGCATGTGCTTCTCCATGGAAAGTCCGGACCGACGGGAACCGGCCGGTCCGGAGGCGCGTTTTGGATCAGAGCGCCTTGGCTGCGGAGTGTTTGATGCTCTTCCAGTTCTTCGCCGCTTTCGAGATCGTACCTGCCTTGTCTTTCAGGAAAGCATTGTAGATCTCTTCATTCAGGAAGACGTAGAGTTTGCCGTCGACGGCGGCCGAAAATTTGGGATCTCCGTCGAACTTCTTGTTGACCGAGACACCGAAGGTGCAGAAGCCGCCATTCTGGACAACATAGCGGGTGGGGTTAGCCTCAAAAGTCTTCTTGTTCGCCTCGGAGGCGAAGTAGTACGACACGCCATCATGGATGACGGTCTGGGTCGCAGCGCCTCCGACGTTCTTGCCTTGATCAAGAAGCGCGACGGGATCCGATCCGTGCAGGCCCAGCGGCGCACCTGCGGCGGTCAGGCCCGGGACGACGTTGACTTCGTCGGCCGCCATGGCCGGACCGAAGGCGCAGAGAGCCACGAGTGTTGCGGCGGCGAGGGTCAGTTTGCGAGACATAAGCTTTCCTTTCGATTGATTGGCTACGCCCCGGCCGCTTGACCAGTCGGGCGTGGAAAAAGGTTGGGGCAGATCGCGGTCCGTGGGAATTCCGGCGCGTTCAGAGATTATGTCCAATCGTCCGCAATAACGGACGATTACGATTGAAAAGGTGGAACAGACATTGTGTTTCACCGAAATTCGATACGAATCCACTGCATTTTTACTGGGCCGCACCATCGCACCCGGTCCCGCCCTCGGTTCTGCCCAAGGATCGGATAGAACTTGCCGAACACCATCTCGGTCGCAGCGTTGTCGGCGTGGCACGACGCGCATTCCGCGGCCGATGCGGTGGTCACCGTCTCGGCATGGGGCGGCTCGTGATGACCGAAGTTGAAGAAGCCCCAGCCGTTTGTGTCGGCGACACGGTCGCCGTCCTTCACCATCATGCCGATGCCGGCGAAGCTTTTGGCGAGGAAACATCGGCTCGAAGGTTCGTCAACGCGCCCCGTCCTTTCGAGTTCGGCTTACACATCGGGGCGGATGTAGACACGGTGGAATTCGGGGAAGCCTGCGGCGGCGCCGTTGAGCACATTCGGCGTCAGGTGCGCGCCGAGGAAGGTCCATTGGCGGAATCCTGCAGGGATCGAGGTGACATTGCCTTCACCGATCACCGTGCTGCTGGCCATTGCCGATTGCACGCGCACAGCCTGATGGGCGCCAAACCCGCCTATGACGAGCGCGATTGTCGCTGCGACAGCGGCGACGGAACGGTTCATCGTGTTCATTGGAGTCTCCTTTTCTGAGAGCCCCAATCAGATACACTCTCCGATTGAGGACAAAGAATGCCTTATAGTTTGGAATATCCGCTCATTCGTCCAGCTATCTGGACAAACGGTGATTGCCGTCACATCGTGCCGCCATGTTGGACCTGCTTAGTGACATCCTCACCCGCCTCTCGCTTCGAGGCTCGCTCTATTTCCGCACGAGCTTCACCGAGCCTTGGGGCGTTCGCGTGCCTGCCTTCCGCGATGTGGCGCGATTTCATTTCGCGCATCGGGGCGAGGCAATGCTGCGTGTCGGCGAGGGCAAGCAACCCGTACATCTGGCGCAGGGCGATTTGATCATCATCCCGCATGGCACAGCGCATGTTCTATCGTGTCGCCATACCGGTCCTGACGAGGCACTACCTCTCGATGACGTCCTGGCGCGCTCGGGGTTCCCAGGCCATGGCACACTGGTCTGGGGCGGCGGCGAGACGATCCGCGACACCCAGCTTATCTGCGGCCATTTCGCGCTGGCCGAAGGTTCGCGCCACCTGCTGTTCGACCGGCTCCCGCCATTCATTCACTTGCGCGGCTACGGCGACGAGGCCGGGCCATGGCTTGAAGCGACGCTGAAGGTCATCGGCGCCGAAGCGGGCGGTGCGCGGCTTGGTGGCGACCTGATCGCGCTGAAACTGTCCGAAGCGATCTTTGCCCAGGCGATCCGCGCTCATATTGAACAGACCGCGGAGGGTAGCAGCGGCGTGGCGGGCTTCGCTGACCCGCAGCTTGCGCGGGCGCTCACGTCCTTCCATCGCACCCCCGCCGGAGACTGGACTGTTGCTTCGCTGGCACGCGAGGCTGGCCTGTCGCGCACCGGTTTCGCCGAACGCTTCACGCAACGACTCGGCGTGACGCCGATGTCCTATGTCACCTCTTGGCGAATGCAGATCGCACGGGAGGCGCTCGCCACGCGCGGGCTCAGCGTTGCCGAGGCTGCGGAAGTTTCCGGCTACGCCTCGGAGTCAGCGTTCAGCCGGGTGTTCAAGAAGGAAATCGGCCTGTCGCCTGCTGCCTTCCGTCAAACCGGAGAGATGCGGCAAACCGCAGCCTGATAGATCGCCCGTCCATTCCGGACGATCTGCGCAGCAATCCGGACTTTCTGGAATTCATCGTCCCGAAAAGCGTGGCTAAATATGGCCATCGGCGACACTCCGTCGTCTTCTGAAACCCGCCGAAAGGACAGATGCCATGCGCTTCGTCACCAAACAAATCCATTCCTGGCTCGATTATCCCGTCGCCTTCGCGCTCATCACCCTGCCGTTTCTCCTCGGTCTCGGTGCGTCCAACGCGCTCGCGTTGACCATTTCGCCGATCATCGGCGTGGCGGCCCTGCTGCTGACTGTCTTCACCGACCACCAGACCGGCCTGATCCGGGTGCTGCCCTACAGACTGCACCTCGCCGTCGACCTCGCCGTCGGCGTGCTCTTCCTGATCCTGCCCTTCGCGCTCGGCCTTACAGGGCTCGATGCCGCCTACTACTGGCTGAACGGCGCCGCCGTCGTGGCCGTGATCGGCCTTTCCAAGCCCGAAACCGACATGGTTTCGGCCTGATTTTCATCCGCCAAGAAAGGACTAGTCTAAATGTTACGTATCACCCAAGTCTCCGACACCGGCGCAAGCCCGGAGGCTGCCGCGAACGTCGTAGCGAACATCTTCATCAACTACATCAACCACGTTGCCGGGACCGACATCGACTTCCCGGTCCGTAGCACCCGTACTGCATGAAGCGACCGACCCGGACGCTCTGCGGCCGGGTCGGAGTTCGTTTCAATTCGTATTCTGGAGAGCAGTCACTCGTTCCTGCTGCAGCAAATGGCGATTCTTCGCCCTATGAAGCATTCGATCCAATCGTGGCAAAGGCAGCTTTGGATGCTCAC
>DAORNC010000012.1:31080-31426 GCA_035440785.1 Rhabdaerophilum sp. | reverse complement strand
CCCCAAGCCCGTCAGAGCGAAGCGGGCGTTTTGCTGCGGATCTTGGGCCAGTTGGCGTTCGCCTTGGCGAGCGTACCCGCCGGATCCTTGTCCCAAATTTCGGCGGCCTGCTGGTGCACAAAGACATAGAGCTGGCCGTTGTAGATCCGGAAAATCTGCGGGTCGCCGTCGAGCTTCTTGCCAAGTGCAGCGCCGGTGGCGCAGAAGCCACCGAAGGCCGGCTTGTACTTGGCCGGTTCGGCGATGAACCGATCCCGCATGCTGCTGCTCCCAAAGCGATAGATCGCACCTTCGCTGGAGGCGGTGTATTCCGCCGCGCCGACATGCGGGGCCTTGTTCGAGCTGT
>DAORNC010000012.1:30503-30896 GCA_035440785.1 Rhabdaerophilum sp. | reverse complement strand
CGTGACTGTTCCTTTAAGGAATAGGGGGGTTGATGAAGGTCTCAGGCAGCCGAGCGGGCCTCGACGACCGGGAAATCGATGTCGGTCTTCGCGACTTCGTTGACGTAATTGGTGAGCGTGTTGAGCGCGACATGCAGCACGATCTCCACGATCTGCGCATCCGAATAGCCGGCCATCCGAACGGCCGAGAGATCAGCATCGCTGACATGGCCGCGATTGTTCATAACCTTCACCGCGAAGCGCACGGCAGCATCCGCCTGCGGATCGTTCGAGACACCACGACGGTTGGCGGCGAGTTCGGCATCGTCTAACTTGGCAAGGTTCTTGCCGAGATAGGTATGTGCAGAAAGGCAGTAGCTGCAGCCATTGATTTCGGCGACGGCCAGCGCGATG
>DAORNC010000012.1:28957-30355 GCA_035440785.1 Rhabdaerophilum sp. | reverse complement strand
TGTCTGGTGCGGCTTCGATGCTTGCGGGGTTGGGGATACGGTACATGGTTGAGGTTCCAGTTTGGCTTGTGATCTGGGTGTCGGGTTCGACATCACGCAAGCTAATGAGTTTCGATTTTCGGATGAATATTCAAAAAATATAAATATCTATTCCGATTGAAGGAATAATTTGGATGAGCTATCGCCACAGGCTTTGAGCGTAGACGTCCTTGAAAAGCGGATATCCAACGCTGCCACGCGCCCGGCGCGCGCCGAGTGGACGCAAAGCGGGAAAATTTGAATAACATGGCAAGGACTGGTGTTCGGTTGCACGCGGCGTAAGCGCCTGTGTCACACTTCCGATGTCGACCAGCCCCCCGTATGGGCAAGATGCGGCGAGAATTCCGTGATCTCGCTTTCAAAAGGGAGCGAAGCGGGCCGAAAGAGACCGTGTTCAATCGTCAAGCGCAGCAGACGCTCGGCGCCATCAAAAGCGTCGAGCTCCGCCCCCTCCCACATGATCTCCGCCCGCGCAACGATCTGCACCTGATCGCCTCGGACGAAATCAAGAAACAAAAGGCCGCAACGGTGATCGAGCGAGAGATTTCCGAGGGTGTTGAAAAAGCCGTTGCCGTTGAAATCCGGCACGGTTAGCACGGTGTGGCCGTCACTCTCGTCCACGCGCACGAAACCGGATTTCCCGCCGCGATGCGAAACATCAACGCCCGCTCCCCGCTCAGCAAGTGGTGGATTCCATGAGGCGATGAAGAAGGTATCGGCGGCCGCGATCAACGCCTGTGCCTCGACCGAGAGCCGCTTCCCTTCGATCCGTGTCGCGGGTGGATTGGGCCGCTCGATCTGGCGGATGGTGCGCCGCTGGATGAATTTCGGGCAATTACCGAAACTCTGCTCGACGGTAATCGCAATACCCGCTCCGTCATGGCTCGCGATGATGCCGTTCAACCTCACGGTATTCTTCACGGCGATGCTGATCATCAAGCTCGTGAGTTCGATGCCCAGCACACCAACCGGCGCGCCAACCCGAAAGAGACCTGCCATCGGGTCGGCAGCGTCCGGCACCGCACCGATCGCCATACGGGTGGAGGTGGTTGTCACGAAGCCAGGCTGCCCGGCAACAAGCCCCGCCCAGGGCTGGCCGGCCGAGTCAGCCGCGCCAAGCACCAGAAACGGCAATTTTTCGAATAACTCACGATGCTGATCGGGCATGTAGTCACGGATCACGCGCTGACCGATCTCCTCCAAGCGCGCGCGGATGCCCACCCTCAGCTGCAAGCTCTGCTCGCCGGCATGAAACGGCGAAGGGCGCGCTGATGCTGCTTCGGAAGGTTCCGACGAAGAGATGCGATCACGATGATCGGTAACGGGTTCCATCTTATGCTCCTTTCGGCAACCCGTAGC
>DAORNC010000012.1:22383-28913 GCA_035440785.1 Rhabdaerophilum sp. | reverse complement strand
GGCAGCGCTTCGATCGCCGCCAGCCAGAGCCGGATCGCCGGATACGAGGCGAGATCGAAATGCCCCTCGTCGGCATGCGCCGTATAGGTATAGAGGGCAATGTCAGCGATCGTGGGATGGTCCGCCACAAGATAACCGCCTTGCCGGTCCAGCTGCTTCTCCATCACCGCAAAGAGGCTCCTTGCCGTTGCATGCGCCCGTTCGAGATCGTGCTTGGCATTGAAAATGCCGACAAGACGGGCGAAGGCTGGTCCCGACAACAGAGGGCCTGCCGCCGCCGACAGCCAGCGTTGCACGGCTGCCATGCCAGCCGGATCAGGCGGGTACCAGCGTCGTTCGGTGTCGTAGGTGCTGGAGAGATAGACAAGGATGGCATTGGAATCCGCGAGCACGAGGCCATGATCCTCAATCACGGGAACCTGCCCGAAGGTGTTGAGGGCCAGGAAAGCCTGTGTCTTGTGCTCACCTTTTCCAAGCTCCACCTCGACCCTTTCGAAGGGAAGTCCGAGAAGGGAGAGGAAGAGCTCGACCCGGTGCGAATGACCAGACAGGCGGAAGCGATGCAGCTTGATCGGATGGGCCATGATATCCACGTCACGACCGACGAAGGGTGTAGCGCAATTCGTGCAACCCATCGAGCCAGGCGGTCACGATCCGGTGGAGCAAGGTGCTTTGCTCCGATTGCGTCTCGTTGCTTCCAAGGTCTTCGGCATGGGCATAGCCTTCGCACGGCATGAACTGCCCGTATTGCGCCTCCAGTTCGAGGCATTCCCGGTAACGGCTCCGGCGTTCGATTCTCTCCAGCATGGCGCACCTCAATCAGCCGAGCGCAAGGCCGGACGACGGGCGAGTTCCGCCTCGAGTTTGGCAATGCGGGTAGTGAGCGGCGCGGTCACGGCACGGATCTCATCAAGCGTGAACCGCTCGGTGATGTGCTGCGGGCAGTTCCAGTCGAACCCTTCGACCTTGATGAGAAACCCGCGTTCGACCCGTGCCCGGTAATCCGGCAGTTCAAGCCGGCCGAGTGTCGCCTGGTCCTCAAGCCCGATGATGCGGGCGCGGCCAAAAAGCTTGAGGCGCGTCTTGTTTGGATAATCCATGAAAAACAACGATACGCGATCGTCAGTCATCAGGTTGCCGACGCTGACATATTGCCGGTTACCGCGGAAATCCGCGAAGCCGATCGTGTGTTCGTCAATCACCCGCACAAAGCCGGCGGGGCCGCCGCGATGCTGGATGTAGGGCCAGCCCGTCTCGCCGACCGTCGCCATGTACAACGAATCCCGTGCCGCGATGAAGCCGGCCTCCGCGCCGGTGAGAGCGTGGTTCATCGCCTCCGGAACACCTTCCATCCGGGCATAGGCCGTCCGGCTCCCCTGGTCCTCCTGCACCTTCTTCACCGTCGGGGTGAAGGCGATATCTGCGAACTTGTGCGACATGACATTCTCCTCAGGGCCACGAAGCCCCTGACATCAGAGCCCGAGGTCTGACAAACCCGGATGATCCTGCGGACGCGGGCCTTGCGACCACCGGAACTTCCGATGGCTTTCACGGATCGGCTGATCGTTGATGCTTGCAAAGCGCAGGCGCATCAGCCCGCGCTCGTCGAACTCCCAGTTCTCGTTGCCGTGACTGCGGAACCAGTTTCCGGCATCGTCGCGCCATTCATAAGCAAAACGCACGGCGATCCGGTTCTCGGTGAAGGCCCAGAGTTCCTTGATGAGGCGGTAGTCCAGCTCGCGCGACCATTTGCGGGTCAGGAATTCCACGATCTGGGCACGGCCCACCGGGAACTCCGCCCGGTTCCGCCAGCGACTGTCCTCGGTATAGGCGAGCGAGACGTGCTCCGGGTCGCGCGAATTCCAGGCATCTTCGGCCATCCGCACCTTCTGAATGGCGGTTTCGCGCGTAAACGGCGGCAGAGGCGGACGCGAACCGGGAACCATCGGGGGCGCTGACATCATCATCTCCTTTTTCGGCGCACGGCTCGGGGTGCTGGGGCGTCCCGCGCGCGTTTCAGTGTTCAATTCGCGTAGGACCAATCGGCCGACAGCCACTTGAGGCCAGCTCCCTCCTTCACAATCCGCCCGACGCCCGGGAAGGGCATGTGGGTGGCCGCGAGCAGGGACTTCTCCTCCGCTGCCTTCGGGAAGAACCGGGCACGCGACGCATCTGCCGCTGCCTTGTCCATCTCGAAGATGATCCCGAAGCCGGGAAGCGCCGGATGCGCCGCCGGATGGAACAGCATGTCGGAGACGAGGTTCAGGCTCTGCCCGCCATCCTCGATCTTCACACCGATCTGCCCCGGCGTGTGGCCTGAAAGATCGAACACGGAAATCCCGCGCATGATCTCGCGGTCGCCGTCGATCTGCTGCAGCTTCGGATAGAGCCGCACCAATTGCTGCGTGGCCACGAAGCTCGACTTCGTGATCTCCGGCGCGCGGGCTTCGATCGACGCATCGGTGAAGGTCTTTACGTCGCGCCGGTCGATATAGACCTCGGCATTGGGATAGTTGTTGCGGTTCCCCGCGACCATGCCACCGATATGGTCGACATGGGCATGGGTGAGGATCACCGCATCGATGTCCGTGGGCTTCACGCCGAGCACCGCGAGCGTTCCCGGCAGGTAGCCTGAAGTCCTGCTGACCGTGCCGGCCGGCCCGCTATCGACCAGCACATAACGCTGGCCATCATTGATGAGCCAGGTCGCGAAGCTGCCGCGCACGCCGTTGTTGCCGGCGGCGTAGACGGCCTGCGTGGCGGCTTTCGCCTGATCTGGTGTCACGCCGGTGAACAGGTCGAACGGGAAGTCGATGAAGCCGTCCGAGATGACGGTCACCTCGAAGCGGCCGATCTGATAGCGCGCAGTGACAGGCAGCCGGGAGAGTGGTCCTGCCGCACGCGCCTGAAGCATTGTCGGTCGAGCTGCGAGGAGTGGCAGGGCAGCAAGTGATGCGGCAAAGCCGCGTCGTGTGACGTCAAGCATCGAGAAACACCTCTATCGAACGGGCCCGACCGCAGCACTCGGGCCATAACGAGACCGAGCAGCGCGCTGCGTCTTTTGCGGCATGAGTATCCGCAACGACAACCTGATGCATTTGAACCGATCCTCGTTGGGTTGATCAGGCGAACCATATGGTCCGTTGCGACACAGATTGGTGCCTTATCCGTCTTGAAAGAATACGCGATGCATGGAATTCATTGTTCCATCAGGGGGAATAGATATGGATCGACTGCACGAGATCGAGGTCTTTATCGCAGTGGCTGACGCGGGCAGTTTCGCCAAAGCCGGCGCGCGCATGCGCATGTCTCCACCCGCCGTCACGCGTGCGATTTCGGCACTGGAAGACCGACTTGGCGCCCGCGTCTTCAACCGCACGACGCGCAGTCTGGCGATTACGGATGTCGGGCAGCGTTTCCTTGAGAATGCCCGGCGGATTCTGGGCGATCTCGACACGGCGGAAAAGGAAGCAGTTGGTGAAACAGCCGTTCCGAATGGTCATCTCAACGTCACGGCTTCCGTGACCTTCGGGCGTTCGACGCTGGCGCCGATCGTTTGCGCTTTCCTCAGCCAGAACCCGCGAGTTTCCGTCTCGGTAATCTTGCTGGATCGCCTTGCCAACCTCATCGAGGAGGGCATCGATGTGGCCGTCAGGATCGGCCAACTGCCCGATTCCAGCCTTGTCGCGAAGAAGGTCGGGATGGTGCGTCGTATCCTGGTGGCGAGCCCGGATTACCTCGCCCGGCGCGGCAATCCGCTCTCACCGGCCGATCTGCGCCTGCATTCCATGATAGCCTTCACGGGCCTGATGCCCAATCGAGAATGGCGCTTCATGGATAGCCGGAGCGGACACAGCGTCTCGTTTATGCCGCGCCTCGAAATCAATGACGCCGTGGCCGCAATTGGAGCAGCAGAAATGGGCGACGGGATCACCATCGCCTTGTCCTACATGGTGGCTGACAAGATCCGGGAGGGCAGCCTGGTGCCGGTTCTCGACGAATTTATACCTCCGGCCGTGCCCGTCAGCCTCGTCTATCCGCAGACCCGGCTGATCTCGCCAAAGGTGCGGGCCTTCGTTGATTTCGCAACACCGCGCTTGCGAACTGCGCTTGATAAACTGACGATTCCCACCGCTGTTCCAAAGGAAGCGCAGCGAGCCGCTGACACGGCGGAAGACTAGCTGGACCGGATGGATGCATTGCCCGACCCGCAGGCCGGTTACGAGAATTTTTTGCGCCACTCGTAGGGGGAATGCTGACCAACGCCAAGCCGCTGCGAGACCTCCGTAACAGAATAGCCCCGTTCGGTCATCTGACACGCCGCGTCGCGCTTGAACTCGTCGATGAATCTGGTGCTGCCGATCATGGCCTCCCGGCGTCAGAAGCAGGAAAGGAGGCGTCCAGGAAGCCATGAGCGATTCACTCCTATTCCTTACCCCAGGCCCTTGGGCAACCGGATGTCCGGCGGCCGTAAAGGCTTGCCGGGCATGTCATGCAAATGTCATCGATGGCATAGACAAGCAGAAAACCAGCTCCGGAGACGTCCGATGGAAACCGTTACGATCTACCACAATCCGGCTTGCGGCACCTCGCGCAACGCGCTCGCGATGATCCGCGCGGCCGGGATTGAACCCGTCGTTATCGAGTATCTGAAGATCCCGCCGGACCGCACGACGCTTCTTGACCTCGTGGCCCGGATGGGCATCCCCTTGCGGGCGCTCCTGCGCGAGAAAGGCACGCCTTACGCGGAACTCGGACTAGGCGACCCGACCCTCGGCGACGAAGTGCTCGTCAACGCGATGATGGAGCATCCGATTCTCATCAACCGCCCGATCGTGGTGACGGCTCGCGGCGTCAGGCTCTGCCGCCCCTCGGAAGCCGTTCTCGATCTCCTGCCGCAGGGACTGACCACCAATTTTGTAAAAGAAGACGGCGAGATCATCCACGCGGGTGGGAATGCGGCCACGCGGGCCGGGTCGGCATGAACGAAACGCCCCTGCCCCGCGCCCTCGCCGCCGAAGCGCTCGGGACGGCCTTTCTGGTCGCAACCGTCGTCGGTTCGGGGATCACGGCGGAGCGGCTTGCCGGCGACAATCAGGCGCTCGCGCTTCTGTGCAACACCATCCCGACCGGCGCCATTCTCGTCGTGCTGATCACAATTCTGGGTCCCGTTTCCGGCGCGCATTTCAATCCGGCGGTCAGCCTTGTTTTCGCAGCCTTGCGGCAGATGGGGGCTGGGAGGCTCGCGGGCTATATCGTCGCCCAATGCGCGGGCGGAATGGCGGGCGCCCTGCTCGCAAACGCCATGTTCGGGTTACCTTTGCTCGAGTGGTCGACGAAAATAAGGACGGGTGGTGGGCTCTGGCTGTCAGAAGCTGTGGCAGTCGTCATGCTGCTCGGCGCCATCTTCGGTGGCCTCGCGCATGCGCCCAGGGCTGTGCCGATGCTTGTCGGCCTCACGATCACGGCGACCTACTGGTTCACCGCCTCGACGAGCTTCGCCAATCCCGCTGTGACCTTTGGACGCATGTTCTCGGATAGCTTCGCGGGAATCGCGCCGTCGAGCGCACCCGCTTTCATACTGGCACAGATCGCCGGAGCCCTTTTGGGTCTGGCGATCTGGCGATGGCTCTTTTGGCAGGAGCGTGCCACCGCGCCGTAGCGGCGACAAAGCCCTGCTCTCTGTCACTGCGACAGCTCAGGCGCCTGCCGCCCGTGCACTCGGGCGGGCATCCTGCTTCGGTCGGCGGGAACGATGCCGGCGATGGCGTGCCGGCTTCTGCCGGGAAGGCTCGGCGCGGTCACCCGCCGGGCGATTGCCCGCCGGGCGTTGAGCCGGCACACCCGAAGCCGTTACCTCGCGGATCGAAGCCGGCTCGGGCGAGAACCCTTCCGGCAGGTCGAGAACAGGCACGGCCTGCCGTGTCAGTTTCTCGATGTCACGCAGATAGGGGCGTTCGTCGCGTGCGCAGAAGGAAATGGCGATGCCAGCCGCCCCGGCACGGGCGGTCCGGCCGATGCGGTGGACATAGGATTCCGGCACGTTCGGCAATTCGAAATTGATAACGTGGGTCACGCCATCGACATCGATGCCGCGCGCGGCGATATCAGTCGCCACCAGTACCCGGCAGGTGCCGGCGCGGAAGGCGCCCAGTGCCCGCTCGCGCTGAGCCTGGCTTTTGTTGCCGTGGATGGCGGCGGATTCGATGCCGTCCTTCATCAGCTGTTTCACGACGCGGTCCGCACCATGCTTCGTGCGGGTAAAGACGAGCGCACGCCCGATCTCCTTGCCGCAGAGCACATGGTAGAGCAGCTCCTGCTTGGCCCCCTGCGAGACCAGCATAACGCCCTGCGTCACGCGCTCGGCGGTCGTTGCGACAGGCGTCACGGCGACGCGCACCGGATCGGTCAGGAATTCCTTGGCCAGGCCCGCAATCGCCTCGGGCATGGTCGCGGAGAAGAAGAGGCTCTGCCGTTTCTTCGGCAGCAGCGCGTTGATGCGCTTCAGCGGGATGATAAACCCGAGATCG
>DAORNC010000012.1:16601-22373 GCA_035440785.1 Rhabdaerophilum sp. | reverse complement strand
AGCATCCGGTCCGCTTCGTCGAGGACGAGGATCTCGACATCGTCAAGGCGCAGTGCCTTCTGGCTGACGAGATCGAGCAAGCGTCCCGGCGTCGCGACGAGAATATCCGCGCCGGTCGCGAGCCGCTTTATCTGCCGGCCGATCGGAATGCCGCCGAATACGACATCGATCGCAAGATGCATGTGCTTGCCGTAAGCGCGGAAGCTGTCCGCGATCTGGCTGGCGAGCTCGCGCGTCGGTGACAGGATCAGCGCCCGGCAGCCGCGTGGCTTGCGCGTTATGCCGGACTTGCCGAGCCGCTGGAGGATCGGCAGGGCAAAGGCCGCCGTCTTGCCGGTGCCGGTCTGGGCGATTCCGAGCAGGTCCTTGCCGGCGAGCGCCTGCGGGATCGCCTGGATCTGGATGGGGGTGGGGGTGACATAGCCCTCGCCATCTAGGGCGCGCTTAAGCGGCGCGAGCAGGGCGAAATCATTGAAGGAAGCCAAAGTGATTGTCTTTCGGTTCGGCGGCCACACAGCCACCGGGCCCCGGAGTGCGCTTGTAGCGCCGGGGCAACAAGAGCCGCCCGCGTGATGGGGCAGCCGGAAAAGGAACGATTGAAGGGGGAAGCCGGCACCTTCGCCCGAATGTTCGGCGGGTGCGTTCACGCTGCTTCGCTCACACGCCGGTGGGCGCTGACGTTCTTCGTGCTATGTGGACATGTTGCACTGCAATGTCAAGCCACAAGATCCGGAACCACGGTTCCGGTGGCGCAGATCGAACCAGATGGTCCGATCCGCAATTGCCATCAAAGCGCGGTGGTTGCCGGCAACGACGCGGCACGCACGCGCTCCGGGCGCGGCTTGGGCTTCGGCATCGGCAGCAGGCCTTCGCGCTGCATCTGCTTGCGCTGCTGCTTGCGTGTACGGCGAATAGCCTCACCCTTTTCGCGGTTCCGCCGCTCAGAGGGCTTTTCGTAAGCCTTGCGCTGCTTCATTTCGCGGAAGACGCCTTCGCGCTGCATCTTCTTCTTCAGGACACGAAGCGCCTGCTCGATATTGTTATCGCGAACCAGTACCTGCATGCCGTTCTCCTGAAAAAATGGCAAAGCCTAGGGAATGCCGTCCCTCTAAGGGACGGCATCGAAAACCCGGACGCTCGCAAGCGAAGCCGGGTGCCGGATCAGCCGACGATCTGGAGACGATCCGCCGCCGACTTGCCGGTGCGACGATCGGCAACGATCTCGAACGACACCTTCTGGCCTTCGTTGAGCCCGTTCAGGCCCGCACGTTCAACGGCGCTGATGTGGACGAAGACGTCCGTGCCCCCGTTGTCCGGCTGGATGAAACCAAAGCCCTTTTGGGCATTGAACCATTTGACGGTTCCGTTCTGCATGGGAATAACCTTTGTAGAGCAAAAGAAAAAAGGAGCGCGCAGGCGAGGACAATCGACCGCACTTGCGCATCTTCTATCGACGAGAAGGAAGAGATCGTCGGCCAAGGCGGAAAAGCATTTCCGCAGGGGCAAATTCAGTCGGCCAAAACTCGATGAAATCCCGGTAGCACGTCGATGCAGGCGGTGCAAACAAATAACGGACAGCCCGCTTTTCCTGCAAAGCCGGCCCGGGAGACAACCGCCCGCCTCATCGCCCGTCAAACCGGCAGCGCGAGCGTCAACTTGATTTCCTTGAGAACGACGTTCGTACGGACCTGCGATACACCGGGCAACCGGAACAGAACCTCGTCGAGAAACCGGTTGTAGGCGTCCTTGTCCGGCGAGACGACGCGCAGGTGATAATCCGCCTCCCCCGTCGTCGCGAAGCATTCGAGCACTTCCGGGCGGCGGGAAATCGCTTCAATGAACTGATCGACATGCCCGTGCTCATGCCGCGCCAGAGTCACGTGGAGGATCGCAGAGAAATGGAACCCCGCCCGGTCCGCCGACAGCAAGGCAGCGTAGCCGGAAATGACACCGGCCTCTTCCAGCGCCTTTACCCGCCGCCAGCAGGCCGACGGTGACATCGCCACGGCCTCCGCCAGTTCCTGGTTCGACAACCTGACATCGCGCTGGAGATAGCGCAGGATCCGACGATCGGTTTCGGTCAGATGCATGGCTTCCTTCGGTAAGATATTTCTGAAGTGGCTTCTATATCGAATTTTTCAATCACTTTTCAGCCTAAAATTGAATTGTTCGACAGGAATTTCCATCACGATTCGCTAACCTCTTCCAAGATTATGCCGCCGGATGGTCGGCTGGGACAGGTGCAGCATGCAAGATCGATCGTGTCAGGCTCTCGAACGGGATGTCTACCGTCTGGAGGATCGATATAAGGCGCAGACCGGTCGCATCTTCATGACCGGGACACAGGCGCTGGTCCGAATCCTGCTCGATCAGGCCAGACGAGACCGCGCGGCAGGGTTTGAGACCGCCGGCCTCGTTTCCGGCTATCGCGGATCGCCGCTCGGAGCGGTCGATCAGGAACTCTGGCGTGCGAAGGCGCTGCTTGCGGACAACGACATCGAGTTCCTGCCGGCAGTCAACGAGGATCTTGCGGCAACGGCCGTTCTCGGCTCTCAGCAGGTCGAGACACAGGCCGGAAAGACCGTTCAGGGGGTTTTCGGCCTCTGGTACGGCAAGGGGCCGGGCGTGGATCGCGCGGGCGACGCGCTGAAGCATGGCAACGCCTATGGTGCCTCGCCACACGGCGGCGTGCTGGTTGTTGCGGGAGACGATCACGGCTGCGTCTCCTCCTCGATGCCCCATCAGTCGGATGTAGCGTTCATGAGCTTCTTCATGCCGACGCTCAATCCGGCCTCGGTGGCGGAATACCTGGAATTCGGCGCCTATGGATATGCGCTCAGCCGGTTTTCCGGCATGTGGGTCGGCTTCAAGGCAATATCCGAAACGGTCGAGAGCGCGACGAGCTTCGATCTGCCGCCGGAGCGGCGTTTCATCCTGCCCGATTTCGAGACTCCCCCCGGCGGCCTGCACTATCGCTGGCCCGATCTGCCCGGACCGCAGATCGAGACCCGGATGGAGGCGAAGAAGCATGCCGTCTATGCCTTCGCCCGCGCCAACCCGATCGACCGGAAAATCTACGACCTGCCGAATGCGCGTTACGGCATCGTGACCACCGGCAAGGGGCATCTCGACCTGATGGAGGCGCTGCGCCTCATCGGCCTCGACGAAACTGCGTGCCGGCGTCTTGGCATCGATATCTACAAGGTCGGCATGGTCTGGCCGCTGCCGCTTCGCGACGCGCTCGGGTTCGTGCACGGCAAGCAGGAGATCCTCGTCGTCGAGGAAAAGCGCGGCATCATCGAGAGCCAGCTCAAGGAATATTTCTACGATGCGCCGGAAGCGAAGCCCGAGCGCATGGTCGGCAAGCATGATGAATTCGGCAACCGGCTCGTGCCGTGGATCGGAGAGCTCACGCCGCGGCTCCTCGCACCGATCATCGCCGGACGTCTGCACCGCTTCTTCCCGGAGATGGACCTGCCGGCCCGCGCCGAAGCGCTAAAGGCGGCGGCGGATCGCCTGATCGCCGTTCCCGGTGCGACCCGCACCCCATATTTCTGCTCGGGCTGTCCGCACAATACCTCGACCAAGGTGCCCGAAGGGTCCAAGGCGCTCGCCGGCATCGGCTGTCATTTCATGGCAAGCTGGATGGATCGCGAGACCTCCTCCCTGATCCAGATGGGCGGAGAAGGCGTGAACTGGGCGGCATCCTCGCGCTTCACTGGCAGGGGGCACATCTTCCAGAACCTCGGCGAGGGCACCTGGTACCATTCCGGTTCGATGGCAATCCGGCAGGCGATCGCGACGCAGGCCAACATCACCTACAAGATCCTGTTCAACGACGCTGTTGCGATGACCGGCGGTCAACCGGTCGACGGACCTATCTCCGTTCCGCGCGTCGCCCATGCCGTCCGCGCCGAAGGCGTCGAGCGCATCGCGCTGGTCTCGGACGCGCCGGAAACCTTCAACGCCGGCGATTTCCCGCCCGGCACGACGTTTCATCCGCGCGGTGAACTCAATGCGGTTCAATGCGAGTTACGAGAAATTCCCGGCGTGACGGTGCTGATCTACGCCCAGACCTGCGCAACCGAGAAACGCCGCCGGCGCAAGCGCGGCCTGGAGCCGGCTTCAAACCGGTATGCCGTCATCAACGATCTCGTCTGCGAGGGGTGCGGCGACTGCTCAGTTCAATCGAATTGCCTGTCGGTCGAACCCAAGGAAACACCGCTTGGACGCAAGCGGAAGATCAACCTATCGAATTGCAATCAGGATTTCGCCTGCCTCGATGGCTTCTGCCCGAGCTTCGTTACAATCGAAGGCGGAAAGCGCCGCAGGAATCCCGGCCGCGCGTCGGAAATCATCGGCAACGCGGAACTGCCGCATCCGGTCCTCCCCTCTCTCGCCCAGGGCTGGAACGTGCTGATCGCCGGCGTCGGCGGTACGGGGGTGATCACCGTCGGCGCAGTCGCGGCGATGGCAGCGCATCTCGATGGTCGTGGGGTTTCGGTGCTGGATTTCACTGGCTTTGCCCAGAAGTTTGGTCCTGTGTTGAGTTATCTGCGCCTTTCCGAGATGCCCGAGACGCTGTTCCAGCCGCGCATCGACCAGGGTGCCGCCGATGCGCTGATTGGATGCGACATGGTGGTGAGTTCCTCGCCGAAGGCATCGGGCACCTACCGCTTCGGCACGCGTGCGCTTCTCAATACCGCCGAAGTCCCGACCGGCGACGTCGTGCGCCATCGCGATGCCGATCTCGCCCGGGACCAGAGGCTTGCCGAAATCGCGCGCGTGGTCGGCGGGAGAAATCTCGCGGTGTTCGACGCCAATGCATTGGCCGAGGACAGCATGGGCGATGCGGTTTTCGCGAACATGATCCTGCTCGGCGCGGCGTGGCAGCTCGGCCTTCTGCCGCTCTCCCTGGCCTCGCTGGAACAAGCCATCGCGCTGAACGGCGTCGCGGTCGAGCAGAACCGACAGGCCTTCGCGCTCGGCCGCGTGGTGATCGCCGCGCCGGAGCGGTTGAGGCCCGCGCCGCTTCCACCGCCAGATTCCCTCAACGAGATCATCGCACGGCGGGCGGATTTTCTTACTGCATACCAGAACGAGAGCTGGGCGAAACGCTATTGCCGTTCAGTTGCGCGCGTCCGTCAGGCGGAAGCGGCACACGGCACGATCTTCGTCACCGAAGCCGTCGCACGCGCGCTCTTCAGGTTGATGAGCTACAAGGACGAATACGAAGTCGCCCGTCTCCACGCGCAGACAGACTTCCTTGCCGGGCTCGACAAGGCATTCGAGGGCGATTTCAGCCTCCGCTTTCATCTTGCGCCGCCGCTTCTGTCCGGAGTCACCGACCATCGCGGCCGACCCCGGAAGCGCTCATTCGGTCGCTGGATCGTCCCGGTCTTCAAGGTGTTGGCGCGACTGAAACCGCTGCGTGGAACCCCGTTCGATCCCTTCGGCTGGACGGCAGAACGCCGCATGGAGCGCCATCTGATCGTCTGGTACGAGAGTATCATCGGAAAGCTCGTCTCCGAACTCGCAATTGGAAACCCGGCGAGGTTGATGCACCTCGCCAAATGCCCCGACGACATTCGCGGCTTCGGGCCGGTGAAACGGGAGGCCGTCGAAAAACTTGCCCGATGGTGCGAAGAACAGCGTTTGCCCGCACCGCTACCGGATCGATAAGCTGGCAATATATCCGGTTTTCTCTGTCGTTTCGTCTTATCCTGCCGAGAGCCGCGATCGAGCTACCTCCCACACCAGGCGCATGTCGGG
>DAORNC010000012.1:0-16590 GCA_035440785.1 Rhabdaerophilum sp. | reverse complement strand
ATCACCGTATCGGCGGCGGAGAGGTCTTCATCACCCAACCACCGTCCGGGTGTCGCGATCACCCTGAGGCCAGCGCCTTTGGCAGCCCGGATGCCGTTCCCGGAGTCATCGATCGCGATGGCGGCGCCCGGTGCGAGTTGCAGCCGTTCCAAGGCGAGATTGTAGATGTCCGGCGCCGGTTTCTTTGCCGGCACCATGTCCCCCGCCGCGATTACCGAGAAGAAGTCGCGCCACTTCGCACCGATAGCCGCTGCGAGCAGCGCTTCGACGTTCGCGACGCTCGTCGTTGTGGCAATGGCAAGGCGCAGCCCACATCCCATCGCCCCGGCGATGAGTTCGGCTATCCCCGGCCGAAGCGGCAACGCGCCGGTCCGAAGCCGGGTAGTGTAGATTTCGGTCTTGCGGGCATGGAGCCGGGCGACCCGATCGTCGTCCATCGCCTCGCCGAGCCGCGCGGCATAAGCCTTCATGCGTTCCTTGCCGCCGGTGACGGCGAGGAGTTCGCGATAAAGCGTTTCATCCCAGTGCCACGATAGACCCTCTTCCGCGAACGTGGCATTGAAGGCTTCGAGATGCAGGTCCTCCGTTTCCGCCAAGGTGCCGTCAACGTCGAAGATCAGTGCCGCGATCATCCGCAGGCAGCCCGGATCGCATCAATGTTGGCGGCGTATTGCGGCTTTCCTCCCCTGAAAACAGCAGAACCGGCAACAAGCACATCTGCGCCGGCTTTGACGAGCGCTGGTGCGGTCTCCGGTGTAACTCCACCATCGACCTCGATATGAATCGGGCGATCGCCGATCATACGCTTGATGCGCGCAACCTTCTCCACCTGCGAGGGAATGAAGGCCTGCCCGCCAAAGCCGGGGTTGACACTCATGACAAGCACCAGATCAAGCCGGTCGAGCACATATTCGATGATATTTTCCGGCGTCGCGGGGTTAAGCGAGACTCCGGCCTTCTTGCCGAGACTGCGGATGGCCTGAAGCGAGCGGTCGAGGTGTTTGGTCGCTTCGGCATGAACGGTGATGTAATCGCAGCCCGCCTTGGCAAAGGCCTCCAGGAACGGGTCGCACGGCTCGATCATCAGGTGGCAATCGAACACCTTGTCACAATGCGAGCGCAGCGCCGCGATCACCGGCGGGCCGAAGGTGATGTTGGGGACGAAATGCCCGTCCATGACGTCAAGATGCACCCAGTCACCGCCCGCCGCCATGACATCCACGACCTCCTGCCCCAGCCGCGAGAAATCAGCGGAGAGGATCGAGGGAGCGATTTTCAGCGCGGTCGTCATCAGGCACCTCCGGTAAAGACACGACTTGAGCGGATATCCTCGGCTTCGAAGGTCGCAAGTTCCTCGATGGTGAGCGGTTCACCCGCGTTAAAATGGCGGTTGGCCTGCCGCAGCCGCGCGCGGTCGAGCGCGTTGCGGATCGAACGCGCATTCGCGAAATGCGGTTGGGTCTTTCGCGCAGCGATATACTCCACGAAGGCAGCCCACGCTCCTTCCGAGAAGCGGTAATGCTGACCCTCCAGCATCTTTTCGGCGATGGCGAGTAGTTCCTCGTCCTCGTAGTCCGGGAAATCGACGTGATGTGCGATGCGGCTTCTGAACCCGGGGTTAGAGCGGAAAAAAGTCTCCATCCGTTCCGCATAGCCGGCGAGGATCACCACGAGATCGTCGCGCTGGTTCTCCATCACCTGCAACAGGATTTCGATGGCCTCCTGCCCGTAATCGCGCTCGTTCTCGGGGCGGTAGAGGTAATAGGCCTCGTCGATGAACAGCACCCCGCCCATCGCGCGCTTCAGGACCTCCTTGGTCTTGGGCGCGGTGTGGCCAATGTATTGCCCGACGAGATCATCCCGCGTGACGCTGACAAGGTGATTGCGGCGGATATAGCCGAGCCTGTGCAGGAGCTCGGCCATCCGAAGCGCCACAGTGGTCTTGCCGGTGCCGGGGTTGCCGGTGAAGCTCATGTGCAGCGTCGGAGCACCGGCGCCGAGCCCGTGGCGTTCGCGCGCCTTCTCGACGAGCAGCAGCGCCGCGATCTGACGGATGCGCAGCTTGACGGGCTTCAACCCGATAAGCTCGCGATCGAGCGCATCGAGCACCTCGCCGATGCCCGAGGCCGCGTAATCCGCCGCAAGATCGATGCGTGTCTCGTCCTTCATGTCCACCTCAGCGCATCGCGTAGGTCTGGTTGCGGCCCTGCCCTTCCGAGCGGATGAGGTTCAGCGGCTTCTCGACCTTGGGGCGGTTGACGATGAAGCTCATCCGCACCGCCTCCCAGCCATGGGTGGAATCGAAGGCATTGATGCGGATGTAGTCATCGCCATGGACCTTGCGGCATTCGTTCAGCTCGTGAACGACGCCGGCGGCATCGGCGAGATCGAACATCGGGATGCCCCACATCTCCCAGTAGGTGTTGCGGGGATGGGGATCATCCGTGAACTCGATGCCGAGCGCCCAGCCCTGGCTGATGCAATACTGCACCTGAGCCGTGATCTGCGCGTCGGTGAGGTCGGGGAGAAACGAGAAACAGCCTTGGGTAATACGCATTGTTTTTTTGCTCCTTACATCGAAACCGACGGGGTCGGCGCGAAATCAGATGTATCGGTCGAGGTGTAGTTGAAGGTGATGTCACCCCACGTATCGAGCGCGGCCCGGAGCGGCTGGCACCACTTGGCGGCATCGCGCAGGATTTCCGGACCCTCATTCTTGATGTCGCGCCCCTCGTTGCGGGCGAGGATCATTGCTTCGAGTGCCACGCGGTTGGCCTGTGCGCCGGCCTGAATCCCCATCGGATGGCCGATGGTGCCACCACCGAATTGCAGCACCACGTCATCGCCGAAGAGATCGAGCAGCTGATGCATCTGCCCGGCATGGATGCCGCCGGACGCAACCGGCATCACCTTGCGCAGAGACGCCCAATCCTCCTCGAAAAACACCCCGCGCGGCAGGTCTTCCTTCGTCACCATGTCACGGCAGACATTGTAATAGCCCTGCACGGTCATGGGATCGCCTTCGAGCTTGCCGACGGCGGTGCCGGTATGCAGGTGATCGACACCCGCGAGGCGCAGCCACTTGGCGATGACACGGAACGAGACGCCGTGGTTCTTCTGGCGCGTATAGGTGCCATGCCCCGCGCGATGCATGTGCAGGATCATGTCGTTCTGACGGCACCATTCGGAGATCGACTGGATCGCGGTCCAGCCGATGATGAGATCGACCATGACGATGCAGGAACCGAGCTCCTTGGCGAACTCAGCGCGGCGATACATTTCCTCCATCGTGCCGGCGGTGATGTTGAGGTAATGGCCCTTCACCTCCCCCGTGACAGCCTGCGCCTTGTTCACCGCTTCCATGCAGTAGAGGAATCGGTCGCGCCAATGCATGAAGGGCTGCGAGTTGATGTTCTCGTCGTCCTTCATGAAATCGAGACCGCCCTTGAGGCCCTCATAGACCACGCGGCCGTAATTCTTGCCGGAGAGGCCGAGCTTGGGCTTGGTGGTCGCGCCGAGCAGCGGACGGCCGAACTTGTCGAGGCGCTCGCGCTCCACGACGATGCCGGTCGGAGGCCCCTTGAAGGTTTTCACATAGGCGACCGGGAACTTCATGTCTTCAAGGCGCGCGGCCTTGAGCGGCTTGAACGAGAACACATTGCCGATGATCGAGGCCGTGAGGTTGGCGATCGAGCCTTCCTCGAAAAGCTCCAGCTCATAGGCGACATAGGCGAAATACTGGCCGGGCGTGTTCGGCACCGGATCGACGCGGTAGGCCTTGGCGCGATAGCGATCGCAGGCGGTGAGGCGGTCGGTCCACACCACGGTCCAGGTCGCGGTGGAGCTTTCGCCCGCCACGGCGGCGGCGGCTTCGATGGGATCGACGCCATCTTGCGGGGTGATGCGGAACAGCGCGAGGAGATCGGTCTCCTTGGGCGAATAATCGCCATCCCAATAGCCCATCTGCGCGTATTTCAGGACACCGGCCTTGTAGCGTTCCTTGCCGGAGACGACTTTTGCGGGCGCGTTCATGATGTTTGTTCCTTCCTCGTGAGGTATTCTTATTCGGCGGCCTGACGGCTGCCGGCGATGCGCGGATCGAGCGACCCCGCGCGGTAGCGTCTGGCCATTTCAGAGAGCGGGATCACCTTGATGCGGCTGGCGTTTCCGGCCGTGCCGAAATCCTCGAAGCGCTGCTTGCACAGCGCCTGCATGGCTTCGAGCGCGGGCTTGAGGAACTTGCGCGGATCAAACTCCTTGAGGCTCTCCTGCGCGACCTTTCGGAATTGCGCGGTCATCGCGAGGCGGCAATCCGTATCGATGTTGACCTTGCGCACGCCGTGCTTGATGCCGCGCTGGATTTCCTCCACCGGCACGCCCCAGGTCTGGAGCATCGCGCCGCCGAACTGGTTGAACAGCTCCTGCAACTCCTGCGGCACCGAGGACGAGCCATGCATCACGAGGTGGGTTTCCGGAAGGCGGCGGTGGATCTCCTCGATGACATGCATCGCCAGAATCTCGCCGTCCGGCTGGCGCGAGAACTTGTAGGCGCCGTGAGAGGTACCCATGGCAATGGCGAGCGCATCAACCTTGGTCCGCGCAACGAAATCGACGGCCTGATCCGGGTCAGTCAGCAATTGATCGTGCGAGGCGGAGCCCTCGAGGCCGTGTCCGTCCTCCTGTTCGCCGCCGCCGTGTTCGAGACTGCCGAGCACGCCGAGTTCACCCTCGACCGAGGCTCCCACCCAATGCGCCATATCAGTGACGCGTTTGGTGATCGAGAGGTTGTAGTCATAATCGGCGGCGGTCTTGCCGTCACTTTTCAGCGAGCCATCCATCATCACCGAGGTGAACCCGTGCTGGATCGCGGTGGCGCAGGTCGCCTCCTCGTTGCCGTGGTCGAGGTGCAGGCAGATCGGAATGGCCGGGTAAATCTTCTCCGCCGCATCGACCATCGCCGCGAGCATGATGTCGTTGGCGTAGGAACGGGCGCCGCGCGAGGCTTGCAGGATCACCGGGCTGTCGCAGGACTTCGCCGCCTCCATGATGGCGAGCACCTGCTCCATGTTGTTGATGTTGAAGGCGGGGACGCCGTAGGAGCGCTCGGCGGCGTGATCGAGCAGTTGGCGTAGCGTGATACGGGCCATGGGGTTCCTCCTCAGGCGATAAGCTGGCGGGCCTTGGCGACAACCGCCTCGACCGTGATGCCAAAATGGCGATAAAGATCGGGCGCGGGCGCCGAGGCACCGAAGCCTTCCATGCCGATGAAAGCCCCCCTGTCGCCGATCCAGCGGTCCCAGCCGAGGCGCGCGGCAGCCTCGATGCCGATCCGCGGCGCGGTTCCGAGCACCCGAGCGCGATAGGTTTCATCCTGCCCCTCGAACAACTCCCACGAGGGCATCGACACGACCGCGACGACCTTGCCGATCTCGCCAAGCCGTCGGGCGGCCTCGACCGCGAGCTCGACTTCCGAGCCGGTAGCGAGCAGCGTCAGATCACGCGGTCGCGCCGGCTCCAACAGAAGATAGGCACCGCGCGCCGTGCGGTTCGTGCGTGCATCCGTCCGCAGGAACGGCAGGTTCTGACGCGAAAGGCAGAGAACTGACGGTGTATTCCGGCTGTTAAGCGCGATTTCCCAGGCCTCGGCCGTTTCAAGCGCGTCGCAGGGCCGGAAGACGAGGAGGTTCGGCGTCGCGCGCAACATCGCGAGGTGCTCGACCGGCTGATGAGTCGGCCCGTCCTCGCCGAGGCCGATGGAATCGTGGGTCAGCACGTAGACGACACGTTGTTCCATCAGCGCGGATAGCCGCATCGCGCCGCGCATGTAATCGGAGAAAACGAGAAACGTGCCACCGTAGGGGATGAAGCCGCCGTGCAATGCCAGCCCATTCATCGCCGCAGCCATGCCATGCTCGCGGATGCCGTGACGAATATAGGTGCCACGGAAATCGCCGGCCCCGACCGATTTCTGGCCCTTGGTGATGGTGAGGTTGGAGTGGGTAAGATCCGCCGACCCGCCGGCCATGATCGGGATCGAGCGGTTGACGACCTCCAGCGCCATCTCGCTTGCCTTGCGGGTCGCAATCTTGGGGCGGCTATTAGCAAGGCCGTTCTTGAACGCCGTCATGTCGATGGCGAACCCCTTCGGCGTTTCACCGGATATCGCGGCGGCGAATTTCTTGCGCCGCGGGCTCTTGGTCAGCCGAGCCTCCCACGCGAGGCGCGAGCCGACATGCCGCGTGCCGGCTGCGCGCCAGGCCGCAAGGATGATCTCGGGAATGTCAAACGGAGCGGCGCTCCAGCCCAATGCGGCGCGCGTCGCCTCGATCTCGGCTGCACCGAGCGGTGCGCCGTGCGTCGCCTCTGACCCCTGCTTGTTCGGCGCTCCCTTGCCGATGACCGTGCGGCAGGCGATCAGGCTCGGCTTTCGGCTGCGCTTCGCCGAATGGAGCGCGGCCTCGATCGCAGCCATGTCGTGCCCGTCGATGGCCTGCACATGCCAGCCGGCGGCACGGAAGCGCGCGATCTGGTCTGTCGAGGTCGAAAGTGCGGTCGAACCATCGATGGAAATGCGGTTGTCGTCCCACAGCACGATGAGGCGCGAGAGGCGAAGGTGTCCCGCAAGGTCGATCGCTTCGTGACTGATACCCTCCATCAGGCAGCCATCGCCGGCGATGACGTAGGTGTGGTGATCGACGAGGCGGGAGCCGAACCGCGCCTGCATCATCCGTTCGGCAATGGCCATCCCGACAGCCGTCGCGATACCTTGCCCCAACGGGCCGGTGGTGGTCTCGATTCCGAGCGCATGGCCGTATTCGGGATGCCCGGCGGTCTTCGCGCCGAGTTGGCGGAAGCGTTGCAACTCGCTGATCGGCATGTCGGGGTAACCGAGCAGATGGTGGAGTGCGTATTGCAACATCGAGCCGTGCCCGGCCGAGAGCACGAACCGGTCCCGGTCCGGCCAATCGGGGCAGGACGGATCGATCTTCAGGAATTTCGTGAACAGCACGGTCGCGGCATCGGCCATGCCCATCGGCATGCCGGGATGACCGGATTTCGCCTTCTCGATCGCGTCCATCGCGAGAACGCGGATCGCATTGGCCATCATTGCGGGCGAAGCCGCAGCGAGAGGGGCAGGCTCGTGCCGAAGGGGCTTGTTCATGTGTTTTCTCCCGAATTCAGAGCGCGCGGCGACGGCGCTCCACGAGCTTCATGATCATGGGCGTGAGGATGAGCTGCATCGCGATGTCGAGCTTGCCGCCGGGGATGACGATGGAATTCGCCCGGCTCATGAAGCTGTCGTGGATCATCGAGAGCAGATAGGGAAAATCGATGCCGCGCGGGTTCTTGAAGCGGATCACCACCATCGATTCGTCCGGGGTGGGGATCCAGCGCGCGATGAAGGGGTTCGAGGTATCGACCGTCGGTACGCGCTGGAAATTGATGTCCGTTTCCGCAAACTGAGGGCAGATCACGTTCACATAGTCCGGCATACGGCGCAGGATCGTGTCGGTAACGGCCTCGGTCGAGTAGCCGCGCGCCGAACGGTCGCGATGGAGCTTCTGGATCCATTCGAGATTGATGACCGGTACAACGCCGATCTTGAGATCGACGTGCCGGGCGAGGTTCAGCCCTTCCGCAACTACCGCGCCATGCAGCCCCTCATAGAAAAGGAGATCCGTGTTCTCCGGAAATGAGCGCCAGGGCGTGAACCTGCCCGGTTCGACACCGAATTCGGCCGCCTCCTCGGCATCGTGCACATAGGTTCGCGTCTGCCCGTTGCCGGTCTCGCCATACTGGCGGAATGTCTCCTCCAGCTTATCGAGGAGGTTCGCGTAGATGCCAAAGTGGCTGTAGTGGTTGTTGCCTTCGCTGCCAGCCGTGGACATCCGATGCCGCATCTCGGCCCGGTCGTAACGATGGAAGGCATCGCCCTCGATGAAGGCGGCCTTGACATTCTCGCGGCGAAAAATCTCGACGAAAGTTTTCTTGACCGAGGTCGTGCCGGCACCGGACGACCCTGTGATCGCGATGATCGGATGCTTGGTGGACATGCTGTTCTCCGGAGGATGCGATCAGGCGCGCAAGAGGCCGCGCCGGCCGAAAAGCGGGGAGTCGTCGGCGGACGGGGTATTTTCGAGGTGGTAGCGACGGATACGGTCCACCTTGTCGATGGAACCGAAGACAAAGGGGATGCGATCGTGGATACCCTGTGGCACCGCATCGAGGATGCGGTTGACACCGTCGGTCGCCGCACCGCCCGCCTGCTCGATCAGGAAGGCGATCGGATTGGCCTCGTAGAGGTGGCGCAGCCGGCCGCGCTCGTAGCCCTTGCGCTGATCGGCCGGATAGAGGAACACCCCGCCCCGCACGAAGATACGATAGGCGTCCGCCACCAGCGAGGCGATCCAGCGCATGTTGAAGTTCTTGCCGCGCGGGCCGTCCGCCCCCTCGATGAGGTCGTCGATATAGGCCTGCACCGGCGCATGCCAGTGCCTGTAATTCGAAGCGTTGATCGCGAATTCCGGCGAACCTTCCGGCACCAGAACCGCCGTCTGCGTCAGGTAAAATTGCCCGGCCGCGACATCGAGCGTCGCGATGTGCGTGCCGGCACCCACGGAGAAAACAAGCGATGTCTGCGGCCCGTAGATCACGAAGCCGGCCGCGACCTGTGCGCTGCCCGGCATGCGGAAGGCGCTACCGGTGGCAAGCTCGTCCGCATTCGCACGCTGGATCGAGAAGATCGTGCCGATCGAGACATTGGTGTCGATGTTGGACGAGCCGTCGAGCGGGTCGATCGCCACCACGAGCCCGCCGCCGGCACGCAGGATGTCGGGCTTGGTCTGTTCTTCGGAGATCACCGCCGCCGCCCCGGCATAGCGCAACGCCTCCATGAAGCGCTGATCGGCGAGAACATCGAGCGCTTTCTGCGCATCACCGTCGTGGTTGGCGGCGCCAACCTGCGCGCCCAACGCTCCTTCGAGCGCACCGCGCCGGATGGTCTGCGCGATCAGGAGAGAGGTATGCGCGATCGCGTTGATGAGACCCGCGAGATCGGGAGAGGCTTCCTTCGCAAGGTAGCTTGCCAGATCCGCACCGATCGCTTGCGCTCCGGTCATTCCTCGGTCCTCCCGCCATTCCGCCTTGATTGCGGACTTTGTCGTTGCGGCGAATATGACCACTTCCGAAAACAAGAAAACTGAATTAATTTAAGTTCTGTTTCAGAAATTTTGAAATCTGGAAGTGCGATGCAATCCCTGACGCTGCGCCAGATCGAAGCTCTGCAAGCCGTCGGTTCGGCGGGTTCGCTGGTCGCCGCGGCGGCTCAACTCAACATGACGCCGGCCGCGCTGACAGCGCGCATCAAGGCGTTGGAGGACACGGTTGGCTTGCCGCTCTTCGACCGCACACCTGCAGGTCTTCGCCCCAACATGGCGGGCGATATCGCGCTTGAGGCAGCGCGCAAGATCGAGAATGCCGTCCGCGAGTTCCGGGAGAAGATGGATGTTGTGCGCACCGGCAAGGGCGGGCGGCTCTCCGTCGGCGTCGTCTCGACCGCGAAATACTTCGCGCCGCGGCTGATCTCCGCGTTCACGCAGGAATTCCCTGGCGTCGATTTCCGCCTCACCATCGGCAATCGCGATGCGACGATGGAAGCGCTGCGCCGGTTCGAAGTCGATGTGGCGCTGACCGGCCGGCCGCCGAACGACATTCCCACCCAACGCCTGCCGATCGGTGCCCATCCCTACGTTCTTGTGGCGCCTCCGAGCCATCGCCTTGCCGGCACCAATACCCTGTCGAAGGACCTGTTCGCCGGCGAAACCTTCCTGTTCCGTGAGGAAGGATCGGGCTCGCGCTCGCTGTTCGACTATTTCATCGGCGATATCGCCATCCAACGCGCGCAGATCGGCATCGAACTCGGCTCCAACGAGACCATCAAGCAGGCGGTGATGGCCGGGCTCGGTATCGCGCTGATTTCCGCCCATACAATCGCCGCCGAAATCGCGGACGGTCGCCTCGTCACGCTCAACGTCACGGGGCTGCCGATTATCCGTCATTGGTACGTCGTCCACCGGACCGACCGCGATCTCTCCCCAACCGCACTGGCCTTCCGCGATTTCGCGCAGGAGCGCTGCGCGCATTTCCTGCCACGCCTGCACCCACCCCGAACCGAAATCGCCTGATCGAAGGCATGCGCAACCGAGACGACTTTGCACGAATCTGGACTATGTTGCGGCTTGTGTGGGAGAGGAGTTCGGAGGCATGACATCGATCCTGATCGTCGATGACGATCGCGACATCCGGACCCTGTTGGCCGCCTTTCTCGAATCCAGTGGCTTCACCGTGCGCATGGCACAGGATAGTTTGGAAGCGCAGCGCCTCATGGCCGAGGAGGCCTTCGATCTCGCCATTCTCGATCTGATGCTGCCGGGCCGGGACGGCCTCGACCTCTGCGGCGACATCCGCCAGCGGAGCGCGATGCCGATCATCATGCTCACCGCGCGCGCCGAGGATTCCGACCGGATCGTCGGGCTGGAAATCGGCGCGGATGATTATGTCACCAAACCCTTCAACCCGCACGAACTCCTGGCGCGCATCCGAGCGGTCCTGCGCCGCTCGGGAACCGGCCCGGCACCCTCGATCGGCGTGTCCCCCGGCGGCTTTCGCTTCGAGGACTGGACGCTCTCCGTCGAGCGCCGGGAACTCCTCAACCCGGATGGCGTGATGGTCGATCTCTCGACCGGCGAATACGATCTCCTGCTCGCCTTTCTCGAAGCGCCGAACCGCGTCCTCTCGCGCGAGCAACTGTTGGATGCCGCCCGCGCCCAGCCGGATGCGGTGTTCGACCGGGCGATCGACGTGCAGGTCAGCCGCCTCCGCAAGAAAATCGAACCTCTGGCTGGCAGCCCTGCCATGATCCGGACGATCCGTGGCGCCGGCTACATGTTCGTCCCGAAGGTCTTGCGCGCATGATCCGCTGGTTCGACACGCTCGCCGCCCGCACGATCCTGCTGATGCTGCTCGGCGTAGGGATCGTCCATGTTGCCTCGCTCTATGCCTACCGGCATTCGCTGAACCGGGAGATGAGCCTTGCAAACGAAACGCGGCTCGCGGATCGCTTGTTGACCATCCGGCGATCTGTGATGCGCGTCGTCCCGGCGGAGCGGGAGAATATCGCGCACGAGTTTTCCGGCGGGCCGGTCGAGGCGCATTGGAGCGCCACGGAAAAAGCCAGGGCCGGCGGCCTCGGCGCGGAAGCCTGGCACGGCCTCCGTGCTCGGCTGAAGGAATTGGGTCCCGACCTCACCGACGAGGACATTGTCATCGGGGCAAGCCGCGAGGCGGAGATGGACCCGCACCTGACGCTGGTTTCGCTGCGCAACCCCGATCAGAGCTGGCTCAACGTAACCCTCTTCGCGCCGGACGCGCGACCGAAGACCAGCCACGGCACGGTGCTTTCCACCAGCTTGATGGCCCTGGGTGTCGTCGCAATCTCGATCCTCGTCATCGGCTGGATGACGAAGCCTCTCCGTCGTTTCGCCGCGGCTGCCCGCCAACTCTACCACGGCACGGACAAGGTCGAGGTGCCCGAAACGGGGCCCCAGGAAATCCGCGACGCCGCTTCTGCGTTCAACGACATGCAGGCGCGGATTCGCGATCTCGTCAACACCCGGACCCAGACGCTGGCCGCCGTCTCTCACGACCTCAAGACGCCGTTGACACGCATGCGTTTGCGGGCGGAATCGCTCGCCGATCGTCGGCAAGCCGAAGGGTTGATCCGTGATATCGGCGAGATGGAGCAAATGCTCGACCAGACGCTCGCCCACCTGCGCGGGGATCGCAAGGACGAGGAGCCGCGCCCTCTCGATCTCGTCGCGCTGCTGACGACGCTCGTCGATGAAGCGTCCGACCGAGGTGGCCAGGCAGCTATCAGCGATGCGCCACCCACGATCGTCGAGGCGCGTCCACTTGCCCTCAAACGCGCCTTCCGCAACCTGATCGAGAACGCTGTCAAATATGGCGGGAAGGCGGGGGTCTCCGTCGAGGAACGAGGCGAGACCATCCGTATCGAGATTTCCGACGAAGGTGCCGGCATTCCGGAAGAGCGGATGGCGGAGATGTTCCTGCCCTTCACCCGGCTTGAACCCTCGCGAAACCGCGAGACGGGCGGGTTCGGCCTTGGGCTTTCGATCGCCAAGAACATCATCGAAGGGCACGGCGGCACAATCTCGCTCGCCAATCGCACCGAGGGCGGGCTTGCGGTCAGGGTTAATTTACCAAAGCGAGGGAAATCCGCCGCGTGAAACAAACTGAAACAATCGTGCAATCGCCGTGAATCCTTCGTCCGGCATAGCGAATCCGTTTGATTGAAAACGGGAATCGCGCGTGCGCTTCGGATATCCAACCTTGCCGGCATTGCTGGCCATGATACTGGCGATGTCGCCGGCAACCTCGCATGAAGGGCATGACCACGGCGCGCCGCCACCGCCGGTTTCCGGCAGCATCGCGCCACGCTTCGAGGCCTCTTCGGAGCAGTTCGAACTGGTGGGCGTGCTGCGCAACGGCTGGGTCACCCTGCATCTCGACCGGTTTCTCGGCAACGTCCCGATCGATGGCGCGGAGATCGACATCGAGGCGGCAGGCGGAACCATCAAGGCGAAGGCGCTCGGCACTGGGCTCTATCAGATCGAAGCGGCCTTTGCGGCCCGACCCGGCAAATACGATCTCATCGCAACTGTGAGCGTTAATGGCGAGATCGACGTGCTGACCGGCTCACTCACCATTCCGGCAGACGATCCGGCAATGCCCAAGGCCGGCGCGGCCGACCTCGCGCAGCGCCTGCCGGACGGGGCAGTATTCGTGCCGAAGGCCAGCCAGCGCATCCTCGGTCTCGCCAACCTGAAAACCGCTAAGGAAACGCATCGGCAAAGTGTGACCCTGCCGGGGCGGATCGTCCCCGATCCAAACGCGAGCGGCGTTGTCCAGGCCTCCGTCGCCGGACGGATCTCACCACCACCTGGCGGGTTCAAGCGGCTCGGCGCGCCCGTCAAGGCCGGGGACGTGCTCGCCATCGTTCAGCCGGCGATTTCGGCCGCAGACCTCACCTCGCAGGCGCAACAGATCCGCGAGCTTGAGCAGCAGATCGCGCTCGTCTCGCGCCGTCTCGAACGCTACCGTCAGCTCGCTGTCGGTTCCATCACGCGCGCCCAGCTTGAGGATGCCGAACTCGAGCTCGCCGGGTTGCAGGCGCGCCGCCGCGCCGTCGAGAAATTCCAGCGTGAGCCCGAGCATCTCATCGCGCCGGTCGATGGCGTTCTGGCATCAGCCAGCGTCGTCGCCGGACAGATGGCGGACCCGAACGCGATCCTGTTCCAGATTGTCGATCCCTCGCGGCTTTGGGTTGAAGCGCTGAGCTATTCCGGCGTTACCGCCGACGAGACCGCCAGCGCAAATCTCGCGGATGGTCGGGCAATCAGTCTTCGCTTTGAAGGCGCCGGCCTCTCGGATCGCAACCAGGCCGTGCCGCTGCATTTCTCCATCACCGAACCGAACGGACAGTTGCGCCTCGGCCAACTCGTGACTGTTCTTGCCGGAACCGGCAGGAATCAAGAGGGTCTCGCGGTTCCGCGCACCAGCATCATCCGCGCAACCAACGGGGCAATGATCGTCTACGAGCAATCGACCCCCGAACGTTTCGTGCCGCGCGAGGTGCGTGTCGAACCGCTCGATGCCACCCGCGTGCTGGTGATCTCCGGGCTTGAGGCCGGCAAACGGATCGTGACCACCGGCGCTGAACTGCTGCATCAGGTGCGCTAGGCGATGTTCCGTTTTCTTGTCACCCAATCACTGAAGAACCGCCTGCTCGTCCTTGCCTTCGCGGGCGTCCTGATGCTCTACGGTGCGTTCGCGATCTCGCGCCTGCCGGTTGACGTGCTGCCGGACCTCAACAAGCCGACCGTCACCATCATGACCGAGGGGCTCGCGCCGCCGGAGGTCGAGCAACTCGTCACCTTCCCGATCGAGACGCAGATGAACGGCCTGCCCGGCGTCACGCGCGTGCGTTCCGTTTCGGGCGTCGGACTATCGATCGTCTATGTCGAGTTCGATTGGGGCACCGACATCTACCGCAACCGGCAGCAGATCGCAGAACGGCTCGCGCTGGTCCGCGACCGGTTGCCGCAGAACGTGACCCCGCAGATGGGGCCAATCTCCTCGATCATGGGGCAAGTTCTGCTGGTCGCGATGACGGGACCGGACACCGTCTCGCCAATGGAGATGCGCGAGATCGCCGATTTCGTCATCCGTCCACGCCTGCTCACCATTCCCGGCGTCGCGCAGGTGATCCCCATGGGCGGCGAGGTTCGGCAATACCGCGTCGCACCGAACCCGGCGGCGATGCGCGCGCTTGGCGTCACACTCGAGCAGATCGAGAAGACCCTGGCGGCTTTCGGCACCAACACCGGCGGCGGATTCTCCGACCAGTATTCGCGCGAATTCCTGATCCGCAACGTCGGGCGCACGCTGAAGCTTGAAGATCTGTCGGCGCTCGTCGTGGGTGTCAGCCGCGAAGCACCGATCCGGCTCGACCAGATGGCGGAGGTTTCCTATGGCGCCCGCCTCAAACGCGGCGATTCCGGCTTCATGGGCAAGCCGGCCGTGGTGCTCTCGATCGAGAAGCAGCCGGATATCGATACCCTTCGTCTGACGGGCGAACTCGAATCGGCCCTGCGCGATCTCGGCAGGACACTCCCTGCCGGCGTCAAGGCGGATAACATTCTCTTCCGGCAAGCGAACTTCATCGAAGCCTCGATCCAGAATCTCAAAAAGGTGCTGGCGGAGGCGATCGCCGTGGTCGCGGTGGTGCTGTTCCTTTTCCTTCTCAACGCGCGGACTACGATCATCTCGCTGACGGCGATTCCCGTCTCGGTTCTGGCAACCGCGATCGTTTTTTCGGCGACGGGGCTCTCGATCAACACCATGACGCTCGGCGGGCTCGCCATCGCGATCGGCGAACTTGTCGACGATGCCGTCGTCGATGTCGAAAACATCTTTCGCCGCCTGCGCGAGAACCGCGAGGCGGGAAATCCCCGTTCGGTATTCGATGTGGTCGTCGCGGCCAGCCAAGAAGTGCGCTCCGGCATTGTTTATGCCACAGCCATCATCGTGCTGGTATTCGTGCCGCTGTTCGCGCTCTCGGGTATCGAGGGCCGGTTGTTCGCACCGCTCGGCAAGGCCTACATCATCTCGATCCTGATGAGCCTTGTCGTCTCGATCACGCTGACGCCGGTGATGGCCTATTACATGCTGCCGGGTCTCAAGCGCTTCGACCACGGCGATGGTCCGCTGGTGCGGACTCTCAAGCGCGCCAACACACGCCTGCTCGATCTTGCCTTCCGGGTGCCCCGCCTGCTTATGGTCGCGGTCGCGGCAATGGTGCTCGGCGCCATCTGGATGGCTGCGCATCTGCCGCGTGCCTTCCTGCCACCCTTCAACGAGGGCACGCTGACAATCAACACGCTCTTCAATCCCGGCATCTCACTCGCCGAGAGCCAGCGCATCGGGCTCGTCGCCGAACGACTGATTCTCCAGGTGCCGGAGGTTAGGCAGGTCGGACGACGCACGGGTCGTGCGGAGCTCGACGAGCATGCCGAGGGCGTCCATTCCTCCGAGATCGAGGTGGAGCTCCGCTCCGCGGGCCGGACGAAAGAGGCGATCATCGCCGATATCCGCGAACGGCTCGCGGTGCTCCCGCTCGCCACCAATGTCGGTCAGCCGATCTCGCACCGGCTCGACCATATGCTTTCTGGCGTGCGTGCGCAGATCGCCCTGAAGGTGTTCGGCGAGGATCTCGATCAGCTCCGGCGGATTGCGGAAGAACTGCGCGGGCGGGTTGCCGTTGTGACAGGCGTCGTCGACCTTCAGGTGGAAAAGCAGGTCCGCATCCCGCATCTCGACATCACCGTCGATTACGCGCGAGCCGCACTCTATGGCATCACGCCGGCAACGATTACCGAACAACTCGAACGACTCTCCAACGGTCGTGTGATGTCCCGCCTCGTCGATGGCACGCGCCGGTTCGATCTCGTGTTGCGGCTCGACGACCGCAACCGAACCACCGGATCGCTCGCGGCCATGTTGATCGAGACCCCGCGTGGCTGGGTTCCCCTTTCCGCGCTCGCCGACGTGCGCGAGACGGATGGACCGAACCAGATCCTGCGCGAGAATGGAAAGCGGCGCATCGTCGTGCTTGCCAATTCCGACGGTCGAACCGACATGGCCATCGTCGCCGACATCCGTCGCATCCTCACTGACTACAAGCTGCCAACCGGTACTTTCGCGACGCTCGAAGGCACCTTTCAGGCCCAGGAGGAGGCCAGCCGCACCATCGCGCTCCTCTCGCTTGTTTCCTTCGCGATGATCTTCGCCCTGCTCTACTCGCGCTATCGCTCGGCACGGCTGGCGCTCATCATCATGGGCTCCGTGCCGCTCGCGCTCATCGGCTCGGTCTTCGCGCTTTGGCTTGCCGGGCAGCCGCTTTCCGTCGCCTCGATGATCGGCTTCATCACCCTGACCGGCATCGCCGCGCGC
>DAORNC010000011.1:35737-37574 GCA_035440785.1 Rhabdaerophilum sp. | reverse complement strand
CGGCCACCAACTTCCATGCCGAACCCGATCAATGGTGGGCCGACCATCAGCCCAACGGAGTAGAGCATGACGAAGGCGGCGTTGGCGGAGGCGAGATCCACCCCCTCGAAGCGGCTCCCGAGATGCGCGAGCCCGATGTTGTAGATAGCGCCGGAAACGCCGCCGAGCACGAAAAGAACCAGCGCGAACGGCCAGAAGCCGATGCCCTGCACGTGCAGGATCGCAGCCGAGAGCAGCGTCGAGACCGTGGCCAAAATCGCCAGCAAGCGGCGTCGGTCCATCAGGTCGGAGATGTAGCCGATCGGGATCTGGAACAGTACATTACCGAGCGCGAAGGCCGAGAGCAGGAGCGCCGCGTCCTTCTCCGCAAAACCGAGGCGGACGTTGTGGACCGGGAGCAGCGTTACCACCGCAGTTTCGACGGCGCCGAACATAAGGGCCGCGAAGGTCGCGGTGGGGGCGGCAAGCACGAAGCGCAGCACGGGCGCCGAGGCCTGTTCGTCGATGCGCGGCGCCACGCGCGCCGCGAGCAGCAGCGGGCCGAAACCGACCAGGATGATCGCGACTGTCGCGAGATAGGGAAAGGGGCCAGTCGTTCCGAGCGTCGAGAGCAGCATCGGGCCGGCCGCGAAGCCGGCGTAGAGGGCGGTTGCGTAGATGGCCATTACGAGGCCGCGCCGCGCGGGAGGAGCGGCGGCGGCTATCCAGTATTCCGACAGCGAGAAAATGACACCAATGGTCGCGCCCAGCACGAAGCGGAAGAGCGTCCACCAGAGAATGCCCGGGAACAGGTAGAAGGCGATCATCGCCAGCGCCGAAACGGCAAGTGCCGCTCCGAGAAGCAGCGGTACGCCGAGGCGCAGGGCGAAACGCGGTACCAGCGGGGCGGCGAGCACCGTGCCGATGCCGGCCGTGGTGATGGTCATGCCGGAAATGGTCGCGGAGATGCCCCAGCGCTCCATCTCGAGCGCGAGCAGCGGCGCGGACACGGAGAGGGAGATGCCGACCAGCGTGACGAGGGCGATCGCGGCGGCGAGGATGCGGAACGGGCTGGCAGTCATAGCGTCGGGTTTCTTTGCACCGGCGATGCCGCTGCGTCCATGATAGGCTCTCTAGCACGAATCAACGTCGAGAGCTGGAAAGCCGTCAGTGATGATCCGCCGATTGCGAGGGAGCCGATTGTATCTGGCCGGGCTGGTCTTGCTGGTGCCGACCATGCCGCTCCTCGCACAAGATGGTGCGCCAAAGCTGTTCGGCAAGGCTGATTTCGAGATGGAATGGCGGTTGTTCCCGCAAAACAACACCCTGCGCGTGCTTTACGAGGCTGCGCGCCAGCGGCTCCGGATCGAGGCACTCGACGGTTCCGATCAGGTGATGATCCGCGATCTGGTGACTGGCAAGATCGCGGTGCTGGTCGCGGGCGGCAAGCGCGGGGCCTATGGCACGATGGCGAAACCGCTCGGCGCGTTCCGACCCGAAGCGATCGGCGAAATCCGGTCGGTCGCGGGGCAGCAATGCCGCGAATTCGCATTCGAGGGCCGGAAGATGTGCGTCACGGATGACGGCATCCCGGTCGAGGTCGACCTCGGCGAGGGGCGTCTCATCGCCGCGCGCGTGATGCGCAAGGCCCAGCATCCGGCCTTGTTTGACGTGCCGAAGGACGTCACGCTGAAGCCGATCCCTGGCGCCAACCCGGGCGGATTGCCGCGCGTTCCGTTCTAAACGATCAGTTCTCGCTGAAAAACTTCCCGGCGGCGGTAATAGAACGGCACCGGCATCGGCTTGTCGGGCCAGCCAGCATCAAGCGCCGCGTGAAGCTCACCCAGGATGATCCGGG
>DAORNC010000011.1:33241-35626 GCA_035440785.1 Rhabdaerophilum sp. | reverse complement strand
GACGACGAAAAAGCGTGTGTCGAAGCGCTTGGTGCGACCCGGCGGCGTAATGGCGCGGGCGAGAAAGCGGATCGAGCCGAGATCCGGCAGGTGGCCTGTCGAGAGGAATTCGTTCCACGGCCCCTTGCCATTGGCGGCAGCCAACCCCGGCAGGCCGATAACAAACCCGGTTTCCTCGAAGGTCTCGCGGATGGCGGCGAGCGCCAGCCGGCGCGCGCGCGCCGCCGTCGCGCGTTGGCAACGCGCCATAAGCGAGGTCTGGACAACCGGAAGAAGCTCCGACGCGACAGGAACAGCCGCATCACTCCGTTCGGCACGGCCGCCCGGAAAAACGAACATGCCGGGCATGAACTTGTGGCCCTCATGCCGCTTGCCCATCAACACGCGCGGCGCGGAACCGGAACGATCCACCACGATCAGCGTCGCGGCGTCGCGCGGGCGCGAAGAAGCGCGTGTCGAAGCGGCGAACCCGGCCGGGCGGCGTCGTCGCGCGGGCGCAGATAGGGCAGGCGCGTCTTGCCGTCTGCGGCGCGGTGAACCTTGTTCGCCTCGGCCGTCAGCGCCGCACGGAGCGGGAAATCACTCATCGGGCCGTGCTTCCTTCGCTGACGCGGACGTCGTGAATATCTCCTTCGGGGTCGAAGCCATGCATCCTGAGCGCCCATTGATAGGCGATCAGCGCGCCCTTGACCGGCTGCATGATGGCCAGGGTCATGATGACGGTGAGCGTCGGCCATAGCGCCATGTGCCACAACATCGGCCATTCGGCCGCGCGCTCGAACGCAAGGTTGAGCGCGACAATGATGTGCCCGACGATCATGATGGTAATGTAGGGCGGCATGTCATCGGCGCGGTGGCCGTCGAGGCGTTCGCTACAGGCCTCGCAGGCGGGGCTGACCTTGAGGAAGCTCGAGAACATCCGGCCTTCGCCGCAGTTCGGGCAGCGGCAACGGAAGCCGCGCTTCATCGCCTGTTTCCAGTCACGGGCCGGTTCAGCGGGCGCCCTGGGGACGTTCGACCATTCCTGCATGTCAATCCTCGTCAAACCGGTGCGGCCGGTGGTGGCCGCGTTGCGACACTTCGCTTTTCTTGAATGTATCGCGCCTTGAACCATTGCCGGGAGAGGAAGGCAAGTGCGGTCTTCCACCACGGAAAGATTTGACCTTCACATAACGGCCCTCGCTCAGCATCTCGAAGCGCAAAGCGCCTGCCATCGGCAGGGCCTCGACAAGGCGCACGTTGACCCCGTCGCCCAGCCGGTAGCTTTCGCCGGTGCGTGTTCCCGTGAGTGCATGGCCGGCTTCGTCATGCCGGAAATAGTCATCGCCGAGTGTGGATGCCGGAATGAACCCGTCCGCGCCGGTGGTATCGAGTTTCACGAACAGCCCGGCACGGGTGACGCCCGAGATGCGGGCGCGGAAGCTCGCGCCGATCCTGTCGGCCAGGAAGATCGCGATGAGGCGGTCGGTCGTCTCGCGTTCGGCGGCCATGGCTCGGCGTTCGGCAGCGGAAATACGAGCACCGATCTCGCGCATCTGGTCGGGCGTGGTGTCCGGCAGACCATCCACTCCGAAGCCGAGCGCGCGGATCAGTCCGCGATGGACGATCAGGTCTGAATAGCGGCGGATCGGCGAGGTGAAATGTGCGTAGCGCCTGAGGTTGAGACCGAAATGGCCGATGTTGTCCGGTGAATACTCGGCCTGGGCCTGACTGCGCAGGATCACCTCGTTGCAGAGCGTCGAATTCGGCGTATCCTTCACGCGGGCGAGGATACGGTTGAAGAGTTCCGGTCGCACCGAACCCTGCTTCGGCAAGGTAATGCCGATGGTGTCGAGGAAGTCGCGCAACCCCTGCATCTTCTCGAGGCTCGGGTTGTCGTGAATGCGATAGAGCAGCGGCACACGCGCCTTCTCCAGCGTCTCGGCTGCGGCGACATTGGAGAGCACCATGAATTCCTCGATGAGGCGGTGCGCATCAAGCCGTTCCGGCACGATGACGTCCTCGACGTGACCTTGCAGGTCGAGGTCGAGCGGTTCGCGTTTGTCTCGCGCTTTCTTCAGCGCCGCGTAGGCATCCCAGAGCGGCCGCAGGATCGGCTGGAGGAGGGGCTGCGTTGTCTCGTCGGGTTTTCCATCAATTGCTGCTTGTGCCTGTTGGTAGGCTAGCTTCGCCGCCGAGCGGATCAACACGCGGTGGAAGGAATGCCCCTGCTTCTCGCCACGCGCCGAGATGACCATCCGGAGGCCGAGGGCGGCGCGGTTGACTCCAGGCTTGAGCGAGCAGAGATCGTTCGAGATACGTTCGGGCAGCATCGGAACCACACGATCTGGGAAATAGACCGAATTGCCGCGCTCCAGCGCCTCGGCGTCCATGGACGAGCCGGGC
>DAORNC010000011.1:29396-33195 GCA_035440785.1 Rhabdaerophilum sp. | reverse complement strand
TGAAACCGCCGGGATTATCGGGATCAGGGTCATATTCTGCCTGCACCGCGTCGTCGTGGTCCTTCGCGTCCGCGGGGTCGATGGTGATGAGGGGGATATTCCGCCAGTCTTCCCGGCCTTTGAGAGTCGCTTCCTCGGCCGCTTCCGCTTCCTTGAGTGCTGCTTCGGGGAAGACGTTCGGGATTTCGTGCGTGTGGATCGCGATCAGCGAGATCGCCCGTTCGGAGGTGGTCGAGCCGAGCCGCTCGCGGACGCGGCCGGTTTTCAACCCGAAGCGATGGTCGCGCGTGAGTTCGACCGAGACGAGATCGCCGTCTTTCGCCTCGCCTGTCGCGCCCTCCGGTACGGCGATTTCCTGCCCCTTCGCCTTCTTGTCGATGGGGACGATGCGCCCGCCGCCATCCCTGCCGGCGCGGAACACGCCGACGGCGCGCTTCGCCTGATGCGAGAGCACCTTGATGACCTTGCCGGAATAGGCGGGTTCGCCCTCTTCCGCGTCGTCGATCGCCTCAACGCGGACCAGCACCCGATCATTGAGCCCCGGCATCGGCATGCCCTCGCGCGAGCGGCGGGGCGTATCGAGCACGACAAGCGGGGCAGCCCCACGCATCTCGTCCCATTCGGCGGGAACCGCGATGAGGTCGCCGTGCGTATCGCGCCGGAGTACATCGGCCACGATCACCGGGGGCAGGGTGCCGGTGTTGAGGAGCGCGCCGCGCTTGCGCTCAAGCGCGCCTTCCTCCTGCATCTCCCTGAGGAGGCGCTTGAGCATGATCTTGCTCGACGCATTCAGCCCGAAATGCCGGGCAATCTCGCGCTTGCCGATCTTCCCCTTGGCCGAGGCGATGAAAGCGAGGATTTCGTCCTTCGTCGGCGCGAGGCGTGCTTCCGGCGATTTCGGCGTCCGGCGGGGATGTTGGGCGGCCTTGGCCGAACGGGAGTGTCGAGACATGAGAGTCCTTGTTGCACAAGGAGATGGGGTGGCCAAGCCGGGTTACAAGAACAGATAGAGCAGCAGCGGGACGAGGACGGCGGTCACCAGTCCGTTGAGCGCCATGCCGAGGGCGGCGTAGGCGCCCGCGCGCTCGTTGACCTGCAGTGCCCGCGCCGTGCCGATGCCATGCGCGGAAATGCCGACCGCGAAGCCGCGCGCGGCATAATCGGTGATGTTGAGAAGGTTCATCAGTGGCGTGACGATGATTGCGCCCAAGACTCCGGTGGCGATGACGATGACGGCCGTGAGCGGCGGATTGCCGCCGACCTGCTCGGAAATGCCCATCGCGATCGCCGCCGTCACGGATTTCGGCGCGAGCGACGCAAGCGTCGAGGAGGAGAGGCCGAGCATCTTCGCGAAGAGGAGCGTCGAGGCGATGCCGGTCACGGCGCCGATCAGCAGCGCGAGGGCGATGGTGCGCCATTGCTTCGCGATCAGCGCGCGGTTGCGGAAGATCGGCAGCGCGAGCGCCACCGTCGCCGGGCCGAGCAGCACATGGATGAAACGTGCGCCCTCGAAATAGCGCTGATGCGACGTGCCGGATAGCAGCAGCACGGCGCCGACAAGAATCATTGCAATCAGCACCGGGTTCGCGAGCGGGCTGCGGCCGGTCACGGCGGCAATCCGGTCACCGACGAGATAGGCACCGAGCGTCAACGCGAGGAAGAAGAGCGGCTGCTCGGCTAGGTAGATCCAGAACTGGCCGGGGTCGAGCGAGCGAAGACCCATCACGCGTCCTCCTTCATCCGGCGGGTAAGAAAGCGGAAGGCGAGGGCCGTCACCGCCATCGTCACGGCGGTCGAGGCGATGAGTACCACCAGGAGCCGCGTGCCCTCACTGAGCAGTCGGTCGCCGAAGGCGATCAGCCCCACGCCGGCCGGCACGAACAGGAGCGAGAGGTGTTTGAGGATCGCATCGCCCGCGATCTCGATCTGCTGCGGGATTGCACCGCGCCAGAGCGCATAGCCGGCGAGCAGACCGAGGCCGATCACCGGACCGGGGATCGGCGCGCGCGTCACACCGGCGATGATCTCGCCGATGAACTGGAGAACGATCAGGATCGTCAGACCTTCGAGCATCGCGAACCCCTCCTTCGGAAGGAAGCATAGGCGGATTCGCGGCGGGAGGCGGCGTTATTTCGCAGCCTTCTTCGGCGCGGCCTTCGGCTTCGCGGCGGCTCTGGGTTTGGCGGCCGCCTTCGGTTTCGTCGTGCCCTTGCGCCCGCCCTTCGTGCCGGTCGCCTCCATGCGCGCTGCAAGGAGGCCGAGTGCGGCTTCGAGTGAGAGTTCGTCCTTGTTGGCGCCCTTGGGGATGGTGGCGTTGACCTTGCCCCATTTGACATAAGGCCCGAAACGACCATCGAGCAACGTGATTTCGCCGCCATCCGGGTGCTGGCCGACGACGCGGCCGGACGGCGCGCCGCCTTCCTTGCCGAACCGGCGCTTGCCGCCGGCTTCCTTGGTTGCGATGAGATCGACCGCGCGGTTCATGCCGATGGTGAAGATATCGTCCGCGGCTTCGAGATTGGCGTAGGTCTTGCCGTGCTGGACGTAAGGCCCGTAACGGCCGATACCGGCGAGGATAGGTTCGCCGCTTTCGGGGTGGCGGCCGACTTCGCGCGGCAGTGAGAGAAGCGCCAGCGCCTTTTCAAGATCCATGTTCTTTGCGTTCTGGCCCTTGGCGAGCGAGGCGCGCTTCGGCTTCTCGCCCTCGCCGAGCTGGACATACGGGCCGAAGCGACCGTCGCGCAGGGTGACTTCGAGCCCGGTCGCCGGGTCCTTGCCGAGGGTGAGGTGGCCGGAGCCGCCTTCCGCTTCGCCGGCCTCTCCGTTCGGCAGCGAGAGCGGGCGGGTGAAGCGGCATTCGGGGTAGTTCGAGCAGCCGACGAACGGGCCGAGCTTGCCAAGCTTGAGCGAAAGTTGCCCGGAACCACACTTCGGGCAGGCTCGCGGATCGACTCCATCGCCCTTATCCTTGAAGATCATCGGCCCGAGGTGCTCGTTGAGCCCTTCGAGCACTTCCGCAGTGCGGCGCTCCTTCGCGCTGTCGATCGCGGCGCGAAAATCGTTCCAGAAATCGCGCAGGATCGTGCGCCAATCGACCTCGGCGTTCGAGATGCGGTCGAGATCGTTTTCAAGGTCGGCTGTGAAATCGTATTCGACGTATTTCTGGAAGAAGCTCTCGAGGAACGCCGTCACGATGCGGCCCTTGTCCTCGGGGACGAGGCGTTTCTTTTCGATGCGCACGTATTCGCGGTCGCGCAGCACGGCGAGCGTCGCGGCGTAGGTGGAGGGGCGGCCGATGCCGAGTTCTTCCATCCGCTTGATGAGGCTTGCCTCGGAATAGCGCGGTGGCGGCTCGGTGAAGTGCTGGCTTGCCTCGATCGCCTTGCGCTCGAGGTTCTCGCCGGCGCTCATCGCAGGCAGTCGCCTGTTGTCCTCATCCTCGTCATCGACGCTCTCGGTGTAGAGGGCGAGGAAGCCGTCGAAGGTCACAACCTGGCCGGTCGCGCGAAGATCGAGCTTGCGGGGAGCAACCTCGCCGAGAATATCGACGCTTGTCCGCTCAAGTTGCGCCGATTCCATCTGTGAAGCGATGGTGCGTTTCCAGATGAGTTCATATAGGCGATACTCATCCTGATTGAGGTGCGATTTCACAGCCGCAGGAATGCGGAAAGCGTCGGTCGGGCGGATGCACTCGTGCGCTTCCTGCGCGTTCTTGGCCTTTGTGGTATAGGCGCGCGGAACCTCCGGCAGATACTTCCTGTCGTAGCTCTTGCCGATGTAGGCGCGCACCTGCGCTCGC
>DAORNC010000011.1:28411-29377 GCA_035440785.1 Rhabdaerophilum sp. | reverse complement strand
GACGCCGTCGGTTCGCATATAGGTAATGAGGCCCGTGGTCTCGCCGCCGATATCGACGCCTTCATAGAGTTTCTGCGCGAGGCGCATCGTGATCGCTGGGGCGAAGCCCAGCTTGCGCGAGGCTTCCTGCTGTAGCGTCGAGGTGGTGAAGGGCGGGGAGGGATGGCGCTTGGCCGGCTTGGCCTCGACGTTCACGACCCGGAAGGTTGCCGAGAGAAGCGCCTTCCTGAAAGCTTCCGCCTCCGCACCAGACCCGATATCGAGCCGGGTGATCTTCCGTCCGTCTGCGCCGACGAGGCGGGCAGTGAAGGCATCCCCGCGCGGGGTCGCCAGCGCGGCGAGAAGGCTCCAGTATTCCCTTGCGACGAATTTCTCGATCTCAGCCTCGCGGTCGCAGACGAGACGGAGCGCGACCGACTGCACGCGGCCAGCCGAGCGGGCGCCGGGCAGCTTGCGCCAGAGCACCGGCGAGAGCTGGAAGCCCACGAGATAATCGAGCGCGCGGCGGGCGAGATAGGCATCGACCAGCGCCTGATCGATCTCGCGCGGTTGCGCCATCGCCTGGGCAACCGCATCCTTGGTGATGGCGTTGAAGGTAACCCGCTCAACCGGCTTGCCCTTGAGCACCTTGCGGGCGTTGAGCGCTTCCAAAAGGTGCCAGGAAATCGCCTCGCCCTCGCGATCCGGGTCGGTGGCGAGGATCACGCGGTCGGCGGACTTCACCGCAGCGGCGATGGCGGAAACCTGCTTCGAGCCGCGCCCGTCCAGCTCCCAGATCATCGCGAAATCATTGTCCGGATCGACGGAGCCATCCTTGGACGGAAGGTCGCGCACGTGGCCATACGAGGCGATCACCTCATAGCCGCGGCCAAGATACTTGTTGATCGTCTTGGCCTTGGCCGGCGACTCGACGATGACGACCCGGTTTTCCATGAATGCCCCAATTCAGACAGGGGCGGATAAGTG
>DAORNC010000011.1:27580-28401 GCA_035440785.1 Rhabdaerophilum sp. | reverse complement strand
CGGGCGCGGATTTGTCAAATCGGTCTCGCACCAGCCTGGTTCGAGCCGGTTGGGCATGTCCGGATTGCATACAATATCCAAAGAACGTTTCGTTAACGGAATCGATTGTATTTTTGTTTCGCTCCAGAATCGGATGCCTGATTTTTCCAGTTTAACGCAAGGTGGCAGCCGTGCTCGGTTTCGACTTCGATACGAGGAACGTCCTCGATTCCCTCAAGCGATCCAACGCCTTCATCGAGTTCGATCTCGATGGCAGGATTTTGGGCGCGAATGCGATCTTCCTGTCGCTGATGGGATATACCGCCGAAGAAGTCTTGGGAAAGCACCACTCGATCTTCATCGCGGAGGACGAGCGCAGCAGTCACGAATACGCTGACTTCTGGCGAAATCTCCGGTCCGGGACGCCGATGGTTGCCGAGTTCCGGCGCTTCGCCAAGGGTGGTCAGGAGGTGTGGATCAACGGGAGCTACAACCCGGTATTCCGTAACGGCAAGCCCTACAAGGTCGTGAAGGTCGCGACCGACATCACCGAGATGAAGCTCAAATGGGCGCGCATGGAAAGCCAGTTGCGGGCGATCGACCGGTCGCAGGCCGTGATCGAGTTTGATCTCGACGGTCATGTCATCAGCGCGAACGATAATTTCCTTCAGGTGCTCGGCTATACGCTCAACGAGGTCAAGGGGCAGCATCACCGGATGTTCGTCGATCCTGCGGAATCGTCGGGCGCGGAATACAGACAGTTCTGGGACAGGCTCCGCGCGGGCGAATTTCAGGTGGCCGAATACAGGCGTATCGGCAAGGGCGGGCGGACGGTTTGGATT
>DAORNC010000011.1:16208-27386 GCA_035440785.1 Rhabdaerophilum sp. | reverse complement strand
CGAGGCCTCGACCAACGTGAATGCCGTGGCCGCCGGCTCGTCGCAGCTTTCGAGTTCCGTGACCGAAATCAACAACCAGGTCGTCAAGGCGCTGGCCATCTCGAATGAGGCGGTCGAGCAGGCAAACCAGGCTGCCGGCACGATTTCGAGCCTCGTCGAGGATGCGAAGAAGATCGGCTCGGTGATCGATCTCATCTCGTCTATCGCGAGCCAGACGAACCTTCTCGCGCTCAATGCGACGATCGAAGCGGCACGGGCGGGCGAGGCAGGACGCGGGTTCGCGGTCGTCGCGGGCGAGGTGAAAGGATTGGCTGCGCAGACCGCAAAGGCGACCGGTGATATCAGTGCGCATATCATGACCGTGCAGGCTTCGAGCCAGATGGCGCAGACGGCGATCGAGGCCATCTCCTCGACCATCGAGAACATCAACGGCATCTCCGTCAGCATCTCGGCGGCCGTCGAGGAGCAGGCCGCCGTGACGTCCGATATGTCGCGCAACATGCAGGAAGCGGCCAAGGGCGTCGAAATGATTACCCAGACGATGGAAGAGGTCGCGCAGTTGACCGGAGAGGCGAACGACGGCGTGAGGCGGATCGCGGACGCGGCCCGCCGCGCCGGCTGAACCGGGGTTTCCGCAGCGATCTGAGGATAAGGGCGGAGGAATGCTTGCGGGCGGGGCAGGGCTGGCCTAAACCCTGCTTCTTACCATGAGCGCTGCATCGTCCTTCATTTTCCCGCACCGGCATCTCCTCGGGATCGAGGGGCTCTCGCGTCCCGACATCGAGGGCCTGCTCGATCTCGCCGAGGAAGAGGTTGAGATTTCGCGGCAGATCGAGAAGAAGAAGTCGAGCCTGCGAGGGCGCACGCAGATCAATCTCTTCTTCGAAGCCTCGACACGCACGCAATCTTCGTTCGAACTCGCGGGCAAGCGCCTCGGCGCGGACGTGATGAACATGTCGGTCGCCAATTCTTCGGTGAAGAAGGGCGAGACGCTGATCGACACCGCGATGACGCTGAACGCGATGCGGCCGGATATCATCATCGTCCGGCATCACGCGGCGGGAGCGGTTCATCTGCTGGCGCGCAAGGTCGACTGCTCGGTCGTCAATGCCGGCGACGGCGCGCATGAGCACCCGACGCAGGCACTGCTCGACGCGCTGACGATCCGCCGCAACAAGGGCCGGATCGAGGGGCTCACGGTCGCGATCTGCGGCGATATCGCCCATAGCCGCGTCGCCCGCTCGAACATCATCTGCCTTCAGGCGCTCGGTGCGCGGGTGCGGCTCTGTGGTCCGCCGACGCTCATTCCCACGGGCATCGAGCGCTATGGCGTCGAGGTCTTCACCGATATGCGCCGTGCGCTCGAGGGTGCGGACATCGTGATGATGCTCCGTCTTCAGCGCGAGCGGATGAACGGCTCCTTTGTGCCCTCGGTGCCGGAATATTTCCATTATTACGGGCTCGACCGCGAGAAACTCGCCTATGCCAAGCCCGACGCGCTGGTGATGCATCCGGGTCCGATGAACCGCGGCGTCGAGATCGCCTCCGATGTGGCGGATGGTGCGCAGAGTCTCATCCGCGAGCAGGTCGAGATGGGCGTCGCGATCCGCATGGCGGTGCTGGAGGCGCTGGCGCGCCGCCTGCCGAACGGGTGATGCGCGATGGGGGTGATCTTCGACATCATCTTCGAGACGCTGATCTACCACCGAACCGGGCGCTGGGTTCTGGTCGTGCTTATCGCGGGGCTCGCGTTCTGGTTTGCAGGATTTCGGGAGCCGGGTGTCTGGATCCTGATCGGCATTGTCGGTGGTCTCGCGCTGCTCTTCGAGGTGATTGACTTCTTCTTCCTCAGGAAGCGGGAGAGGAAATAATGGGCCTTCTCGAAACCCTTCTCGGCGATCTCCTGCAGGTGCTCATGCAGCAGCAGCTCGTGCGCTGGGGACTTGCGCTCGCCGCGTCGCTCTGGGTCTGGCTGATCGGCGACGAATATGCGCGGCTCAGGCGCTTCTACCTGCTCGCGCCCTTCGCGGTCGCCGGACTGATCGAGGTCTGGAACGTTCTCGAAAGCAGCGCGGGGCCGATGGCCGGCGCCAAGATTTCCCAGCTTCTCGTCGTGCAAGAGGCCGCCCGCAAGATCGCAAGCCCGATCGGGCTTGGTGCGGTGCTGCTCGCCACAATCCTCGGCTATATGCGTGGCATCGGCTTCGCGATCGGCGTAGCAATCCTGCTCGCGGCCTATTTTGTGGACGGCATCGTCGCCAAGGAGGGGCAGCGCGTCCTTTCCATCGGCGGCCTGTCGCAGATGCTGCTGCTGTTGCCGACGATCCTGCTCGTCATGCTGACATCATATGGAATTGGCGCAAGTTTCCGCCGGTTCCGGGAGAACCGCCGTGCCCCCGAGTAGCGCTTCCCGCCTTCACCTCAAGAATGCCCGGCTGCTGGATCCAGTGACGGCACTGGTCGCCCCGGGCGGGGTCGTGGTGCGCGACGCGCTGATCGAAGGCTTCGGCGCCGAACTCGCGCGCGGCTCGGTGGCTGACGCTGCGGTGCTCGATTGCGGCGGCGGGCTTGTCGTGCCCGGCCTCGTTGATCTCCGTGCCTTCATCGGCGAACCGGGCGAGGAATATCGCGAAACCTTCCGTTCGGCCTCGCTGGCGGCCTCCGCTGGCGGCGTGACGACTGTCGTCGCCCAGCCCAATACGACGCCGGTGGTTGATGATCCGGCGGTGGTGGATTTCGTGCTGCGCCGGGCGCGGGACACCAGCCTCGTCAATATCGCGGTCGCGGCGGCGCTCACGAAGGGGTGTCGCGGGCAGGAGATGAGCGAGATCGGGCTCCTCAAGGAGGCCGGCGCCGTGGCGGTAACCGACGGCGACAAGCCTGTGACCAATGCGCAGGTGATGCGACGCGCGCTGGCCTATGCCCGCGTCTTCGACATGCCGGTGATCCACCATCTCGAAGATCCTGATCTTGTCGGGCAGGGCGTGATGAACGAGGGCGAATTCGCAACACGCCTTGGCTTGCCGGGTATTCCGACAGCTGCCGAGACAATCATGCTCGAACGGGATATCCGCCTCGTCCAGCTTACCGGCGGGCGTTATCACGCGGCAATGATCACCTGCCGCGACAGCCTTGAGGTCATTCGCCGCGCGAAGCAGGCGGGCCTGCCGGTGACCTGCGGCGTCTCGATCAACCACCTCACGCTCAACGAATTCGATATCGGCGAATACCGCACCTTCCTGAAGCTCAACCCGCCATTGCGCAGCGAGGAAGATCGGCTCGCGATGGTCGAGGCTGTGGCGGAGGGGGTGATCGACATCATCGTTTCCGACCACAATCCGCAGGACGTGGAGACCAAACGCCTTACCTTCGCGGAATGCGAGCCGGGCGCGATCGGTCTCGAAACCATGCTTTCCGCCGGAATGCGCCTCGTCGAGGCCGGTCACCTGCGGCTTTCCCGCCTGCTCGAGGCAATGTCCGACGCGCCGGCGAAGCTGGTCGGGCTCGATGCCGGACGGATGGCAAAAGGCGCGCGCGCCGATCTTATCGTATTCGATCCCGAACTGCCCTGGGTCGTGGAAGCGGCCGGCCTGCACTCGTTGTGCAAGAACACGCCGTTCGAGGACGCACGCATGTCCGGCAAGGTGACGATGACGATTGTTGCGGGGCGCCTCGTCCACTCCTATCGTTGAGAAAAATGGGGAGGGGAACATGAGCGACTTCTTGCCGGGCGGCATGGTGGGCGTTCTGGCTCTGGTCTTCGGCTATTTGAGCGGCTCCATTCCGTTCGGGTTGATCCTGACGCGACTTGCCGGCACGGTCGATATCCGCGAGATCGGCTCGAAAAGCATCGGCGCCACCAACGTCCTGCGCACGGGGCGCAAGGATCTTGCCGCTGCGACGGTGCTGCTCGATGCGCTCAAGGGTACGGTTCCGGTGTTGCTCGCGATGAATTGGGGGATGGGCGCTGCGGTCATTGCCGGGATTGGTGCTTTTCTTGGTCATCTCTATCCGGTTTGGCTGAAGTTCGCCGGTGGCAAGGGAGTCGCGACCTATATCGGTGTGCTGCTCGGCCTGTGGTGGCCGGGGTTGGTGATCTTCGGGGCGGTCTGGCTCACGGTTGCGTTCGTTACACGCTATTCCTCGGCGGCGGCGCTTGTCGCTTCGGTCGTGGTCCCGGTGTCGAGCTTCTTTCTCGTCAGGGGCGGCGGGATGCTGCTGCCGCTTGCGCTTACCGGTATGGCGATCTTGCTCTGGGTTCGGCATCGGGCGAATATCGAGCGCCTGCTTGCCGGCACCGAAGGCAAGATCGGACAGAAGGGGTGAAGCCCCGCGCGGGCATCCGGCTGAGCGAAGCCCAAAGGCTCGACTGGCTGCGTCTGGCCCGTTCGGAAGGCATTGGCCCGCGCACGTTCCACGGCCTTATCAACCGTTTTGGCGGCGCCCGCGCCGCGCTTGAGGCACTCCCAGACCTCGCGGCGGCACGGGGGCGGCGTGTCACGCTCTGCTCTCCGCAAGAGGCGGAACGCGAGTTCGAGGATGCGCGGCGGCTTGGTGCGCGCCTCCTCGCGAGCGGCGAGGAAGACTATCCAGCGCGGCTTCTTGAAATTCCCGGCCCGCCGCCGATCCTTTCGGTGCGCGGACGGGTTGGATTGCTGGAAGCACCTTCCGTCGGCCTCGTCGGCGCGCGCAATGCCTCCGCCTCGGGTAGGAAAATCGCCGCGCGAATCGCGGAATGTCTCGGACGTGCCGGTTATGCGGTCGTATCCGGCCTTGCACGCGGGATCGATGCCGAAGCACATCATGCGAGCCTTGTAAGCGGCACGATCGCGGTGCTCGCAGGCGGGCTCGACAAACCCTATCCGCCGGAGAACCGAGCGCTTTACGACGAGATCGCTGAAAAGGGGATCGCGGTTTCCGAGATGCCGTTCGGGCTTTCTCCGCGCGGGCGCGATTTTCCGCGCCGGAATCGGCTGATTTCCGGACTTTCTCTGGGAATTGTCGTCATCGAGGCGGCGCGCCGCTCGGGCTCGCTCATTACGGCGCGGCTCGCGAACGAGCAGGGGCGGGAAGTCTTCGCTGTGCCCGGTTCGCCTCTCGATCCGCGTTGCGAGGGAAGCAACGATCTGTTGCGCGAGGGCGCCACGATCGTGACCTCTGCCGAGGATATTCTCAATGTTCTTGCACCGCTCGCTGGCGAAGCCGGTCGGCTGCCGATGCTGTTCCGTGAACCCGAACCCGCGCAGCCCGATGCATTTTTCGACGAGCTCGATGGCGACGCGGTGGCGCGCGACACCGTTACGGAAGAGGATGATCCGCCGATGCCGAGCGATCTTGCCGAGCGCGTTCTCGGTTTGCTCTCGGTCGATCCGGTGGAAATCGACCTTATCGTCCGGCAGGCGGGAGCGAACCCGCGCGAGGTGCAGGCGGCGCTGATGGAAATCGAACTCGGCGGCCTGCTCGCGCGGCTGCCGGGTAACCGCGTCGCCCGGAAAATCGAGCGCTAACCGGCCGTGAACAACGTCAGCAGCAGCGGCAGGGTGACCATCGCGACGAGGGTCTGTCCCGTCGTGATCGCGGCGACGAGCGGAGCATCGCCGTTCATCTGCTTGGCGAGGACATAGGCGCCGCCGGCGGTCGGGACGCCGAGGCAGATCAGCACGATGGCGAGACTGTTGCCGGAAAGGCCCAGCGCCATCCCGATCAGGTAACCTGCCAGCGGCACAGCGAGAACACGCACGAAAATGCCGGTGAGCAACGCCGGGCTCGGTCGACGCAGATCCTGAATCCGCAGGCCTGCGCCGACCAGAAGCAGGGTCGCGCCGAGCGCACAACGCCCGACGATGTCCATCGCCATGCCGATCGAACGCGGGATCGGCAACCCGGTGAGATTGAGGAGCAGGCCCAGCGCCGTGCCGACGATGAACGGGTTTTTCGCAAGCCCCGCGAATAGCGAGCCGGAGTTCCCGTGAGCATATTTCCGGAGCACCAGGACGCTGATGACATTGAGAAGCGGGATCATCGCCGTCATCGCCACGGCGGCCAGGGTCACGCCCTCATTGCCGTAGAGATTGGCGGCCATGCCGAGAGCGACGAAGGCGTTCCAACGTAGCACGCTCTGGAAGATCGCAGTGAAGGAGGCGGAATTGATCTGCAGGAGGCGCTCCAGCAGCCGGCGCGTCAATAGCAGGATCGCCGCAAACAGCAGAATCGTGCCGATCAACGCGCCGCCCAGGCCGAGGAACGGAACCTCGCCGAGACGCGCGGTCGCCAGTGTTTTTGCGAGCAGCACGGGAATGAGGACATAGAACGAGACCGTCTCGAAGCCTTTCCAGGCGTCGTCGGAGGCGAGGAGGGTCTGGCGCAGCACCCAGCCCACAGCAATGATGCTGAAAACCGAAATCAGGGAATCGAGGATCACGGGGAAACCGGTAAAAGGTGAAAGGAGAGTTATCACCACTCTAACGCCAGTTTCTGCGTGAAGGGAACCTATCAAAGTCGTTCAGCGTTGATTTATGCGAAAGACAATACATATCGCCCGCAGGAGAATGATGGTTCCGGATTTTCTGGAGCTGTCGGGGCGATCCACATCTTGGCCTAGGAGGGCAGGGATATGAAACGGTTTGCAGGACTTTCGCTTGGTGCCGCGCTTTCGATGGCGGTGCTCGTGCCCGCACCGGGGCAAGCCGCCCCGTTCGGCGGGGTCGCTGCCAGTTCGGAAGGCTCGCTCGCACCGCTGGTGCAGGTTCAGGCGGGTCCGCGTCACAGGGGCCGCGTCGGCGTTCCGCGGAGCGGTGGCCGGGTCTATCACGGTCGTCGGGGCGGCGGCGTTGCAGCCGGCGCCCTCATCGGCGCAGCGATCCTGGGTGGTGCGATCATCGCCAACTCGCAGCGCAATAGCAGCTATTACTATGACGACGGCTATTATGCCCCGAACCCCTACTACGGCCCCGGTTACGTGCCGGTGCAGTACTACCGCGGAGGCTATTACTACAGCGAGCCTGCCCCGCGCCGGACTTGGGAGAACGGGTCGTCCGACCCGGCGCCCGGCTATTATTACGGCGTGCCGGCTCCACGCCGGACGTGGGAGAATGGTTCCGCCGATCCCTATTATCCGGCCTACCGGCACTATCCCCGCCACCGCACCCGTGGCATGCGGGACCCGGCGGGCGGCGGCACGCTCAGGTAAGCGAACGGCCGGTCTGCCGCAGATTGCGCAGACGGTCCAGCACCCCCTGGAGAATGAAGGAGGCGGCGGTGGCATCGATCACCGCCGCTCTTTTCTTGCGCGAGAGATCCGCCTCGATCAGTGCGCGTTCGGCGGCGACGGTCGAGAGTCGTTCGTCCCAGAAGAGGATGGGAATGTCGCGGACGTTCCTGATGTTGCGGGCGAAAGTGCGGGTCGTCTGAACGCGCGGCCCTGCGCTACCGTCCATGTTGAGCGGCAGACCGAACACCAGCACGCCGACGTCGTTGTGGTCGATGATGGTGGCAAGTTCGGCCCAGTCATCCCTGAACTTGCGCCGCTGGATCGTGCGAAAGCCAGTCGCGATCGAAACTCCGACATCCGACAAGGCTACGCCGATGGTCTTGTCACCGAGATCGAGACCCAGCAGGCGCTGATTCCGGCCAAGCAGGGCTGGCAGATCCTCGACGGCGAGATCGGGTTGGCGGCGCGGAGGCTCGGTCACGGTGGTTCCTGTTCGACGATGTGCGGTGCAAAAAAGGGTTGGCCAATCAGTCCGGGGCCAATAAACCCAAACCTGCACGAGAGAAAGCACAGGAGTGGAGAGAATGGAAATCACCTGGTTCGGACATTCGGCCTTTGCCCTCGAAAGCGCTGGACGGCGTGTGCTCGTCGATCCTTTTCTGAAGGGCAACCCGATTTTCGAGGGCGAAGGGCAGGGCACCGTCGCGGAGAAGTTCGCGGCGGCCATCAAGGGCACGACCGATATCGTCATCACCCACGGCCATTCCGATCACATCGGCGATGCGCTTGAAATCGCGGCAGCCACGGACGCAACCATTTTCTGCAACTGGGATCTGGGCCAGTGGCTGGTCAACAAATGGCAGGGCATGGGCACCGGCAAGGCGCTGAACATTGAGATGATGAACGCGGGCGGGCGCATCGAGCACAACGATGTTTCGATCCGTCTTGTGCGCGCGGATCACTCTTCGGGCGTCTGGGAGCGCGGCATTTTCCAGACGCTGGGTTCGGCGAACGGCGTCATCATCAACATTCCTGGTGCCCCGGTGATCTATCACATGGGCGACACCGATATCTTTGCCGGCATGGGGCTGATCGAGGAGCTTCACCAGCCTGACATTGTCATCGTGCCGATCGGCGATCGGTTCACGATGGGGCCGGCGACGGCGGCGCTCGCGGTGCGCCGCTTCTTTCCGCGCTCGAAGGCGATCATCCCCTGCCATTTCCGCACGTTCAGCGCACTGACCGGCACCGTGGAGGAGTTCAAGCGAGAGCTGGGCCCGCTCGGCACGCATCTGCTCGATCTCAATACTCACGAGGCGCTGACTTTTTCGATCGGCTGATGCATTAAATCCGTGCGGCATGCGCTTGCTGTCTTCCTAGTGTTTGCCCTTCATCCCCGCGTTCGCTAAAGAGCGCGGGGATCATCTTTTTCGGAGTGCTTCATGTCCGTCGATGCCGCAACCGTGCGCCGGATTGCCCGGCTTTCCCGGATCGAATTGCCGGAGACCGACGTGCCGGCGATGCAGGGCGAGATCAACGCCATCCTCGGCTTTGTCGAGCAGCTCGGCGAGGTCGACGTTGAAGGCGTCGAGCCGATGACCTCGGTGACGCCGATGGCGCTCAAGATGCGCGAAGATGTGGTGACAGACGGCGAAAAGGCTGCGCTCGTGACTGCCAACGCGCCGCAAAGCGAGGACCATTACTTCCTTGTCCCGAAGGTAGTCGAGTAATCCCGCCCGCTTCGCTCCCTGGGCCCGCATCTTTCGAATTTCGAGACCGACATGACCGATTTGACCGCGCTGACGCTGGATGAAGCCCGCAAAGGGCTCGTTGAGAGCAAGTTCACCTCCGTCGAACTGACGAAGGCCCATCTCGCTGCGATGGAGGCTGCACGCGCGCTTAACGCTTATGTGCTCGAAACGCCGGAGAAGGCGCTGGAGATGGCAGCTGCCTCCGACGCACGCCGCGCGAGGGGCGAGGCCGGGCGGCTTGAGGGCATCCCGCTCGGAATCAAGGATCTTTTCGCGACGGAGGGCACGCGCACGACAGCCTGCTCGAAGATTCTCGGCAACTTCGTGCCCAAATACGAGTCGACGGTCACGACGCAGCTGTTCCGTGATGGTGCGGTGATGCTCGGCAAACTCAACAACGATGAATTTGCGATGGGCTCGTCGAACGAGACCTCAGCTTTCGGACCGGTGGTGAACCCGTTCAAACCGGCGAACTGGGATGTGACGAAGGCGAAGGCCGCCCTTGCGGGCGACAAGAAGGGCCTTCTCGTGCCGGGCGGTTCCTCGGGCGGCTCTTCGGCAGCGGTCGCCGCGAACCTCTGCCTCGGCGCGACCGCGACCGATACCGGCGGTTCGATCCGCCAGCCGGCAGCGTTCACTGGAACAGTCGGTATCAAGCCGACCTATGGGCGCTGCTCGCGCTGGGGCATCGTCGCTTTCGCCTCCTCACTCGACCAAGCGGGTCCGATCGCCAAGACCGTGAAGGATGCCGCCACGTTGCTCACTTCGATGGCCGGGCACGACGCGAAGGATTCCACGTCCGTCGACATCGCCGTACCGGATTTCGAGAAGGCGGTGGGCCGCTCGGTCGCGGGCAAGACGATCGGCATTCCGAAGGAATATCGCGTCGAGGGCATGCCGGCGGAAATCGAGGCGCTCTGGCATAAAGGCGCGGAAATGCTGAAAGCAGCTGGTGCGAAGATCGTCGATGTCAGCCTTCCGCACACCAGATACGCGCTGCCGGCCTATTATATCGTCGCCCCGGCGGAGGCCTCGTCCAACCTCGCGCGCTACGATGGCGTGCGGTATGGTGTGCGGGTGCCGGGCAAGGATATCGTCGATCTTTACGAGAAGACGCGTGCCGCCGGCTTCGGCCGTGAGGTCAAGCGCCGTGTCATGATCGGCACCTACGTTCTCTCCGCGGGCTATTATGACGCTTACTACCTGCGCGCGCAGAAGATCCGCACGCTCATCAAGAAGGACTTCGAGGACGTCTATGCACAAGGCGTCGATGCGATCCTGACGCCCGCGACGCCCTCTGCCGCTTTTGGCATTGCCGAAATGGCCGACGCGGACCCGGTCGAGATGTATCTCAACGACATCTTCACCGTCACCGTGAACATGGCGGGCCTGCCGGGCCTCGCGCTGCCGGGGGGCACGGATGCAAGCGGACTGCCGCTCGGCCTCCAGCTCATCGGCCGCCCGTTCGATGAGGAGACGCTGTTCTCCCTCGGTGCGGTCATCGAGGATCAGGTCGGGCGGGTGACGACGGCGAAGTGGTGGTGATCGCGTGAAAATCCTTGGTCGCGTTTCCTCGATCAATGTCCGCAAGGTCCTTTGGGTCTGCGATGAGATCGGCCTGACATACGAACGCGAGGATTGGGGAGCCGGCTACCGCTCGACGCGGGAGCCGGATTATCTCGCGCTTAACCCGAAAGCCCTAATTCCCGTCCTTGTCGATGGCGTCACGGTCGTCACCGAATCGAACTCGATATGCCGGTATCTCGCAGCGAAATCGGGGCGGGAGGATCTGCTCCCGACCGATCCGGCCCGGCGCGCCGAAGTGGAATCCTGGATGGATTGGATCGCGACGGATCACAACATGGCTTGGCGTTACGCGGTTCATGCCCTTGTTCGCAAGCGGCCGGACTATGATTCTCAGGCGGAGATCGAAAAATCAAGAACCGAGTGGAACATGCTGATGGGCGTGCTCGATGCCGGCCTCGCCATGCGTCCGGGTTTCCTCTGCGGTACCTTCTCGCTGGCGGATGTCCCGGCGGGACTGGCGGTTCACCGCTGGCTGCAGACACCGATCTCACGCCCTGATTTGCCCAATGTCATGGCCTATTATGAGCGGCTCCAGCGCCGTCCGGCTTTCGCACGATACGCCAGCGCCGAATTCGACTGAACCCGCTCCTCGCAGACAAAAGGCCCGCTTTCGCGGGCCTTTGGTCGTGC
>DAORNC010000011.1:12674-16186 GCA_035440785.1 Rhabdaerophilum sp. | reverse complement strand
CGCAAGGCCGGGTATGAACATTCAAGTTTACTCGCCGCCTAGAGCCTTCTTGGCCTTGGCCCACCAGCCGGTGCGCTTCGGGCGGTCCGGATCCTCGACCTCGGGCTCGGGCGGCGGCGCAACCTTGACCGGAGCAGTCTTGATCTCCAGCGCGGGTTCGGCGACCTGAGACGGCATCGAGACCTTTTCGGTAGCGGTTGCGGCCGTGGGTGCTTCCACGTCCGCTTTCTTCGCGCGGGTGCGGGGCGCACGCTTGGGCTTCTCAGCCGGCGCGGCTTCTGCAGGCGCTTCCGCTTCGACGGCCTCGGTGTCAGCTTTTTTCGCGCGGCTGCGGCGCGGCTTCCTAGCCGGAGCCTTTTCCGCGGTCGATGGCTTTGCGGGCGCCTCCTCGATCGCAGGCGCCTCCGGCTCGGCCGTAATCGCCTCGATGGCCGGGACCGCGTCTGTCACGACTTCCGACGCTTCGGCATTTTCGCCCTCGCGTCCCTCGCGATCACGGCGATTTCGGCGACCACCCCGGCGCCGACGACGGCGCTTGCGTTCCCCTTCGCCGGTGGAGGCGGCACGGGTTTCGCTATCGGCCTCGCCTTCGCCTTCTTCGTCGCCCTCGTCATCACCGTCGTCGCTGTTATCGGCAGAGGTCGAGGCGCCTTCGGTGCGCTGTGCTCCCTGATTGTCACGATCACCGCCACGACCGCGACGACGGCGACGGCGACGGCGCTTGCGATCCTCCGAGCTGCCCTCTCGGGAGGATTCTTCGCCCTCGGGGGCGTCGGCTTCCTCTTCCGGTGCCTCCTCGATGGCGACATCCTCGGGATGGACCGCGCGCGGTGCGTTGCTCGGCTTCTCCGGCGTGGCCTCGCCCTCGACGCGTTCGGCGGTGAAACGACCCTGGGCCGGTTCGCCGCGCTCGATGATGTAGTGCTGCGCTGGCTGGAGGCTGGTTTCGGCGACGATGGTGATCGTCACCCCGAAGCGCGCTTCGAGCGCTGTCAGGCTGTCGCGCTTCTGGTTGAGGATGTAGAACGCCGTTTCGAGCCGCGTCTTGAGCGTGATGTCATGCGTTGCGCCGCGCAGGAGTGTATCCTCCAGCGCGCGCAGCACGTGAAGGGCGAGACTCGGCGTCGAGCGCAGCAGGCCCGTGCCGGCGCAATGCGGGCAGGGGGTGGTGGAACTTTCGAGCACGCCGGTGCGGATGCGCTGGCGGCTCATCTCCAGCAAGCCGAAGTGCGAGATGCGGCCGACCTGGATGCGCGCACGATCATTCTTGAGGCAGTCGTTGAGCTTGCGCTCGACCGCCTTGTTGTTGCGCTTCTCCTCCATGTCGATGAAATCGATCACCACGAGACCGGCAAGGTCACGCAGGCGGAGCTGGCGAGCGACTTCCTCGGCGGCTTCGAGATTGGTCTTGAGCGCGGTATCCTCGATGTTGTGCTCGCGCGTCGAACGACCGGAGTTCACGTCGATCGAGACGAGTGCCTCGGTCTGGTTCATGACGATGTAGCCGCCGGACTTAAGCGTCACGACATTGGAGAACATCGCATCCAGCTGGCTCTCGACACCGTAGCGCGAGAAGATCGGGGTGGCGTCCTTGTAGGGCTGAACGGCCTTGGCATGGGACGGCATCAGCATCCGCATGAAGTCCTTGGCCTCGCGGTAGCCGTCATCGCCGGCAACGAGGATTTCCTCGATGTCCTTGGAGTAGAGATCGCGGATCGCGCGCTTGATGAGCGAGCCTTCCTCGTAGACGAGGGCCGGCGCGGTCGATTCCAGCGTCAGCGAGCGCACGCTTTCCCACAGGCGCATCAGATATTCGAAATCGCGCTTGATCTCGACCTTGGTGCGCGCTGCGCCTGCGGTGCGCAGGATGACGCCCATCCCATCCGGAACCTCAAGCTCGGAGGCCATCGACTTGAGGCGCTTGCGGTCGGCCGAATTGGTGATCTTGCGGGAGATGCCGCCACCACGCGCGGTATTCGGCATCAGCACCGAATAGCGGCCAGCGAGGCTGAGATAGGTCGTCAGCGCCGCGCCCTTGGTGCCACGTTCTTCCTTGACCACCTGCACCAGCAGGATCTGCCGGCGCTTAATGACCTCCTGAATCTTGTACTGCTTGCGGGCACGCGGCGCGGCGCGGGTCGGCACTTCTTCCATCGCGTCGCCGCCACCGCCGAGCTGCTCGACGTGATCCTCTTCCTTGGCGGCCTCTTCGCCGTTGCCGTTTTCTTCCCTCGCGGATTCGGAGGCGACAGCGCTCTCTTCGCCGCTGTCGGCCTCAACCGGGGCCGAGGTTACGGCCTCGTCGCCGGCCTTGGCGCGCTTTGGCTTGGCGCCGCGCGAACGGCGGGAGCGTCTGCCATCCTCGTCGTCGTCCTCCTCCCGAGCGGCCTCGGCTTCCTCGGCGAGCAGAGCCTGACGGTCGGCCGTCGGGATCTGGTAGTAATCAGGGTGGATTTCGGAGAAGGCGAGGAAACCGTGGCGATTGCCGCCGAAATCGACGAAGGCAGCCTGGAGCGAAGGCTCCACACGTGTTACCTTGGCCAGATAGATGTTGCCCCTCAGAGGGCGACGGTTGGCGGATTCGAAATCGAATTCCTCAACCCGGTTGCCCCGTGTCACCACGACCCGGGTCTCTTCCGGGTGGGCGGCGTCGATCAGCATTTTCGTTGTCATTGGAAACTCTTGAAAGGAAGTAGGCCGGCCGGCGCGCCCCGGGCGCATTGCAGGCGCGATCGGTAACGCTTCGCTCGACGGGGGGCGAAACGGCAGGCCGGCGCGAGGAGAAGGGGGAAGGCTCGAGCCTGGGAAGGACGGGCCGGGCGGTAAACGGCGTTTTAGAGCAGGGGGCGAGGGCAAGGCGGCGGAACGAGACGTGGCTGTGCGAATATCCTTCGCTCCAACACATTCGTTCCATCATCCGTGCCGGCATTGCGCCATCCTCGCTCGAAAAGACACGCGAAGGTCGCGCGCCACGGGGCTCGCGCACGGAAAGCGAAATTGCCGAGCTGCGGCAAAGGCTTCCGGCGGAGTTTCCCGCATCCTGGCGACGAGGCTGAGGACCCGCACGCTCCGATGCCGGAGAAACGGATCAACGAAAACTTGCCCCGGCGAAGAATGCACCGTAGACCCCGTTTAAGGTTGAGGGCGCGATTTGGCAAGGGTGCTTGGCTAATCGGAGTGCTCGGCCAACGGAACGGTTCGGCGATGCGCGCGTTCGAAGATGGATCCTGCCCTTTCCGATGCGTGAAAGACGCTCGCGTCACGCTGCGTGGCGCGCTCTTTCGCAGCCTCCTGGCCGCCGTTCTCGTTTGCGCGCTGGTATTTTGTGCGTCGAGAATCGTTCGGGCACAGGACGATGCGCCGAACATCGGCCACGCTATCCATCTCGTGCCGGGCAACGATTCCCAATCGGCTGGACTGGTGATCGACCTTACGCGCGAGGCCGTGACGCGATTCGAGGTACTGGAAAATCCGGACCGGCTCGTCATCGACCTTGAAGGCGTTGTCTTTCC
>DAORNC010000011.1:0-12602 GCA_035440785.1 Rhabdaerophilum sp. | reverse complement strand
CAGTCGCGCATCGTGCTGGATCTTGCGAAGCCGGCCATCGTCGAGCGTATCGATGTGGTGCGGCAGGCAGGCGTCCCGCGCCTCGTCGTGCAGGTTCATACGACGGATCGCGCAAGGTTTGCCGAGCGGGCTGCCGTCGACCGCGCAAAACGCAGCGACGCCCGGAACAAGGCACAGTCGGAAGGAACGCCCCCGCGCGACGCGAAGGCGAAGCCCCTTCTCGTGATCGATCCCGGTCACGGTGGTATCGATCCCGGCGCGTCGGGCCTGAAGGGGGAAGCGGAAAAGGATATCGTGCTCGCGGTCGCGAAGGCGATGAAGGCCATCATCGAGCAGGATGGCCGTATCGAGGTGCAGTTAACCCGCGAGGACGACCGGTTCATCGCGCTGGGCGAGCGGGTCGCTTTCGGCCGCGCGCGCGGCGCGGCGCTTTTCGTCTCGCTCCACGCCGATTCGCTCTCCGGGGAGAAGGATGTGCGAGGGGCATCGGTTTACACCCTGTCGGATCGCGCTTCTGACGCCAACGCCGCTCGCGCAGCGGAAAAGGAGAACCGCGCCGATCTTCTCGCCGGAGTCGATGTGACGGAAGAGCAGAGGGAAGGGGTGGACGATATCCTTTTCGACCTCGCTCGCCGCGAAACACGGCTCTTCAGCCAGATCGTCGCGCGGCGCAGCGTCGCGGCGCTGGAGAGCGGCTCGCGCGTCCACAAGACGCCGCTCCGAAGTGCAGGTTTCCGCGTGCTTCGGGCACCGGACATGCCCTCCATCCTTGTCGAACTGGGCTACCTTTCGAATCCCGACGATCTTGCAGCATTGTCCTCGGACGCCGGGCGGAACCAGCTGGCGAAAAGCCTTGGCCGGGCATTGGTGGATTTCATGATGCACGGCCGCAACGCTGTCTCGGGAAATTCGCCCGGATGAGCTTGGAATGGGCTCCCGTGCGCACCAAATGAGGCGCGTATGACCCAATTGCCGTTATTAAGCCACGGTTTGCGCTTTTGTGATGAATTGCAAGCGTGGGGATTTGTCGCAGGAAGCGACGTCTGCTATGCGGACGGGCTTTCCGGCTCGCAGCCGACGCGGCTTTGACGGGTGGGAAAGAGCGCAGACTGCCGCGTTTCGGGTGGCTGCAGGCCGAAGGACAGTGTCTTCGTCGCGGCCGGATTTCAGGGCTGAGCCGGCTTTTCGCCGCGCTGGGGATGGATTGCACGATGCGGATGATCGCTCGCTTCTTCGCGTTTCTCTTCGGAACGGCCACCCTAGTCGGGCTGCTGGGCGCGGCAGTCGCCGGCTATGTGATCTGGAATTATTCGCAGGATTTGCCGGATCATGCCCAGCTCGCGAAATACGAGCCGCCGGTGACGACCCGTGTTCATGCGGCGGACGGGACCCTCCTCGCCGAATACGCGCGTGAACGCCGCCTCTATCTCCCCATCCAGGCTATTCCGAAGCTGCTGATCGCGGCCTATCTTTCGGCGGAAGACAAGAACTTTTACAAGCACGGCGGCGTCGATCCTGAAGGTATCGCCCGCGCGCTGGTGCGTGGGCGCGCTTCCGGTGGCCGCCAGCAGGGCGGTTCGACCATTACGCAGCAGGTCGCGAAGAACTTCTTCCTGTCACCGGAACAAAGCATCGACCGCAAGATCAAGGAGGCGTTGCTCGCCTTCCGGCTCGAATCGACTTTCTCGAAGGACAAGATCCTCGAACTCTATCTCAATCAGATCTATCTCGGCTTCGGCAACTACGGCGTCGCTGCGGCCGCGCTCAACTACTATGGGAAATCGGTTCACGAACTCACCATTGCGGAAGCCGCCTATCTCGCCGCATTGCCGAAGGCGCCTTCGACCTATCATCCGATCAACAACCGTGATGCCGCGATCAACCGCCGCAACTACGTAATCGATCGCATGGTCGACAACGGCTATATCTCGAAGGAAGACGGGGCGACCGCCCGGGCAGAACCGCTGAATGTCACCTTCCGTCAGCTTTCACCGAACTCCTATGCCGCCGGCTTCTTCGCCGAGGAAGTGCGGCGCGAACTCGCCGAACGCTATGGTTCGAAGAAGCTCTACGAAGGCGGGCTCTCCGTGCGTTCGACGCTCGATCCGAAGCTTCAGATCTACGCGCGCAAGGCGCTCTCGGACGGCCTCGTGCGCTTCGACGAGGCGCGCGGGTGGCGCGGCGCAACCGAGAAGATCCCGCCGAGCGGCGATTGGGGCGCGCAGCTGGCCGAGGTGCAGGGGCTTACGGACATCGACCCGTGGCGGCTCGCGGTTGTTCTGTCGGTGACGGATTCCGAAGCACAAGTCGGACTTCAGCCTGCCAAGCTCGGCGGCGGCGTCATCGACCGCAAGCGCGAGACCGGCGTCATCACCGCCGAGAGCGCCAAGGCCTTCCCGCGCAAGCCACTCCGCAGCGCGCTGACGGCGGGCGATGTCGTCTATGTCGAACCGATCAAGGACAAGGAAGGTCAGTATCGCCTGCGCCAGGTTCCGGAGATTTCCGGCGCCATCGTCGCGATGGATCCGCATACGGGCCGCATCAAGGCCATGGTCGGCGGCTTCTCGTTCGACAAGTCGGAATTCAACCGGGCGACGCAGGCGTTGCGCCAGCCGGGCTCGTCATTCAAGCCATTCGTCTACGCCACCGCCCTCGACAACGGCTATACACCGTCCTCGATCATTCTCGACGAGCCGATCGAGGTCGATCAGGGCAATGGCGAAGTATGGCGGCCGGATAACTACGACGGCAAATCGACCGGACCGCGCACGCTGCGCCAGGGCATTGAGCGCTCCAAGAACCTGATGACCGTGCGCCTCGCGCGCGACCTCGGGATGCCGCTCGTTGCCGAATACGCGAAGCGTTTCGGTGTTTATGACGATATGCTGCCGGTGCTGGCGATGTCGCTCGGCGCGGGCGAGACGACCGTGCTGCGCATGACGGCGGCCTATTCGATGCTCGCCAACGGCGGTCGCCGCATCCGCCCGACCTTGATCGATCGCATCCAGGACCGCTGGGGCTCGACGATCTACAAGCACGATGAGCGCGTCTGCAAGGAATGCCTCTCCGAGGGATGGCACGATCAGGACGAGCCGCGCCTTGTCGACAAGCGCGAGCGCGTCATCGATCCGATGTCCGCCTACCAGATCGTCTCGATCATGCAGGGCGTGATCCAGCGCGGCACCGCGACCGTGCTGCGCTCGCTTAACCGCACCCTTGCGGGCAAGACCGGCACGACCAACGATGCGAAGGACGTGTGGTTCGTGGGCTTCTCGCCCGATCTCGCGGTCGGCGTCTATCTCGGCTTCGACAAGCCGCGTTCGCTCGGCAACTCGGCAACGGCCGGCCAGTATGCCGCGCCGGTATTCCGCGATTTCATGAAGGAAGCGCTCGCCGACAAGCCGAACCTTCAGTTCCGCGTGCCGCCGGGGATCAAGTTCATCCGCGTCAATGCTGCGACCGGACAGCGCACCAGCGCTGGCGATCCGAGCGGCATTCTCGAGCCGTTCAAGCCCAACACTGCGCCGCCGGAGAGTTACTCCTTCGGCGGAACTGCTGCGTCTGGCGGTGGCGGAGGCGGCGCGCCGATCGGTGCCACGACCGGCGGCCTCTACTGACCGATCCGATCTCCGATTGCATCGCGGTAACGCGTCGGGTATCCCGACGCCAACGGAATGACGCCGGGATTTGCCCGGTCTGACAGGAACTTTCAACAATGCGTGCGGAAATTCAGACGATGGTCGATGCCATCGAGCAGTCTGTGGGGCTGCTGAGGAGGCATCTTTGACTGGGACAAATCCCACAAGCGCCTGCAGGAACTGAACGCCCGCGTCGAGCATCCGGATTTCTGGAATGATTCGACCGCTGCGCAGAAGATCACCCGCGAACGCTCCGACCTTGAGGACAAGCTGAATGGCATCCTCAAGCTCGAACGCGATCTGGACGACGCCAAGACCTTGATCGAACTCGGTGAAATGGAAAACGACTCCGCGACGATCGCGGAAGGCGAGGAACAGATTCGCGCTGTCGAGGCCGAGGCTGCCAGGTCGAGGCGCTTCTCTCGGGGGAGGCGGACGGCAACGACACCTATCTCGAAGTGCATTCGGGCGCCGGCGGCACCGAAAGCCAGGACTGGGCCTCGATGCTGCTGCGCATGTATACGCGCTGGGCCGAGCGCTCGGGCTTCAAGGTCGACGTCATGGAAATGTCGGACGGTGAAGAGGCCGGCATCAAGTCCGCGACGCTGCTGATCAAGGGCCGCAACGCTTATGGATGGGCGAAGACCGAGGGCGGCGTGCACCGCCTCGTGCGCATCTCGCCGTTCGATTCAAATGCGCGTCGGCATACCTCGTTCGCGTCGGTGCAGGTCTATCCGGTGGTCGATGATTCCATTCAGGTCGACCTAAAGGAAAGCGATGTCCGTATCGATCTGATGCGCGCGCAAGGTGCTGGCGGGCAGAACGTCAACAAGGTCGAATCGGCGGTGCGTCTCGTCCATATCCCGACCGGAATCATGGTAATGAGCCAGACCTCGCGCTCGCAGCACCAGAACCGCGAACTCGCGTGGAAGATGCTCCGCGCGCGTCTCTACGAGCTCGAACTGAAGAAGCGTGAGGAAGCGGCGATGGCCGAGCAGGCCAACAAGACCGATATCGGCTGGGGCCACCAGATCCGCTCCTATGTGCTCCAACCCTATCAGCTTGTGAAGGACTTGCGCACGGGCGTGACTTCGGGCACTCCGCAGGAGGTGCTCGATGGCGAACTCGATCCCTTCATCGAGGCGGCGCTGGCCCAGCGTGTCCACGGCGGCGGTGATACGGTCGTCGAGGATATCGACTAGTTCTGTGATGCCGCGCCTGCGGCACCAAGTCCGGGCTGACCGCCCGGCGCCCGTTCGGGCTTGCGCTTCGCGGAAGCCGATCAGTTCGGTGCCAGCAACCGCTCGGCCTTGACGAAGCGCATCGGGTCGGTAGCGTCGTCGTCGATGCGCACCTCGTAATGGAGGTGCGGGCCGGTGGAGCGACCGGTCGAGCCGACCTGACCGATCACTGTGCCTTTCTCGACGCGCTGGCCCTCGCTGACGGAGATCGACGACATATGCGCGTAACGCGTGGTGATGCCGTGGCCGTGATCGATCTCGACCATGCGGCCATAACCGCCGTTATACCCCGCATCGATCACCTTGCCGGGCGCGACGGCGCGAATATTCGTGCCGGAAGGAGCCCGGAAGTCGAGACCGGAGTGCTGTGCGAGCGAGCGTGTGAACGGATCAAGCCGAGTGCCGAAGCCGGACGACAATTCATGCTTCTCGTTGATCGGGCGCCCGATCGGCAGCGCGCGGAATACGGCGCGGGCCTTGACCGCGTTCTCGATCGTTGCCTCGACGCGGTTGATCGTGATGTCGAAAGTATCTGGCGCGCCCGCCACCGGGAGCAGCGGGCCACCCATCGCGGAATGCCCGGAAACATCCCGCAGGGTGAATTCATCGAAGCTCGGCACCGCAGCGGGTGGAGCAGCTTCGAAGGTGCGCTTGCCGAACCGGGACAGGTCGATGCCGAGCGAGGCAACAGCATTCCGGGAGCGGGAGATTTCCTTTTCGGCGGCCTCGCCGAGATGGGCGATATAACTCTTCTGGGCCTGTTCGAGGGAAGCCGAGCGACGCTCGATCTCGGTGACGACGCTTTCCATCGGTCCGCGTGGCGCCGCGGCATTGGGGGGCGTGATGGCGGGGGCCATCATGCCGAGCCGCTGCGGCGAAGTCGGCGGCAAAGGTTGCGGCTTGCCCTTGATCGGCGCGAAGGAGAGTGGGGAACTTCCTGTAATGGCGGGAGCTTCGGGGGCGACCGCGAAGGTTGAGGGCAGGGGAATGCCGGTTGTCTCTGCCTTGGCAGCGAGTTCCGAGACCATAATCTGCCGGGCTTCGATCTCCGCCTGCCGTGCGACGAGAGTGGAAACCCGATCCTCGATCGTATCCTGGTTGAGCAACTGGCGGGCGGTGATGCGATCGATTCGCGAGCGCAATTCAAGAATCCGGCTCTCGTAGGCGTGAACATCGCGACGCTGTCCGGCAAAATAGGAAGCAACGAACTCATCGCGCATCACAAGGTAGAAAGAAGCGACCAGGAACCACGCGAAAAACAGGGCCGCAAGCAGGATGAGCGCGACGACCGTGCGGCTGCCGAACTCGACCAGCCGTGTTCCGTTTTCCGAGCGAATCATCAGGGCCAGACGAGCGTCCGAATTGGCGAAGGGGCCCTGCACCGGCATCCGAATGAACATGAACAACGCGACTCCGACCTTACAGCCTCGATCGCATCATCATGAATTGTTAGGGTTAATGCACCGATAACGGCGCGCGATTTCCGGTTGTTTCACGTGCCGCGCGCGGCCTTGAGCACTTCCTCGGCATGGCCCGGCACCTTTACTTTGTTCCAGATGTTAAGAACGGTGCCGTCCGGCCCGATGAGGAAGGTTGTGCGCTCCACACCCATGTACTTACGGCCGTACATGCTCTTCTCGACCCAGACGCCATAGGCCTCCAGCATAGCCTTGCTTTCGTCCGACGCGAGGGGGAAGGCGAGCGCGTACTTGTCCCGGAACTTGTCGTGGCTCTTGGGCGAGTCCGGCGAAACGCCGACAATCTCCGTGCCGGCCGCCTGAAAATCCGCGCGCAAGGTATTGAAATCCTTGGCTTCTGCCGTGCAGCCGGAAGTATCGTCTTTCGGATAGAAGTACAGGACGAGCTTTTTTCCGGCAAAGCCGGCGAGGGAGAGCGTCTTTCCCGAATCGCCGGGCAGGGTGAAGGACGGGGCCTTCGAACCGATCGCGGGCATGGCACTCATAACGAAATCCTCCGGTTGGTCGCTCGGCCATCAATTAGTGCGTCCGCCTGCCGGGGACGAGAGGATAAATGCGACGATTTTCCGCAGCGTTCGATCCTTCGCGCGTTATCCGAAGCATTGAGGGAACGAATTCCTTCATTTTGACGTCTTTGATGTGAACTATTGCCATCAAAGCCGCAAAAACGATCCGCGCGGCATTGCGTAAAGGCATTAGCTGGTAAAGGAAATCGGGCGGAAGCCTGTCGACGAGATCGCCGACAGACAGACAGGCAGCGAGCGGAGATCGGGGCGTTTGAATTGCGACGTGGATGAGCACGAAGGCCATACCGGGCGGCTGGAGGAGCTGATCGCGCCGGGCAAGAGGCGCCGCCGTCGCCTTTCCCTCCTCGGTTGGTGCGGCGTTTCCGCAGTCCTGCTCGTTGTGGCCGTGGTTATCGCCGCCGGATGTTTCCTGTGGTTCATCCAGCGCGAGCGCGGCACAGCGTTCCTCCGCGAAAGATTCGTCGCGGCGATCAAGGGAGGAATTGGCGCGCAGAACGAACTCATGCTGGATGAGGCTGGCATCCGCATCGCCGGTCTCTCCCCGACCTTCTCGATCTCTGGCCTCGCGATTTCCAATGCCGCATCTGGCGCCTATGCCGAACTGGAGCGCGCGGACTTCCGCCTGACCGGGACCTCGCTCCTGACGTTGGCACCGGAAGCCCGGGCGATCACGTTCGAGGGTCTGAAGCTGGTCTTGCCGCGCTCGAAACCGGGTGACCCGCCACTCGGGGCGGAGGAAGCCCTGACCCTGCTCCACGCGACGCTCGGGGCGGTGAATTTCGCCGTGTCGGGGCAGGACCCGGCGTTCGCCTCACTGACAACCATCACCGGCAAAAACATCTCGCTCTTCCAGCGCCGGGACGACGACCAGGTGGCTCCGCTTCAGGCCGGCCTAACCATTGCCGTAACGCGCGGGGCGGACGGGACGATCCGCGCCCGCGTCGAACAGGCCGATCACAGGCAGGCAATCGAATTCGTGGGCCGCAACGAAATGCTTCCCTCGGGCGAGCGCCTCGTGCAAGTCGATAGCGATAACCTGACTGCCGGGGCGCTGTTCGGCATTCTCGGACAAAAGGTGAAGGGCATTGATCCGGGGTTGAATCTGGCGTTCCGGCTTCACTCGCGGATCGGGACGGATGCCGTGCTGGCGGAAACCGGCGCCTCGCTGACGGCACGCGGTGGGCGGATCGAGCCGCCGGACCCCGACATGCCGCCGTTCCAGCTCGACGAGGCAGCGTTGGACCTGCGCCTGCGTGCGGGGGAAAAGGATATCCTGATCGACCGCTTCCAGCTCCGGTTCAACGAAACCAACATCATGGCGTTGGGCCGCATGACGCCTCTCGGTGGCGAGAATTCCGGCTATCGGCTGAGCCTGAAGGCCGGTCGGGCGGATATCGATCGGCTGACGGTCGACGAGCCGATCCTGTCGATCGACTCGCTGGAAGCCGCGGGCATTCTGTCGCCATCGTTCACCAGTTTTCGCCTCGAAAGACTCTCGCTTGCGGAAGATGACGGCAAACTTGTCATGGACGGCCGGTTCTCTTTCGAGAACGGAGGTCTGATCGAAACCAATATCGACGCCGCAGGGGTGGAAATCCGTAAGGCGATGCGGATTTGGCCAGTGTGGGTGGCGCCAAATGTCCGGCGCTGGATGGTCGAGCACGTATCGGCCGGGCATCTCGCACGCCTTCAGTTGCGTTCAAGGCTGCAGGGCGAGTCGCTCGCCAACGCCTTCCGGCGCCTGCCCATCGCGGACGACGCGCTTCATGTCGAATACGAGCTGACCGGAATCGCGGTGCGACCGGTGCTCGATGCGCCGCCGATTGACGGGGTGAACATCAAGGGACGCTCGACCGGCCGCAAGGCCGAGGTTTCCATACTCGAAGCCGCGATCCGGCCAGCCGGGGCAGGTCGTGTGGATATCCGCAACGCGAACCTGTCGATCGCCGACACCGCGCAGCGTCCGGCGATTATGGCAATGAAGCTACCCATCAAGGGCGATCTGCGAGGGCTGATGACCTATCTCTCTTCCGGCTCGCTGAAGGCGGTCATCGCGCCGCCCGGCGATGTCGAGGTTTCGGGAGGGACAATCGAAGGCGAGGCCCGCATCACGTTGCCGATTTCCCGGCAAGTTGCCGCGAAGGACGTCAGGATCGATATTCAGGCGGGGCTCAAACAGGTTTCGATCGAGAAGGCTTTCCGGGGCGAGCGGCTTGAGGGCGGGCAGTTCGAACTCTCGGCCCGCAACGATCACGCCGTTCTCAAGGGCGAGGGCACCGTTAGCGGGGTCTCCAACAAGATCGAGCTGCGGATGTCAGCCGGCAAACCCAGCACGGCGACGATCCGCTCGACGATGGACGACGTGCAGCTCGCGCGTCGCGGGATCGAAGTCAAGCCGCTGATGGCCGGTACGTTCGGCGTCGCGGTGACGACGGCGTTCGGTGACAATGCGCCGATCGAGATCGAACTTGATCTTGCGAAGGCGCGGATCGAAGCGCCGCTGGCGCCACTCGCCAAGAGGGCGGGTGTAGCGGGAAAAATGCGGTTCACGATGCTTTCCCGGAACGAGGCCGTGGTGCTCGATAAGTTCGAGGCTGATTTTGGCGGAGTTTCCGCGCGCGGGCGGCTCGAATTCAACAAGGAAAACCAGTTCTCCAAAGCGGATTTCGCCTCGATTAAACTGTCGCCGGGGGATGTCGCGCGGCTCGCGATCGAGCGTAACCGAAACGGTTATCGGGTCAATCTACGCGGCAATTCCTTCGATGTTCGCCCTTTCCTCTCGCTTGGGCAGGCCGGAAAGCCGAATGACAAGAAGCCGGAGAACGGGGGCGATATCGAACTCGACCTGCAGTCGACCGTGCTGGTCGGGTTCAACGGCGAACTTCTCAGCGCTGCGGACGTCAAGCTCGTCAAGCGTGGCGGAGATCTCCGCGAACTCACGGTAAAGGGGCGTTTCGGCGGTGACGGATTGACGATCTCCACCGTGGGACGGGAGGGGGACGGAACCCGACTTGCCCTGGAGACGACGGACGGCGGGGCGCTGGCCCGCTTTCTCGATATCTATGCCAAGGCCTATGGCGGGCGCATGCACGGCGATCTGGTGGTCAGTGCCAGGGGGCAGCGCGGAGTGGTGCAGATGCGCGATTTCGTCATTCGCGGCGAACCGGCGCTGAAGCAGGCGCGCGCAAGTACGCAAGGCGCCCAGGGCCTGCCGATCGGCGGCGACCAGACGCAGTTCACCAAGTTTCGGGCTGATTTTATCCGGGAGCAGAGCGTTCTTATTCTCAAGGAGGCCGTGATGTGGGGCGGCGAGATCGGCGGCACGCTCGAAGGCACGCTCGATTACGCCCGTGACCGGGTATCCCTGCAGGGGGCTTTCGTGCCGGCCTACGCGCTCAACAACCTGTTCGCGCAGGTGCCGATTATCGGTCGCATTCTCGGCGGCGGGCAATACGAAGGGCTTTTCGCCGTTCCGTTCGTCGTCAGCGGACGGGCGAGTGCGCCGGTGCTGCGAACGAACCCGGTCAGCGCCATCGCGCCAGGCTTCCTGCGCAAGTTCTTCGAAATTCAGCGCGAGAAGTAACGTCCGGATCAGACCGGGCGCAGCAAGACGTGCTTTTTCTTGCCGAAAGAGAGCTTGATCGCCCCTTCGTGCACCGCGTCGTCCGGTGTCAGTGTAGACTGCGGGGTCGTGACTGGCTGGTCATTGACCCTGAGCCCGCCCGCCTGCACCTGCCGGCGCGCCTCGCCGTTCGAGGTGACAAGCCCGGCCTTGACGAAGGCTGCAAGGACGCCGAGCCCGGCCTCAAGTTCGTTCGCGGCGATTTCGACCGTGGGCAGATCCGCTGCCGTGCCGCCGGCCTCGAAGGTGATACGTGCGGTTTCGGCAGCCGCTTCCGCCGCAGCGCGCCCGTGGAGAAGCGCGGTTGCTTCGGTCGCGAGCACTTTCTTGGCTTCATTGATCTCGGCGCCGCCGAGCTTTTCGAGACGCACGATCTCGCTCATCGGTAGGATCGTGAAAAGGCGCAGGAACTTGCCGACATCTGCATCCTCGGTCGAGCGCCAGTATTGCCAGAAATCGTAAGGCGAGAAGGCTTCGGCGTTGAGCCAGACGGCGCCCTGTGCCGTCTTGCCCATCTTGGCGCCGGAGGCGGTGGTGAGCAGCGGCGTCGTCAGCGCGTAAAGTTGATGCGTGCCCATGCGGCGGCCGAGATCGACGCCCATGATGATGTTGCCCCATTGGTCGGAGCCGCCCATCTGGAGGTTGCAACCAAGGCGCTTCGAGAGCTCCACGAAATCGTAGCTCTGCGCGATCATGTAGTTGAACTCGATGAAGCTCATCTCCTGCTCGCGTTCGAGACGGAGACGGACCGAATCCATCGAGAGCATGCGGTTGACCGAGAAATGCCGCCCGACATCCCGCAGCATGTCGATCCATTTCAGTTCCGGGAGCCACTCGGCGTTGTCGATCATCACCGCGTCAGTTTTTCCGGCGCCAAATTGAAGCACCTTGGCGAAGACACCCTTGATCGCTTCCTTGTTGGCGTCGATCTCGGCGATGGTGCGCAGGGCGCGCGTCTCGTCCTTGCCGGATGGGTCGCCTATACGGGTCGTGCCGCCGCCCATCAGCGTGATCGGCTTGTTGCCGGACTGCTGGAGCCAGTAGAGCATCATCATCGACAGGAAATTGCCGATGTGGAGCGAGGGCGCGGTGCAGTCGTAACCGACATAGGCCACGACTTCGCCTCTGGCCGCCAGCGCATCGAGCCCGGCAAAATCAGAGCACTGGTGGATGAAGCCGCGCTCCTGAAGGATGCGCAGGAAATCGGATTTGGGTGAAAAATCGGTCATGTAGGTGGCTTCAGGTGGGCTGCGAGGAAATGTGGTTCGTCATGCCCGCCCTTGTGGCAGGTATCCACGACTTTCTGGCCAGGCATCGAAGTCGTGGATGGTCGGGCTGAACCCGGTCATGACGGAAGCGGTCGTCAATCCCTGACGATCCCCAGACGCCTGTCGAGATAATCTCCCACCGTGCCGACCAACTGGTCGACGCGGTTTTCGAAGAAGTGGTTCGCACCCTCGATGACGGCGTGATCGAGCTTGACGCCCTTCTGCACCTTCACCTTGTCGATGACGGAAATGACATCGTTGACCGGCGCGACGCGATCCTTGTCGCCATGCACGAACAGGCCTGAGGATGGGCAGGGGGCAAGGAACGAAAAATCGTAGCGGTTCGCCATCGCCGCGATCGAGACGAAGCCCTCGATCTCCGGGCGACGCATCAGCAACTGCATGCCGATCCAGGCGCCGAACGAGACACCGGCGATCCAGCAGGAGCGCGCGTCCGGGTTGACGGCCTGCATCCAGTCGAGCGCGGCGGCGGCATCCGAAAGCTCGCCGGTGCCGTGGTCGAAGGTTCCTTCCGAGCGCCCGACGCCGCGGAAATTGAAACGCAGGACCGAAAAGCCACGCTCATGAAAGGTGTAGAACAACTGATAGACGATCTGGTTGTTCATCGTGCCGCCGAACTGCGGATGCGGATGCAGCACGATCGCGATCGGCGCACCCTTCTTCTTCGCCGGCTGGTAGCGGCCTTCGAGGCGTCCCTCGGGGCCATTGAAGATGACTTCAGGCATGTTGTTCCGTCTCTTGGCCTATGTTCCCTGGCCCATCCCCGCTTTTCGAGGGCGGAAGGGCAGGGTTGCGCATGTTTGGCTT
>DAORNC010000010.1:35129-38032 GCA_035440785.1 Rhabdaerophilum sp. | reverse complement strand
GGAAACCGGCCCCCTGGAGGTCACGGTTTCTGATGCGGTCGAGGCTCCCTTTTTCGTGCTCGGACAAGACACAAACGAGGAATGGATCGCCACCCTCTTCGCCGGGCTCACGCCGGAGGAACTCGCCGGCCTGATGCGCCTGCTCGGCACCACCAAAGCCTCCATTCAGCGGGCCGCGCGCCCGGCCAACCCCGAGGATGCGACATGATGCCTGCCAACGCCGTCGCCTTGCCGGTCTCGTCGTTCCGCCCGGTGCATTTCGCACTGGTGGTCACGGGAAAGATCGCGACCGTGACGCTCAACCGCCCGGAGCGGAAGAACCCGCTCACGTTCGAAAGCTATCGCGAACTGACCGATTTCTTCCTCGCTCTTCAGAAGGACGAGGAGATCAAGGCCGTCGTGATTACAGGCGCGGGCGGAAATTTCTCGTCCGGCGGCGACGTGTTCGAGATCATCGGCCCGTTGGTTGCGATGAACACTGTCGGCCTCCTGAAGTTCACGCGCATGACGGGTGAACTCGTCAAGGCGATGCGCGCTTGCCCTCAGCCGATTATCGCCGCGATCGACGGCATCTGCGCCGGCGCCGGCGCAATCATCGCCATGGCATCGGACATGCGGCTCGGCACCACAGGCAGCAAGATCGCCTTCCTGTTCAACCGTGTCGGGCTCGCAGGTTGTGACATGGGCGCCTGCGCCATGCTGCCGCGCATCATCGGACAGGGTCGGGCGGCGGAACTCCTTTACACCGGCCGCGTGCTGCGCGGCGACGAAGCGGAACGTTGGGGGTTCCTCAACCGTCTCGTCTCGCCCGAGGCGATTCTGGACGAAGCACGCACCCTCGCCCGCGAGCTTGCCGATGGGCCGACCTTCGCCAACGCGATGACCAAGCGGATGCTGGAAATGGAATGGGCAATGTCGGTCGAAAACGCAATTGAGGCCGAGGCCGTTGCGCAGGCGCTCTGCATGCAGACCGAGGATTTCGCTCGCGCCTACCATGCCTTCGCTGCCAAATCGAAACCGGTTTTCGAGGGGAACTGACGATGCCGACGCTGGCGGAAACGCTTGCCTGGCCGTTCTTCGAGGAACGGCACCGTGCCTTTGCCATCGACCTTGCGGGTTGGACAAGCGCGCATCTTCCCCATCTGCCGCATGACGACGTCGATACCGCCTGCCGCGCGCGTGTCGCTGCGCTCGGCAAGGCCGGGTTCCTGCGCCCCACCGTGCCTGCGGCTTACGGCGGACTGACACCGAATTTCGACGTGCGAACACTGTGTCTCACTCGCGAGATTCTCGCGTTTCATGACGGGCTCGCCGATTTCGCCTTCGCGATGCAGGGGCTCGGCACCGGCTCGATCACGCTGTTCGGCGATGAAGCACTGAAGCAGCGCTACCTTCCTCCCGTCGCGCGCGGCGAGCGCATCGCCGCCTTCGCCCTCTCGGAACTGGAGGCCGGCTCGGATGTCGCCGCGCTCGCGACCACCGCCGTTCCGGACGGGAACGATCATGTGCGCATCAACGGTGGCAAGACCTGGATTTCGAACGGCGGCATCGCTGATCATTACGTTGTCTTCGTCCGCACGGGCGAAGCGCCGGGTGCAAAGGGACTTTCGGCTTTCGTCGTCGATGCGGATACACCGGGTTTCTCGATCCGAGACCGCATCGAGGTGATCGCGCCGCACCCGCTCGCAACGCTCGCGTTCGAGGACTGCCGCGTGCCGGTCGCCAATCGCCTCGGCGGCCCCGGTGATGGTTTCCGCATCGCGATGGCGACGCTCGACATCTTCCGCTCGACGGTCGGCGCCGCCGCGCTCGGCTTCGCCCGCCGGGCGCTGCATGAGACGCTGGAGCGCGCGACCACCCGCAACCTCTTCGGCGTCACGCTCGGCGATTTGCAACTCGCACAGGCCAATATCGCCGACAGCATCGCCGAGGTGGAAGCCGCTGCGCTGCTCGTCTATCGGGCGGCCTGGAAGAAGGATGGCGGTGCGGCGCGCATCACCGGCGAGGCCGCTCTCGCCAAGATGGTCGCGACGGAGAACGCGCAAGCTGTGATCGACCGCGCCGTGCAACTGCATGGCGGGCTCGGCGTCACCAAGGGTGTGAAGGTCGAGGAACTCTATCGCGAAATCCGGGCGCTGCGTATCTACGAGGGTGCGACCGACGTGCAGAAGATCGTCATCGCCCGCGAAGCGCTGAAGGCGCACGGCAAGGCCGGAAACTGAGGAGGAGAGACATGTTCGCCAGCGCGCATCTCGATCCGTTCTGCCGTGAGAACCTGCCCTCGTCATCGCAATGGCCGGATTTGCTGGTTCGCGAAGCGGGGCTCGATTACCCGGAGCGCATGAACGTCGCGCATGAACTCGTGACCCGGCACGTGCTGGCAGGTAATGGAGCCCGCCCGGCGATCATCGGTGCGGAGGGAACCTGGAGCTACGCCGAGTTCGAGGAAAAGATCAATCGGATCGCCAACGTGCTGGTGCGCGATCTCGGCCTGGTGCCAGGCAACCGCGTGCTCCTGCGCGCGCCCAACAACCCGATGCTGGTCGCGGCCTATTTCGCGGTTCTCAAGGCCGGCGGCGTTGCGGTGGCGACCATGCCGCTGCTCCGGGCGCGCGAACTCACCTACCCTATCCGCAAGGCCAAGATTCATCTCGGGCTCTGCGATCACCGGCTGAGCGAAGAACTGGTGGAGGCGCGGAAGCTCGAGCCGACGCTCCAGCGCATCCTCACCTTTGGAAACGGCGAGTTGGAAACGTTGATGGCGAAGCCGGGTTATGCCGACTTCACGGCCGTTGACACCGCGCAGGACGACGTATGCCTGATCGGTTTCACTTCCGGCACTACAGGTGAACCCAAAGGGACCATGCACTTCCATCGCGATCTTCTCGCGATCTGCGATTGCT
>DAORNC010000010.1:31996-35106 GCA_035440785.1 Rhabdaerophilum sp. | reverse complement strand
CGCTGCATCGGCTCGCCCCCGCTTGCCTTCACCTTCGGCCTCGGCGGGCTGGTGCTGTTCCCCCTGAGGATCGGCGCCGCAGGTATCCTGATCGAGAAGGCCGGCCCGCCCGACCTGCTGGCCGCGATCTCAGAACATCGCGCCAGCGTGCTCTTCACCGCGCCGACCGCCTACCGCGCGATGCTCGACAAGCTGCCGCCAGAAGGTCTGCCGAGCCTGCGGATTTGCGTCTCGGCCGGCGAAACCCTGCCGAAGCCGACGTTCGAAGCCTGGAAAACCGCAACCGGCATCGAGCTGATGGACGGGATCGGCGCCACCGAAATGCTGCATATCTTCATCGCCGCCCCGCGCGGCGCGATCCGTCCCGGCTCGACCGGAACGCCCGTTCCTGGCTACGAGGCGCGGATCATCGACGAGGACGGCAATCCGCTGCCGGATGGCACGCCGGGACGCCTTTCGATGCGCGGCCCGACCGGCTGCCGCTATCTCGCCGACGAGCGGCAGACAAGATATGTCCGCGACGGCTGGAACGTATCCGGCGACACCTACATCCGTGATGCCGATGGCTATTTCTGGTATCAGGCTCGCTCCGACGACATGATCATCTCTGCCGGCTACAACATCGCCGGGCCGGAGGTCGAGGCAAGCCTGCTCACGCATCAGGCTGTCGCCGAATGCGGTGTAGTCGGCATGCCCGACGCGGAGCGCGGCATGATCGTCAAGGCCTATATCGTGCTGAACCCTGGCCAAAATGCCGACGCGGCGATGGTCAAGACCCTGCAAGATCACGTGAAGGCCGATATCGCACCGTTCAAGTATCCGCGCCAGATTGCTTTCGTCGAAGCGCTGCCGAAAACCCAGACAGGGAAATTGCAACGCTTTGCCCTTCGCGAACGCGCGGCGGAAGAATATCGTCAGGCAAAGACCGGCATCGCCTAGAAAGCGGCGGAGAGAGGAAACCCATGTCAATCGAAGCGCTGAAACAGGCAGTCACCGGTTCGGAGGGGCCGACGGCCGTGCATCCGCCGGGCTGGCCCCAGCCGCGCGGTTATGCCAACGGCATGAAGGCGCGGGGAACCTTCTTCGTCACCGGCGGACTCGTTGGCTGGGACGTCGAGGGCCGCTTTCCGGAAGGGCTTGTCGCGCAGACGCGGCAGACGCTCGAGAATGTTGTCGCCGTGCTCAAGGCGGGCGGCGCCGGTCCGGAGCACCTCGTCCGGATGACGTGGTATGTCACCAACATCGAGACTTACCGGAACAGTCTTCCCGCGATCGGTGCCGCCTATCGCGCCACCATCGGCCGTCATTTCCCGGCAATGGCGTTGGTTCAGGTCGTAAGCCTTGTTGAGCGGGCGGCATTGGTCGAAATCGAGGCGACAGCCGTCATCCCGGACTGACGAGTTACCAAGCTTGATCGGAACAGCAATCGGGTTTCAACTTCCCGCAACACTTGGGAGATCGACATGGCCAAACCCGAAAAAGCGGGCAAGAAGGACAAGAAGGGTAAGGACAAGGCCGTCAGGAAGGCCACGCGACGGCAGGAGGTCATGGTCATCGGCGGCACGCGGCGGGGCGCCTTCACCGGGCACCCGAAGGTCCTGATTGCAGGCGCCGGAGTCGGCGGCCTCACCCTCGCGCTGATGCTGCACAAGCGCGGCATTTCCTCCGTGATTTACGAGCAGGCGAGCGCGATCCTCCCCGTTGGTGCGGGCATCAACGTGCTGCCCCATGCCATCCGCGAATTGGCGGATCTCGATCTGCTGCCGGTTCTCGACGCCGTCGGCATCCGCACGACCGAACTGTTCTACATGAACCGCACGGGCCAGATCGTTTGGCGCGAACCGCGCGGCATCGCCGCCGGCTTCGAGGTGCCACAATATTCGATCCATCGCGGGAGGCTCCAGAAGGCGCTTTACGACGTGGTAATCGACCGGCTTGGCCCCGGCGCGGTGCGAACGGGCCGCCGTCTTGCCGGCTTCATACAGGACGAGGGCGGCGTCACGGCCCATCTCGTCGATGCCATCGACGGTGCGGGCAGCGAAACCATTCGCGCCGAGATCCTCATCGGCGCCGACGGTATCCATTCGGCCGTGCGCGCGCATTTCTACCCCGATCAGGGCCTGCCGCGCTGGAACGGCGTGCAGATGTGGCGCGGTACTGCCGATTTCCCGACCTTCCTCGACGGGGCCTCGATGATCATCGCAGGCGGGATGGGTGCGAAATTCGTGCTCTACCCGATCGCGCCGGGCGAGACGCCGGGAACCCGGCTCACCAATTGGGTCGTCAACGTCAAGGTGTCCGATACGCCGCACCCGCCAGGCAAGGAGAGCTGGTCGCGGCGCGGGCGGCTCGACGAGATGCTGCCGTTCGCCAAGCGCTTCGAGGTGCCCGGCTTCGACCTCGTCAGCCTCATCAAGAGCACGGAAGCTTTCTACGAATATCCGATGTGCGATCGCGATCCCCTGCCGCGCTGGACCTTCGGCCGCGTCACGTTGCTCGGCGATGCCGCGCACCCGATGTATCCGGTCGGCTCGAACGGCGCCGGGCAGGCGATCCTCGATGCGCGGATGCTGGCGGATCGCCTCGCCCGCGCCGAGCACCCTTATCAGGCGCTGATCGAGTACGAGGCGGATCGTCTGCCGAAAACGGCGGAAATCGTTGCGCTAAACCGCAAGGGCGGGCCGGAGCGCGTGATCGACGAAGTCGAAAAGCTTGCGCCAGCCGGCTTCACGGATGTCGATCGCGTGCTGAGCCACGACGAGCGCCGCGCCATCGTTCGCGGGTATGCCGGCAAGGCCGGCTTCGCGCTCAGCCAGGTCAACAAGAAGGCGGGGTAACTCGCCTTCCTCATGCGTCGGGTGGCGGCAGGAAATCCACCTCGTGCTTGGCCGAGAGCGCGACGACCTCAGCCGGGTTCTGATCCTTCATCGAATGGATCGCCCAGAACAGGTCGTAGAGGCGTCGTGTCGGCGTGACCCAGAACAGGCATTTCACCGTCTGGTCCTGCTTGTTGAAGATGCCATGCGGAATGCCCATCGGCAGGCGGATGAGATCGCCCGGCCCTGCGCTGACCTCGCGTCCATCAAGCAGCAGATCGACAAGGTCTACGA
>DAORNC010000010.1:31569-31928 GCA_035440785.1 Rhabdaerophilum sp. | reverse complement strand
GGAGAACGAGTTGTCGCAAACCTGCTTGGGCACATAGGTCTGTCCGAGAATGTTCCACGAAATGCCGTCGATACCCTCGCCGGCGCGGGTGATGCCCGGAGTTAGCTTTCCTGCCGTGAGCTTCATGATTTCCTCCCTTAGAGGGGTTGAGGGGACGTCAGACGTGCAGATAGCGGTCTTTGAGCACGGGATCCGCCATCAGTTCGGTAGAGTTTCCGCTCCAGACGACGACACCTTTTTCGAGTATCGTATGCCGGTCGGCGAATTTCGCCAGCGCATCGACGTTCTTGTCGATCACGAGAATGGCCTCGCCCTCCTCCTTGAGGCGGCGCAGGCAATCCCAGATCTCCTGTCGGATG
>DAORNC010000010.1:29793-31540 GCA_035440785.1 Rhabdaerophilum sp. | reverse complement strand
CGAGCTTGGGGTTGGTCATCAGCGCGCGGCCGATCGCGAGCATCTGCTGCTCGCCGCCCGAGAGCTGGTTGCCCATGTTGCGCTTGCGCTCCTCAAGGCGCGGAAACAGCGCATAGACGCGCTCCAGCGTCCATCGCGTCGGGCCAAAGCGCGAAGCGGCAGTGGCGATCAGGTTTTCCTCGACGTTGAGGGTCGGGAACACCTGCCGCCCTTCCGGGACAAGGCCGAGCCCCTTTTTTGCGATGACATAGGGTGGCGCACCGGTCACGCCCTCGCCCTCGATCGTCACCTCACCGCCTTTCGGCCGGACAAGGCCCATGATGGTCGAGACCGTCGTCGTCTTGCCCATGCCGTTCCGACCGAGCAGCGTCACGACCTCTCCGGAGCCGACAGTAAGATCGACCCCGAACAGGACCTGACTGTCGCCATAGGCGGCCTCGAGCCCTTTCACCACCAGCATCAGGCCACCTCCTCGCCGAGATAGGCGACCCGAACGTCGCGATTCTCGCGGATTTCCGCCGGCGAACCGGTCGCGATGATTTGCCCATAGACCAGAACCGAAATCCGGTCCGCGAGTGCAAACACCGCATCCATGTCGTGCTCGATCAGGAGGATGGTGATCCGCCCCTTGAGGCTCCGAAGCAGCGTGACCAGTACCTCGCTCTCCTCGGGGCCGGTGCCGGCGAGCGGCTCGTCGAGCAGCAGAACCTTGGGTTTCGCGGCGAGCGCGATGGCGAGTTCGAGCTGGCGCTTCTCACCGTGGCTGAGGAGACCGGCACGGCGTGACGCGCGATCAGCAAGGCCGACCTCCGCCAGGGCGGCCATTGCCTGCTCGTTGAGTTTTTTCTCCGCCGCAGCACGCCCGAAGAAGCGGAAGCTGGATCCCTCGTGCGCCTGCACCGCAAGCGCGACGTTCTCCAGCACGGAAAATCCCGGCAGGATCGAGGTGATCTGGAAGGAACGCACCAGTCCGCGATGCACACGCTCCGGCATCGACAGGTGCGTGATCTCCTTGCCGTCAAGAAGGATGCGTCCGGAATCCGAAGGTACGAGGCCGGAGATCTGGTGGATCAGCGTGGTCTTGCCGGCGCCGTTCGGCCCGATGATCGCATGAAGCTCGTTCTCGCGCAGCGCGAGGTTGACGTCTTCGGTCACGGCCAGTGCGCCGTAGTTCTTGCAAAGGTGCTCCAGCCGGAGGATCGCGGAACTCATCGCTGCCCCCCGATCCCCAGCCTGCGGAGCGCGCCGAGCAGCCCACCCCGTGCGAACAGTACCACCAGCACAAGGAAGGGGCCAAAGATCATCTTCCAGTGCTCGGTGAAGCCGGAGAGCCATTCCTCCAGAAGCAGGAAAGCCGCCGCACCGAGGATCGCGCCGTGGAGCGAGCCGAGCCCGCCCAATACCACCATCACGATCAATTCGCCCGAACGCTGCCATGTCATGTAGGCCGGGCTGACGAACCCGGTTTGGTTCGCGAGCAGGAAACCCGCGAGGCCGCACATCGTCCCGGCGATGACATACATCGTCAGCTGGTAACGAAAGAGCGGAAAGCCGATCGCAGCCATACGCTGCGGGTTCTCGCGTGCTCCCCGGATGACGCGACCGAAGCGCGACATCACGATCGCGCGGCTGAGGAGGTAGCAGCCAAGAAGCGCGAGCAGAATCAGGAAATACAGCGCCCTGTCACCCTCCAGCACGTCGAAGCCGAAAAACCGGCTCCGCGCGGGCAGCGTCATGCCGTCGTCCC
>DAORNC010000010.1:25870-29687 GCA_035440785.1 Rhabdaerophilum sp. | reverse complement strand
CGCGGAGGAGGCCAGCGCCAGCGGCAGTTGCAGGCTCGCTTCCGTCACGCCATGCGCTGCAAGAACGCCGACGCCATAGGCACCGAAGCCGAGAAAGGCCGCATGACCGAACGAAACGAGCGCGCCATAGCCGAGAATGAGATCGAGCGAAAGCGCGGCAATCGCGAAGATCATGGTGCGCGATAGCAGCGCCAGCACATAGCTCTCCGCAAAGAAGCGCGCGCCGAATGGCACCAAGAGAAGCAGTCCGAACAGGACCAGCGGCACCCCTTCGCGGCGGATGAAAGCCGGCGGCGAGGATCGTTCGGGCAATTGCGTCACGGCCTTTTCCATCACTTGCGAACCGGAAAAAGGCCCGCGGGCCGGAAAAACAGCACCGCCGCCATGAGAATGTAGATCAGCATCGGCGCGAGCGCGCGTCCCGCCTGCGAGGCGGCGGAAGGGTTCATCATTGCCGCGAGCACAGCAGGTCCGAACGACCGACCGAGCGTGTCCACCAGTCCGACAAGAATAGCCGCGATGAAGGCGCCGCGCACCGAACCGATGCCGCCGATAACGATGACGACGAAGGTCAAGATCAGCAGATTGTCGCCCATGCCCGGCTCAACCGAAAGCACCGGCGCGACCATCGCTCCGGCGAACCCGGCCAGCATGGCGCCGAAACCGAATACGATCATGAAAAGCTTGCCGATATCAACCCCGAGCGCCGAAACCATCGGCGCATTGGCCGCCCCGGCCCGGACCAGCATGCCGATGCGCGTCCGGCTGACAAGAAGTCCCAGGCCGACAGCGATAGCGAGGCCACTGCCGATGATCGCGAGGCGGTAGAAGGGATAAAGCAGCCCGTCCATTAGCTTGACGGATCCGGTCAGTGCCTCGGGGATCGGAACGCTGAGCGGCGCGGCGCCCCACACCAGCTTCACGGCCTGATTGAGGAACAGGATGATGCCGAAGGTCGCCAGCACCTGATCGAGGTGATCGCGGTTGTAGAGATGCCGGAAGACGAGAAACTCCAGCACCAGCCCGAAAGCAAGCGCTGTCACCAACGCCAGCAAGAGGCCGACGAAAAAAGAGCCTGTCAGTGCCGTGAACATGGCGGCGAGATAGGCCCCGACCATGTATTGCACGCCATGCGCGAGATTGATGAAATCCATCACGCCGAAGACGAGGGTCAGCCCGGCGGCGATCAGAAACAGGAGAACGCCAAGCTGAAGTCCGTTCAGCGTCTGCACATAGAGAAGCGTGAGTGACATCGTCTGGCCCGCGTTCGGATCAGCCCGGAACGCTCCGGGCTGATCGAGGAATGGCTAGGGTTGCTGATGGCTCACTTCGCCATCTTGCAGTCCTTGGCGTAGACGTCGACGTAGTCCTCGAACACCTTCTGCCGCAGGGACGTGGCGTAAAGCCCATCCGGCCGCGCGACTGCCTGGACGAGATAGAAGTCCTGCACCGGATAGCCGTTCGCACCCATCTTGAACTTGCCGCGCAGCGACTTGAAGTCCGCCTTGCGCAGACCGGCACGGATGGCATCCTTGTTGTCGAGCTTGCCGCCGGCCGACTTGACGGCAGCATCAATCAGCAGCGCGGCATCGTAGGCCTGCATAGCGTAAGTGCCCGGCACGGCCTTGAATTCGGCCTCATAGGCTTTCACGAACGCTTCCGAAGCCGCGTTCTTCATGTCCGGTGCCCAGTTGGCGCCGCCGAAGAAGCCGAGCGCGGCATCCTTCTGCGCCGGCAAGGTCGACTCGTCGACCGTGAAGGCGGAGAGGAACGGGATCGTGTTTGCAAGGCCCGCCTGGCGATACTGGCGCACGAGGTTCACGCCGAGGCCGCCCGGCATGAAGGTGAAGAAGGCATCCGGCTTCGCGGCCGCGAGTTGCGCGAGTTCGGCCGAGAAGTCGAGCTGGTTGAGCGGCGTGTAGACCTCGCCGGCGATCTCACCCTTGAAATGGCGCTTGAAACCGGCGAGTGAATCGCGCCCGGCCTGATAGTTGGGCGCCATCAGGAAGACCTTCTTGTAACCCTTGTCCTGCGCGTATTTGCCGAGAACCTCGTGGTTCTGGTCGTTCTGGTAGGAGGTCACGAAGAAATTGGGGTGGCACTGCGCACCAGCGAAGTTCGAGGTGCCGGCGTTGGGGCTGATGAGAAAGGCTTCCGCATCGACCACCGGTTTGTGGATCGCCAGCAGCACGTTCGAGAAGATCGGACCGACGACGAAGTTCACCTTGTCGCGGTCGAGGAGACCCTTCACCTTGCCGACGGCGACATCGGGCTTCAGCTCGTCATCGACGACGATCACCTCTGCCTCAAGGCCGCCGAGCTTGCCGCCGAGTTGCTTCACAGCAAGCTGGAAGCCGTTTCGCGCCTGCTGGCCGAGAACCGCCGGCGGGCCGGAAAGGGTCACCATGAACCCGACCTTGAGTTTCTCCTGTGCCGAAGCGGCACCCGTGGCAAGCATCAGCGCCAGCGCCGGGAGCATCAGTTTCGATTTGGCAGACATGGACACACCTCCAGAGTGTTCTGTTGCGAAATCGAGGCTTCCGCCCGGGGATCGTGGCTTCTTGCCCCGGCCACCTCGTTTCCGAAATTTATTTTAAGCTTGAAATAAATCGGTTGTGAAGCCCCTCGCCGATTTTTCGTAACAGCCGGCCAAGATTTTCATGCCTGCCGGCCTCAAAAAACCAGCGGACACATTCCACAGCCCAAAGTCTCAACCCCGCCGCTGCTCGTCAAGCGCGCACGGAAGATGCCGGCAGATGTGCGACAGCGCACAGTGCTCCAGCACACGATTAGGCAAGGTTCATCTCGATCAGCCGGCCGTTTCTCCAAGGGGTGCCGTCTGGTTTCGGGCAATCAAGGGCGCAGGGCGGTTCGGGCCGCCCTGCGCCCGGTTCGGGGCATGAAATCGCGATGAGGAAGGTGAGCGGAATTCGCGCCTCTATCCCGCTGGGGCTCGACCGGCTTTACCACGCGACGGAAACTGATCCGCGCCGCGTCTGGACGCGTCTGATCGACCGCGAGACCTTGCGCGAACGACTCTCGCGCGTTCTGCGTGAGACCGGGCACCCGATCGCCTTCGAGATATTCGGCGAGAAACTGGTTCTCGGCGACGACGATGTTGCCATCGTCATCGGCGAAGCGGAGTGGGATACAGTGTTTGTCGCCCAGCGCGAGCGCGGCGCGCTTTCCAACATTTCCATCCATGCCTCCGGCGAACGCGCGGTGTGCGACTTCCTCGCCCGCGCGCTCTCGGACCCCGGGGAATGCGAGAGGATCGCCGGCCGGATCGTCCGCCGTCACCCGCTGCACGGTCCAGCGCACTGATGCGTCAGGCGCGGCGGAAGGTGATCGGTTGCGCGCCCTCCCACAGCGTCTTGCGACCAAGGATGTAAAGGTTTTCCAACCCGGACGTCAGGGTCAGGAAGTGATTGCCGGAGAGCTGCCCCGCCTTTGAGGCGAAGTTGACGTTGCCATAGGCAAGCAGGATCTCCGTCTCGCTCACGCCACCCGGATAGAGGATGATCTGGCCCGGCGAGGGGTAGCAGGTATTGTTCTCGTAACCGACGCCGAAATCCATATCGCCCAGCGGAATCCAGACACCCTCTCCACTCCAGCGGACATGAACGATCTTGCTCTCAAACGGCAGGTGGCGGAGGAAAGCCTCGCAGGTCTTCGGCGCGGCCTCGCGTTCGAAGCGGGCATTGAAGGAAAACGGTCCGGCGGTGACGATCAGGTCGGTCATGGCTCTGTCCTGTTGAGACAATGTCTTCCATCCATAACCGGAGGTGAGTTCACTCCACCAGCCTTGTCGACTGGA
>DAORNC010000010.1:20284-25860 GCA_035440785.1 Rhabdaerophilum sp. | reverse complement strand
GCCGCTGGATGGCCATCGCGATCGACCGCGCGGCTTCGTGCAGCGCAGGCAGGAACTCGTCGAGCATCGCCGTCTCAGAGACGCGCTGCGCCTGCGCACTGATATTGATCGCAAAGCGCGTTCCGCCGCCGACCCCCGGCACACTGACGGCGACCGAACGCAACCCGAGCTCCAGTTCCTCGGAAACGATTGCCGCGCCGAGACGTCGCACCTCTCCAAGACGTTCGCGCAGCGCGCCTTCCGTCGTCAGCGTGAAGGGGGTGAATGCCTTCAGCATCGCCCCGGCGAAGAAGCGCTCGAGCTCGCGCGGGTGAAGATCCGCCAGCAGTGCTTGTCCCATCGAGGTGGCATGGGCCGGCAGGCGCGTGCCGACCGCGAGGCTGATTGCCATGATCCGGTGCAGGGCCGGCGAGCGGGCAACATAGACGATGTCCCGCCCATCGAGCATCGCGGCGGATGAGGATTCGCCTGTTCGACGCGTAAGATCCACCAGAACCTCTCGCACGATCTCCAGTTCGCTGAGGCCCGAGAGGAAAGCCTGCCCGATGCCGAGGATGGCAGGTGTCAGGGTGAAGTGTTTTCCATCGGTCCGCGCCAACCCCATATCGCACAGGGTGAGCAGGAAGCGCCGTGCTGCCGCGCGGGTCAGCTGGCATCGTTCGGCGACCTCGGTGATGGTCTGCGACTTTCGCCCGTCGAAGGCCTTCACGACCTCCAGTCCACGACGGAAGGATTCGACCGTTTCGTCCCTGGGCATGGCGTCCTCGTGCGCTATGCGAACAAATTATTGTTTTTGCGAACACAGTATTGACGCTTTCGGGACGCGTTTGCAAGGCTTCGGGCAAGGAGGCTGGAGACCTTCCGGACTGAAGAACCGCACGTGGAGGAAACATGCGAACGCAGGTCGCGATCATCGGCGCCGGCCCTTCCGGGTTGCTGCTCGGCGCATTGCTGCACAAGGCCGGCATCGATTCCGTGATTCTCGAACGCAAGAGCGGCGACTACGTGCTGTCCCGCATCCGCGCCGGCGTGCTGGAACAGGGTGCCGTCGATATGCTCGCGAGCGTCGGCGTCGATGCGCGGATGAACGCGGAAGGGCTGCGGCACGACGGGTTCGCGATGGGCTTCGCCAACCGCCGCCTCCGGATCGACCTTGCCCGGCTGACCGGCAAGCAAGTCACCGTTTACGGCCAGACCGAAGTAACGCGCGATCTGATGGAAGCGCGCAAGGCCGCCAATCTCGTGACGATCTATGAAGCGGATAACGTCGAAATCCATGACTTCGATACCGCTAACCCTCGCGTGACCTACGAAAAAGATGGCATGGCGCATGAAGTGCGCTGCGATTTCATCGCCGGCTGCGACGGCTTCCACGGCGTTTGCCGCGCGAGCGTGCCGCAAGGTGCGATCCGGAATTTCGAGAAGGTTTATCCCTTCGGCTGGCTCGGCCTGCTCGCGGATGTTCCGCCCTGCTCGCACGAACTGATCTACGCCAACCACGAACGTGGCTTCGCACTCTGCTCGATGCGCTCGAAAACCCGAAGCCGCTATTATATCCAGTGCGGAGCGGACGAGGATGTCAACGCCTGGTCCGACCAGCGCTTCTGGGACGAATTACGGCGACGGCTCGATCCCGAGGCGGCTGATTCGGTCGTTATCGGGCCTTCGCTCGAGAAATCCATCGCCCCCTTGCGCTCCTTCGTCGCCGAACCCTTGCGTTTCGGGCGCCTGTTTCTCGCAGGCGACGCTGCTCATATCGTCCCACCGACCGGCGCGAAGGGGCTCAATCTCGCTGCCAGTGACGTGCATTACCTTGGTGAGGCGTTGCGCGAATACTACCGCGACGGATCGGACGCGGGAATCGACGCCTATTCCGCCCGCGCTCTTGCCCGCATATGGAAGGCCGAGCGTTTCTCATGGTCGCTGACCATGCTGCTCCACCGCTTCAGCAACATGAATGCCTTCGAACAACGAATGCAGGAAGCGGATTTTCTCTACATCGAAAATTCGCGCGCCGCGCAAACAACCATTGCGGAGAACTACGTCGGCCTGCCTTACTAGGACTAGGACCGAACCGGACACCATGATCAACAAGATCTCGCCATCGATTGAAAGCGCGGTCGCGGATATCCGGGACGGCTCGACCGTTCTGGTCGGCGGCTTCGGCAACGCCGGGATGCCCTTCACCCTGATCGGCGCCCTGATCGCACAGGGCGCACGGGATCTCGTCATTGTCTCGAACAATGCCGGAAACGCCGATCATGGCCTCGCGGCCCTCCTGAAGACCGGGCGGGTGCGCAAAGTCGTCTGTTCGTTTCCCCGTCAAGTCGATTCCTGGGTGTTCGACGGCCTCTATCACGCCGGAAAGATCGAACTGGAGCTTGTGCCGCAGGGCAATCTCGCCGAGCGGATGCGTGCGGCGGGGGCTGGGATCGGCGCATTCTTCTGCCCAACCGGATATGGCACGGCGCTCGCGGGCGATCGCGAGACTCGCGAGATCGACGGACGGATGTACGTCCTCGAATATCCGATCAAGGGTGATGTCGCGCTCATCAAGGCGCACAAGGCCGACCGTTGGGGCAACCTCGTCTATCGCAAGACCGCGCGCAATTTCGGCCCGATCATGGCAATGGCGGCGACGACGACCATCGTCGAGGTCGATGAGGTGGTCGAACTCGGCGCGCTCGACCCGGAAAACATCGTGACGCCAGGCATCTACGTCCAGCGTGTCGTGCCGATGACAGCCTGAGCCCGCGCTGGCCGCTAAGGAGACATCGATGCAGAAGCGAACGCGCGAAGAGATGGCTGCCCGCGTTGCCCGCGACATCCCCGATGGTGCCTATGTCAATCTCGGCATCGGCCTGCCGACACTGGTCGCGAATTTCCTGCCGCCCGACCGGGAGATTGTGCTCCACAGCGAGAATGGCATTCTCGGCATGGGCCCAGCCCCTGCGCCCGGCACCGAAGATTACGATCTCACCAATGCCGGCAAGAAGCCGGTCACGGCGCTTGCCGGCGCGGCCTACTTCCATCAGGCCGACAGCTTCGCGATGATGCGCGGCGGCCACCTCGATATCTGCGTGCTTGGCGCGTTTCAGGTCTCGGAGGGGGGTGACCTCGCCAACTGGCACACCGGCGCACCCGACGCGATTCCTGCCGTCGGCGGCGCGATGGACCTTGCGATCGGCGCCAAGAAAACTTTCGTGATGATGGAGCACCTCACCAAGGACGGGCAATCGAAGCTCGTGGCCACCTGCGCCTACCCGCTGACGGGGCGGTCCTGCGTCTCGCGCGTTTATACCGACCTTGCTGTGATCGACATCGGCCCGGATGGTTTCTCGGTGATCGAGATCGTTCCTGGCCTCACTCTTGACGACTTGAACCGGCTGAGCGGAGTCGCGTTGCGCGATGCCCTCAACCCAGCCTGACCCATAAGGAAGACCAGCATGGATGCCTTCATCTGCGATTATGTCCGCACTCCCATCGGCCGCTTCGGCGGAACCCTGTCCTTGGTGCGGGCGGATGATCTCGGCGCGGTGCCGATCCGGGCGCTGATGGCCCGCCACGCCAATGCCGACTGGGCCGCCATAGACGATGTGATCTACGGCTGCGCCAACCAGGCGGGCGAGGACAACCGAAACGTCGCCCGCATGTCGTCCCTGCTCGCCGGCCTGCCGATCGATGTTCCGGGCGCCACGATCAATCGCCTCTGCGGCTCCGGTATGGATGCCGTCATCTCCGCCGCGCGCGCGATCAAGGCCGGCGAAGGTGAGTTCTTCCTCGCCGGCGGCGTCGAAAGCATGTCGCGCGCACCCTTCGTGCTGCCGAAGGCGGACAGCGCGTTTTCCCGCAACGCCGAGATTTACGACACCACCATCGGCTGGCGTTTCGTCAACCCGCTGATGAAGACGCAATACGGCATCGATTCCATGCCAGAGACCGGCGAGAACGTCGCCGAGGAATTCGGTGTGACGCGCGAGGCGCAGGATGCCTTCGCGTTGCGCTCGCAGGCGAAGGCCGCCGCCGCACAGAAGGCAGGCACCTTCGATCGCGAAATCGTTCCGGTGACGATCCCCCAGCGCAAGGGCGATCCGGTGGTCGTCAATCGCGACGAACACCCGCGCGAAACGACAATGGAAGCTCTTGGCAAGCTCGGCACACCCTTCCGCAAGAACGGAACGGTCACGGCAGGCAATGCCTCCGGCGTCAACGATGGCGCGGCCGCTCTCATCGTCGCTTCGGAAGCGGCGGCGAAGAAGCACGGCCTTACGCCCATAGCCCGCGTCCTTGGCGGTGCGACGGCCGGTGTCGCTCCGCGCATCATGGGCATCGGCCCGGCCCCGGCCTCGAAGAAGCTTTGCGCCCGGCTTGGCCTCAAGCCGGGCGATTTCGACGTCATCGAACTCAACGAAGCCTTTGCGAGCCAGGGCATCGCCACCCTGCGCCAGCTCGGCATCGCGGAAGATGCTCCGCACGTGAACCCGAATGGCGGCGCTATCGCACTCGGCCATCCGCTCGGCATGTCGGGCGCGCGCATCGCCGGCACGGCAGCGCTCGAACTCAGGGCGAAGGGCGGGCGCTATGCCCTCGCGACGATGTGCATCGGTGTCGGGCAAGGCATCGCCATCGCGCTGGAGCGCGTTTAGGCTTTCGGATCAATCACGCGCGGCGAAGGGCGTGAAGGTCGCAACGACCTGTTCGTAGACGCCGCGCTTGAAGGGGATGATGAGGCCGGGCAGCTTTTCGAGCTGCTCCCAGCGCCAATCGATGAACTCCGGCTTGTGCGCGCCGCCCCCCGGCGCGATGACGTTGATCTCGCTCTCCTCGCCTGTGAAGCGAAGCGCGAACCACTTCTGGGTTTGCCCGCGGTATCGCCCCTTGAGCGCCTTGCCGAGAACGGTCATCGGCAGGTCGTAGTTGAACCAGTCCGGCGCCTCGGCCAGCAGCTTGGTCGAGCGGATATTGGTTTCCTCGTAGAGTTCGCGCAGTGCGGCGTTGTAAGGGTCCTCGCCCGGATCGATCCCACCCTGCGGCATCTGCCATTCATAGACGGGGTCACGGTATTCCGGGCCCTTGTCCGGCCGGCGACGCGCGACAAATACCCGCCCGCGATCGTTGAAGAGCGCGACGCCAACGCAAGGGCGATAGGGCATATCCTCCAGCATGCGGGCCATCGGCACTCCGTCAGTCAGGCTTGATCGCGCGAGTCATGCGCGTCATTTGCCGATGATGGCGGAAAGCGGCGCGAGGACAAGCCCTCGCGCCGCAAGATCGCGCTGCCAGACGGAAATGCGTTCGATATTCGCCGGCAGCGCCGGCACGGAAATCACCGCGCTGCCCTTCTTGCGGGCGATTGTCTCGATCTCCGCGAGTTGCGTTTCGAGAGACTTGCCGGCTCCTGTCTCGTGCAGGCGGTCGGCGATTCGTACGGGCAGGCCGATTTTCTCGCCAAGCGCGCCGGTCCGGCTGTCGCGGGTAGATCCGTCGTCGAGGAAAACGAGACCGCGGCGGTTCATCTCCTCAAGCAGGCTCGCGTAGGCGGCGTCCTGCGTCATGAGCTTGCCGCCCATGAAATT
>DAORNC010000010.1:6886-20274 GCA_035440785.1 Rhabdaerophilum sp. | reverse complement strand
GATGTAGCCCGGAAAGCGCGACATCAGCCAGTGAAGGCGTTCGATATTGGTCCGTGCCTCGGCATTTGCCCGCAATGTATGCGGCCCCGGATCACTGTCCGGATAGTCACGCGGCTCCATCGGCACCTGAAGGAGAATTTCGTGTCCGTCACGGCGTGCCCGCGCGACCTGGTTGGGCAAATCGCGGCCATAGGGCGCGAAGGCCAGCGTCACCTCACCCGGCAGTTTAGAGATCGCATCGGTCGTTCCTTGCGCACCAATGCCCACCCCGGTCAGCACGATCGCGATCTTAGGTTCCGGTCCGGCGGTGAACGGCGCGGCGTAAACGGCGCGCGGGGTAATGCCCCCCTCTCCGATTCGCGGCAGGATGCCCGCGGCGCTGCCCTCGCTCACCCGTGGATCGGCGCCCAGCGCGCTGCCACGATTGCCGGAATCCGGCACCTTGATCACGACGCCACCGGGCACCTGCCCGCCGTTCTGCCGAATAACCTTGACCCCCGACTCCGCTTCCGCGGAGGCAATATCGGAGCGACCGGGTAGCGTGGAGTCGCGCTCGATCGTCGCCGCACCATCCTTGCGCGGCGCGGGCGGTGCATCGACACGCTGGATGACGGCAACCACGCCGCGTTCGCCCCCGTGCCTGAACAGCGTCCAGCCGACATAGCCGGCAGCCAGCGCGGCGAGCCCGGCCAATGCGACAGCACCACCCCGGCCCCGAAGCGGGTTCACGCTTCGGGAAGACTTCCCGGAGTCCATCCCCAGGGGAGTGGCCAGACTGTCCAACGCCATTGCCAACTGTTTCCTCGCCGGATCCTCGCCGCACGAAAATCCATACGAAACCGTAAAGAACGCTGGTTAATGCGGGTTTAATGCCTGTGGCGGGGAAGGCCCTTGGCGCAAAAGAAATCGCCACCCGAAGGTGGCGATTTGAATGCTTGTGATAGCTTATTTCTTTTCCGGCTCGGTCTTGCCGGTGTTTGCTTTGGCCTCGGGCTTCGATGGCCTCGGCGACAGCACGACGCCCTCGCCCGGATTGTCCTTCGTCACCTTGCCGTTGAGAAAATCGACGGCCCAGATGAGCTGCTTGTCCTTGGCACGATCAGCCGGCACGTAGCCGGAGGAACCGGCATTCTGTTCCTCGTCCTGATTCACCTTGATATGGCCGCGGATCGAGGCTTCACCCTTGATCTCGTCCTTGCCCTTCAATTCGTCGGGAATGTCCTGCTTGACGATGAAGTCCGGCGTGATCCCCTTGCCCTGGATCGAACGGCCCGAAGGCGTGTAATAGAGTTGCGTCGTCAGTTTGAGCGCGTAGTTCGAGCGCAGCTGGAAAATCGATTGCACCGACCCTTTGCCGAACGAACGCGTGCCGACGACCGTCGCGCGCGCGTGGTCCTGCAGCGCACCCGCCACGATCTCGGAGGCCGGTGTAGGGCGAGATGAACTGCAGCGTCGCCATCTCGGAGGCCGAGGCCGACCCACCGTTGATGAGCACCACCAACGGCTTGCCGTTGGTGATGTCGCCCGGCCGGGCCAGCGCGCGGTTGGTCTGGTCGGCGGTCTTGCCGCGTGTCGAGACGATCTCGCCCGAATCGAGGAAGGCATCGGCGACATAGATCGCCTGATCCAGAAGGCCGCCTGGATTGTTGCGCAGGTCGAGCACGAAGCCCTTCAGCTTGTCCTTGCCGATCTCGCCGGTCAGTTTCTCGACCTGCTTCTTGAGCCCTTCGAAGGTCTGCTCGTTGAACGAGCCGATACGGAGATAGCCGACCGTATCGCCTTCCTTCTGCGCGCGCACCACCGGTGGGCGGATCGTGTCGCGCGTGATCTCGACCTCGACCGTGTCCTTCTTGTTGCGCAGCAGCTTGAGCTTGACCTTGGTGCCCTTCGGCCCCTTCATCTTGTCAACCGCTTGGCTGAGGGTAAGCCCCTGCACCTGCTCGCCGTCGATCTGCGTCACGAGATCGTTGGCCTGCACGCCAGCCTTGGCAGCGGGTGAATCGTCGAACGGCGTCACCACCTTGACGAGCCCGTCCTCCATCTGGACCTCGATGCCGAGCCCGCCGAACTCACCGCGCGTCTGCTGCTGCATCTCCTGATTGGATTTCTGGTCAAGGAAGCTCGAATGCGGATCGAGCGACTGCACCATGCCGTTGATCGCCGATTCGATCAGCTTGGCTTCATCCGGCTTGTCGACGTAATCCGAGCGGATCTTGTCGAACACATCGCCGAACAACGTCAGACGGCGGTAAGTGTCCGAGGCCGCCGCGTTGGCGCTGGCCGAGAACTTGATCTCCTCGAGCGCCACGAGCGCGATGGCGCCGAGCGCCACACCGGAGAGAAATACAGGAATCTTGCGCATCATCCGCGAGCCTTCTCGGCTGATTGTTGGGACCACCAGGACGACGGATCGAAAGGTGAGCCGTCTTTTCTGAATTCAACATAGAGTGCCGGCCGTGCACCTCCAAGAGGATTTGCGTTGCCATTGGCGACATTCACGCCGGTTTGACCCGGCGCTGAAGCACCCTCCCCCTTCCCGGCCATAAAACCGAGAGGTTCGCCCGCCAGCACAAATTGGCCGATTTCGACCGACAGACGTTCCATGCCAGCCAGAACCACATGATAGCCGTTACCGGCGTTGAGGATGACGAGATGGCCATAGCCACGATAGGGACCGGCGAAATGCACCCAAGCGTCGCCTGGTGCAGTGACGACAGCACTCCGGTTTGACGAAATTGTGATTCCGCGTTCTGTGCCGCCCACACCGTCCGGCTGGCCGAAAAGGCGCGTGATCTGCCCGGAGACCGGCAAAGGCACGTGCCCGCGTCGTTCGGCGAAAGCAATGCGCGGCTGAAGCCGGGCGACATTGCGTCCCGCATCCCCGTTGAGCGACGCGACATTCGTTCCACCCTTGGCCGGCACGGGCGCGCGCTTGGCGATCTCGACCGCACGCGCGTTTCCGACAATCTCGTTCTCGGAGCGGGAAATCAGGTCGCGCAGAGATTTGGCCTCCTGCGACAATGACGCAACCCGCGCTTTCTCTCGGTCGAGCTGCTCCCTGGAAAGCGAAATCTGGTTCTGGCGTTCGGCGACGAGAGCGGCCATCCGTGTCCACTCACCGTCGAGCCCGCTGCGTTCGGCACGCATCTGTTCCGTCACGACGGCCGTTTCGCGGCGAAGATCGGTAAGGGTATTGAGATCGGCGACGAGGATCATCGCTTCGTCGCGCATGTCCGGCAGCACGGTGCCGAGCAGGATCGCCGCGCGCATCGCCGAGAGCACATCCTCGGGCGCGACGAGCAGGGCGGGCGGCGGCTTGCGGCCGATACGCTGCATCGCCGCCAGCACTTCCGCCAGCACCCGTTCGCGCGAGCGTAGGGACTGCCGCAACGCCTCCTCGCGCTTACCGAGGCTCGCGAGCTTTTCCTCCTGCACAGCCAGTCGTTCCTCGGCCTCGCGGACTTTCTTGGCGACATCAATCAACGCCAGCCGCAATTTCTGCGCCTCTGTCGAAAGATTTTCGATCTCGTAGGTGAGGCGACGCTGCTCGAACCCGCTCTTCTCGATCTGGGTTTCGATGCCGCGCAGTTTTTCCTTGCCGAGCGGGTCATTGCTCTTCCCCGGCGGATCCGTGCTCTGGGCAATGGCATGCGCGACGAACAACGGCAAGGCGGCAAACGCCAGCCAGCGCCGCCCGCTTGTCCTGATGTTCCAGCCCAGACTCGGCATTCCGCCGCCATCCCCTATCGAGCTGCCGCTCATTCCCGATGGTAGGGATGCCCGGCCAGAATGGTCGCCGCGCGATAGAGCTGTTCCAGCACCAGCGCGCGAACGATCTGGTGCGGCATCGTCATCCGGCCGAAGCTGAGCACCAGTGCGGCTTTCGCGCGTAGGGAAGTATCCAGCCCATCCGCACCGCCGATGACAAAACTCGCACCCGGCGCTCCCGAATCACGCCACTCGCCCAGTATCCGCGCGAATCCGGCACTGTCGAGGCTGGTCCCTTGCTCGTCGAAGAGAGCGAGTCGATGTGCATCCGGGATCTGCGCCGAGATCGCCTGGGCCTCTTCCGCTTTCCGGTCGAGATCGCGTCGGGACTGGCTCTCGCCAATTTCGACAAGACGCGGTGCGTCAAAGGCAATGGAGCGCCCGATTCCCTTCAGCCGCTCAGCATAGCGCGCCACCAGCTCCCGCTCCGGCCCTGCCTTGAGCTTGCCGACGGCGATGACGTCGATCTTCACGCGGAAAGGCTCCGCGCGCTCACTCTTTGGGCGTCCGCGTTCGGATGGTCTTCGGTCGCGTCTTCTCGGTTGCGGTTCTGGCGGGCTTGGGTTTTTCCTCGCTCGCCCCTTCCTGCGGGCGGCCAAGCCCCCAGAGCTTTTCGAGGTTATAGAACCCACGGACTTCGGGCCGGAAGAGATGGACGATCACATCACCCGCATCGATCAGCACCCAATCGCAGACCGGAACGCCTTCGATGCGCGGTGCGGGAAGCTTCATCTCCTTCATGGCGAAGGCGATGCGATCCGCGATGGCACCGACATGACGATCCGAGCGGCCGGTCGCGATGATCATCGCATCCGCAAGGGATGTCTTTCCCGTAAGATCGAGGGTGATGATGTCTTCCGCTTTCGCGTCGTCAAGCACGGACAGAATGGTCCGGACCAGGGTTGCCGCATGAGGGGCAATCCCCTCGGGCATCATCTGCACCGGCGCCGCGGATGCTTGGGGTATTTCAGACGCCTTGCTCGCTTCAGTCGTGATCAGCTTAGCCATTCCTCTCGTTGCGACTCGCCCCAACCCGACGGCATCAGGTTAGCGCGATCACGCGCAATTGCCAGCCACGAGTTGTCTTGAGGACGGGCCGGCTCAAGGAGCCGATATAGGGATCCGGCCGAATGAGCAACAGGGGCGCCGGGAAACATGCCGCAGGAATACCCTTCCTGCCCGCTGCCGCTCCTACGCAAACATGTTGAGGAGCGGCGAGCCCTGCGCAAGCTTGGCCTGCACATCCTTGAGAACGAGGAACTTGTTGACCACGCCGCGCACATAGGCCGTGTCTTTGACCCGTTTGAGGTCGAAATCGCGCTCGATCCAGTCCTTCAACCGCTCGACCGAACCGGTCGCGGCAGCATTCGGAATGTTCAGCGCTGTCTTGATGACCGGAAACATCACCGGATCGCCGATGATCTGGTATCCGCTGGTGACGGTCTTGATCTTGCGCTCGAAATAGAGCGCGTCCGTCAGCGTTGGATTGAGTTGGCTGAGGCTCGTCTCGTGCTGGTTGGCGACATAGTTCTCGACAAGGCTGTCGATGAAAGACTGGCTCTTGAGTTTCTGGACACCGGAATTGACAAAATCGAACGCCCGGTTGAGCGACCGGTAGCGCGAATCCGACATGCGGTTGACCAGTGCCTTGTCGTCATTGAGGTCCGACATCAGGATCTGCTTGATCCTCGCCGGATAATCCATCTGCGATTCCATCGAGAACGCCGAAAGCGCGAACTTCATGAGGCGGAAGTCCTTCATGAACTCTTCCGGCGTCGCCACCTTGGCAACTTTCTCGCGGAAATAGGCGATCTCGTTCTTCACATCGCCGCGCTTGGCAAAGCGCTTCTGGTCCGCCGCCAGGGTCGTCGGGTTGAACCGCTGGTACATGGCCAGGGCATCAAATGAGAGCGATCCGAGTTCCATAACGCGACCAGTCCTTGATCGAAGATGAACCGGAATCATCGCAGACGCGCGTTAAGGCACTCTTAGCCTTGAGCAAGAATGGCCGGTAAAAAACTTGAATGGCATTTGACGTATCGTCAGGCGCCTTCCCGCGCTGCCCGCAGCCGCGTCGAGGATTGATCCGACCGGCGCCCGTGCAGGAATACCCAGGCCGGTGCATCCCGCATCGCCAGCGCGGACGCTTGGCTTTCTCCGAGCCGGCTCGCCGCCAATGCGCGGGCTGCTGGGCTTGCGACGGCGCGGAGAGTGGTGCCGGGTCGGTCGATCACCGCGATCGGCACCATTCCAGCGATATCCCGCCATTTCTGCCAGCGATGGAATGAAGCCAGATTGTCCGAGCCCATCAGCCAGACGAAACGGGCGCCCGGCGCGCGCTGCTTGAGAAACGCAATGGTTTCCTGCGTATAGCGCGTGCCTATCCGCGCCTCGATGCCCGTGACAACGATGCGCGGATCATGGCCGATAAGTCGTCGGCAGGCCGCCATCCGATCTTCCTGCGAGGGCAGTCCGGTCGTTTCCTTCAGTGGGTTTCCAGGTGTCACCAGCCACCAGACACGATCGAGCTTCAGCCGGCGCAGCGCCGTCTCCACGACGAGCAAGTGCCCCTCATGCGGCGGATTGAACGAGCCACCGAAGAGCCCGATCCGCTGGCCGGGTGCGAAGGGCGGGAGGGTGACGGCCAAATATCAGCCCCTCACTGTCCCCTCACCCACCACGCGATACTTGAAGCTGGTGAGTTGCTCCACGCCCACCGGCCCGCGGGCGTGCATCCGCCCCGTCGCGATGCCGATCTCGGCGCCAAAGCCGAACTCGCCGCCATCCGCGAACTGGGTCGAGGCATTATGCATGACGATGGCGCTATCGACCTCGTTGAGGAAGCGCGTCGCTGCGCCCTCATCCACCGTGATGATCGCATCGGTGTGATGCGAGCCAAAGCGCTCGATATGCTCGATGGCAGCATCGAGCCCGTCGACCACCTTCGCCGCGATGATCTTGTCCAGAAACTCGGTCGCCCAATCCTCCTCCGTCGCCGGCGTCACGCGCGCGTCAACAGCCTGAACCGCCGCATCGCCCCGCACCGCGCAGCCGGCGTCGAGCAACATGGTCACCAACGGCGCGAGATGGGTCGTCGCGCAGGCGCGATCCACCAGCAGCGTCTCCGCCGCGCCGCAGATGCCGGTGCGGCGGAGCTTGGCGTTGAGAACGACCTTCTTCGCCATGTCGAGATCGGCCTTTTCGTGCACATAGACATGCACATTGCCGTCGAGATGCGCAAAAACCGGCACCCGCGCCTCATTCTGCACGCGCTCGACAAGGCTGCGCCCGCCGCGCGGGATGATGACATCAATCGTGCCATCAAGGCCGGACAGCATCTGCCCGACGGCGTCGCGATCGGCATAGGGCACGAGTTGCACCGCCGCTTCCGGCACGCCTTCGGACATCAGCCCGCGCACCATCGCGGCGTGAATCGCAACGGCCGAGCGCAAGGCACCCGAACCGGTGCGCAGGATGACCGCATTACCCGCCTTGAGGCAGAGCGCACCGGCGTCTGCCGTGACATTCGGACGACTTTCGAAAATCACGCCGACAACGCCGAGCGGCGTCCTTACTCGGGAGATCCGAAGCCCATTCGGTCGCGTCCATTCGGCCGTGACAGCGCCAACAGGATCGGGCAGCACGGCAATATCCTCGACGCTGCCGGCGATGGCTTCGACGCGGTTCTCATCAAGCCGCAACCGATCGAGGAAGGCGGCGTTTTGGCCTTCGGCAGCGGCTTCCGCGCAGTCTTTTTCGTTGGCGTCAAGAATGGCCGACAGATCGTCGCGGATAGCACCCGCCGCCGCGCGGAGGGCTTTTGTTTTCTGATCCGCGCTCATCAGCCCGAGGACGCGGACGGCACCGCGCGCCCTGCGCCCCATCGCCCGCAGCTCGGCGACAAGCTTCACTTTCTCGGCTGGATTGGGAACATGCCGATTCATGTCTCGTCCTCTTTCATCGCCCCGCCGTCGCCCGAGAGTACCAGATCGTCGCGGTGGATGATTTCCTTGCGACCAGCATAACCAAGGATGGTCTCGATGTCGCGCGTCGAGCGGCCGGCGATCTGCACGGCATCGATGGCGTCATAGGCAACGAGGCCACGCGCGACCTCACCGCCGTCAAGCCCGCGCAGGATCACGGCATCGCCGCGCGCAAAAGCGCCTTCGACCCTGCGGACGCCGGCCGGCAGCAGGCTCTTGCCTGCCCGCATCGCCAGAACCGCACCGTCATCGATGTGAAGCGTGCCGCGCGGCTCGAGCGTTCCGGCGATCCAGCGCTTGCGCGCGGTCACCGGTGTCGAGGGCGAAAGAAACCAGGTGCAGCGCGCGCCCTCCCGCACCGCCTTGAGTGGGTGAAGGCGGGTGCCGTTGGCGATCAGCATCGAGGCCCCGCCGGTCGTTGCGATCTTGGCGGCCTCGATCTTGGTCATCATCCCGCCGCGCGAGAGTTCGGAGGCTGCCCCACCCGCCATCGCCTCGATCTTCGCGGTGATGCGCGGCACCAGCGGCACGAATTCGGCGTCGGGATCTTTCGCCGGCGGCGCGGTGAAAAGCCCGTCGATATCCGAGAGCAGCACCACCGCATCCGCCGATGCCATCGAACCGACGCGCGCCGCAAGCCGGTCGTTGTCGCCGTAACGGATCTCGTTGGTCGCAACGGTGTCGTTTTCGTTGATGACGGGGATCGCACGGTGCCCCAGCAGGGTGCCGATCGTCGCGCGTGCGTTGAGGTAACGTCGGCGTTCTTCGGTATCCTGCAACGTCAGGAGAATCTGCGCCGCGGTGATGCCATGCGCCGCAAGACTTTCGGCCCAGACGCGCGCGAGTGCGATCTGCCCGACGGCCGCCGCCGCCTGCGCCTCCTCCAGTTCGAGCGCAGCCTTTTTGAGGCCGAGAACCGTCCGCCCCATCGCGATCGCGCCGGAGGAAACGACCAGCACATCCGCCCCGGCTCTGTGCAGGTCGGCGATATCCGCCGCCAGCGCCTCGAGCCACTCGCGCTTAAGCCCGCCCTTGCGCTCGACGAGCAGCGAGGAACCGACCTTGATGACGATGCGCTTGCAGCGCTCCAGTTTCGGCGAGGAAGGCGCGGCCACGGCACTCACGGACGCCAGTCCTTCTCGACCCTCGGCATCTCCTCGAAGCGCTTCTCGTCGATGATCGCGAGCAGCGCCTGGAGCGCCTCCTGCACCCCCTCGCCGGAAACCGCCGAGAGCAGCAGGGGCTTGCGCTTGGCAGCGCGCTTCAACCGATCCGTCTGCGTTTTCAGCGTTTCGGGGTCGAGCGCGTCGATCTTCGAGAGCGCGACGATTTCGGGCTTTTCGTCGAGGCCGTGGCCATAGGCCTCGATCTCCTTGCGCACGGTCTTGTACGCTTTGCCCGCGTGCTCCGATGTGCCCTCGACGAGATGAAGCAGAACGCGGCAGCGCTCGACATGGCCGAGGAAACGATCGCCGAGCCCGTACCCCTCGTGCGCGCCCTCGATCAGGCCGGGAATATCCGCGAGCACAAATTCGCGCGCGTTCACTCGCACAACGCCGAGCCCGGGGTGTAGCGTAGTGAACGGGTAATCGGCGATCTTCGGCTTCGCGGCGGTGGTCGCGGCGAGGAAGGTCGACTTGCCCGCATTCGGCAGCCCGACGAGCCCAGCATCCGCAATGAGCTTGAGGCGCAGGATGATCCAGCGCTCCTCACCCGGCTGTCCGGGGTTGGCATGGTTTGGCGCGCGATTGGTTGAGGTCGTGAAATGAAGATTGCCGAAGCCGCCGTTGCCGCCCTTCGCAATCCGGATCTTCTGGCCGACTTCCGTCATGTCGGCGATGAGACTTTCGTCGTCCGCGTCGAGCACCTCCGTGCCGACGGGCACGCGCAGGACGACATCGGTCCCTTTGGCGCCGGCCCGATTGCGACCCATGCCGTGCGTACCGGTCTTGGCCTTGAAATGCTGCTGGTACCGGTAGTCGATCAACGTGTTGAGCCCATCAACGCATTCGACCCAGACGTCGCCTCCCTTGCCGCCGTCGCCGCCGTCCGGCCCACCGAACTCGATGAACTTCTCGCGCCGGAACGAGACGCAGCCCGCCCCGCCGTCGCCTGAGCGGATGTAGACCTTGGCTGAATCGAGAAATTTCATCGCGTTATCCAACGAACATCAGGCATGGATCGCGCCATGCCTGATGCCTGCAATAGAAGAGGAGGCGAGCGGGGACAAGCCCGGCCGGCACAACGGTTACATCCCACCGACCGCGACCTCGCGGCCGTGAGGCACCGGCGCGCGCCACCCCTTGAGCGAAGCCCAGAGCGAGCGCGTGATGCGATAGGTGTCGGAGGGGGTCGAATCGCCCCAGGCCGGACGATGGCACATGCTGCCGCCCTCGTACTGGAAACCGCAGTGCTCCAGCACCCGGCGCGATCCGGTGTTCATCACCCGGATCGCGGCTGTCACGGAACGTTCCTCCGTATAGAGGAACACCGCGTCGAGCAGTGCCTGCACCGCCTCGGTCATGTAACCCTGTCCCCAGTAGGGGACACCGAGCCAGTATCCAATCTCGGCGGGCGAGTTGCAGCCCTTCTCGATGCCGACCATCCCGATCACCAGTTCCGGCTTCTCGCGCCGGACAATGACGAGACCGAGCTGCTCGCCGTTCGCGTTGGCGGCACGGGCGCGCAGGATGAAATCGACCGCCAGCTTCGCCGGATAGGGATGCGGAATGCGCGCCGTCATCTCGGCGACACGCTTGTCGCCGGCAAGTTCGGCGATCGCCTTGGCATCCGACGCCTTCGGCCAGCGCAGGAACAGTCTCGGCGTTTCGAGGGTGAACACGTCATCGAGGAAAAGATCGGGAAACATGGTGCTCATCCGAAATGAGGGCCGCAGCCCGGGAAAAACGAAGGGGAGGCTCGGTTCCCCGGCCTCCCCTTCGGATTTCGCTTCGGATCGGGTGCTACACACCCATTTTCCCGCTTGCCCGCCGGTTCGGTTCCCTGGGAACCCGGCGGGGGAGAATTTCATCCTCGCTCGCCGTTATTCTGCTGCTTCGGCCGTAGCCGGAATGACGTTGACGTATTGACGCGGGCCCTTCTGTTTGAAGGCCACAACACCATCGACTTTTGCGAAGAGCGTATGGTCGACGCCCATCCCGACGTTGGTGCCCGGATGCCACTTGGTGCCGCGCTGGCGGACGATGATGTTGCCCGCGAGGACAGCCTCGTTGCCGAACTTCTTCACGCCAAGACGCTTCGAATGCGAGTCGCGACCGTTGCGCGACGAACCGCCAGCTTTTTTATGAGCCATTTGAATGCTCCTTCGATCCCTTACGGGGCCGGATGAATCTCGATAGACTCATCCTACCCGACAATTCTGAAAAATTCACGCGAAAAATGTCAGCCTTGCTGACGGGATTTTCGCGCCCGATGACGTGCGGTCTCTTACTTGTCCTCGCCCGAGGCAAGCTCGGCTTGATCGACCTTCGCGCGCGGCGGCTTGCCCGCGAGAAGTTCCTTGGCCTGAACAACCCATTCCTCGCGCGTCGCGCGACCGCGCAGGGCGAGTTCCTCGTCCCACTTGGCGATGGCGGCCTCGTCCCAAGCCGCGATCTGCGACCAGGAGGTGATGCCGGCGGCGCGCAGCTTCTTCTCGATGGTCGGGCCGATGCCCGCGATCAGCGACAGGTTGCCCTCGTCACGCTCGCCGGCCGGCATCGCGGCGGCGGCAACCGGCGCGGCGGACTTCGCAGGCTTGGCGGCCTTGGCGCCCGAGGGCTTCTTGCCATCGGTCAGGATCTCGGTGATGCGCACCAGCGAGAGGTGCTGGCGGTGGCCCTTCTTGCGCTTCGAATTCTGGCGGCGGCGCTTCTTGAAGGAAATGACCTTCGGGCCGCGCGCCTGCTCGACCAACTCGCCCGCGACGGTCGCACCGGCGACGAGCGGCGAGCCGACGACGACCTTGTCGCCACCCAGCATCAGAACTTCGGTGAAGGAAATCACGTCACCCGCTTCGCCTTCAAGGCGCTCGATAGTGATGACGTCGTTGGCTGCAACAGTATACTGCTTGCCGCCGGTCTTGATGACTGCGAACATATCCATAGTCCTTGTTTCTCACCGCCTTCGCAACCGGAGCCACGGGCAGCCTTTTTGGGTTTCACGCGCCGTTGGGCAAACCTCGCCGTCAGCGCAAAACGAAAAGCGCGGTTCTTCCGCCGCGCTGGATCGATGGTCACTACGGTTTTGCGCCATGCCTGTCAACAGCGCGTTGCTGCCGATCCGGCGTTTACTCCCCGCCTCCAGCACAGCATTTCGATACATCGCGCCCACTTGACGAAATTATGTGGTACATAAATACATACATACCATGAAAATCGAACGCATCCAGACCGGCATCCGCATCGAGCGACGGCTCGTGAAAGTCCTCAAGGCGCTGGCCGAACTGAAGGACATCGGCCTCGGCGATCTTGTCGAGGGCATCGCGCTACACGCGCTTGAGGGCAAGGCTCCGTTTAGCGGCGAGACTCTGTCCCAAATCGCCCAGTTGCGGGCGATCTACGGGCTCGATCTCCGCGCGGAGGATGCCCATCGGCTTGAGGAGTAACGCATCGTGAGCCGCCACGCCGAACATTGCCACAGCATTGTCGTTCCGCTGCCGCCGGAAAGCGCCTTTCCGCTCTTCACCCCGGCGGGTGAACGTCTCTGGCTTGCCGGGTGGCAGCCGGAATTTCTCCACCCTGTCGACGGGTGCACCGAGGTCGGCATGGTGTTCCGGACCCGCCACGGCGGCGAAGAGACCCTCTGGTCCTGCATCGAATTCGCGCCGGAAAGCCACCGCATCCGTTATCTACGGATTTCTCCGGCGACGCGTTTCGTCACCCTGTCGGTCTCCTGCTCGGAAGAAGCCGAGGGCCGGACGCGGGTCGAGGTTCGCTATGCCATGACTGCGCTGACCGCCGAGGGCGAGCGGATGCTCGAAGCTCTGACACCTCTGAGCTTCGCCGCCACCATCGACGAATGGCAGGAAAAGATCACATTGTACGTCGCGCAACGTGAGACAGATACAGCTTGTCTGTCCTCCGGCGCCTGACGGCCCGTGTTTCCCGTACGCCGGCCGAAAATGTGGTTTGCAAAAAACCTCTTCCAGCGCACCAAGCAGGTGCGGGGCTCTTGCGATCTGACCCACCAATATCAGTAAGGAGATGGAGCAGGCTTTAGTCACCCCCTCCCTCGTTTGTTCTTTCCTGGATCAAGCCAGGTTCGGCCCTGGGAGCGCGCCCCTTTTCCGCCGCAAGAAACTCCCGGTATCGCGGACCGGAGCCACGCACACGCCCGAAGCGGGAGACAGTTTCGTAACGCCCCCGCTCGATGATCCGCCCCGAATCTGTCTCGATGACGTATTCCCAATAGCGGTTATCGTCTCCCAGCCGTTGCTGGGTGCGCAGATTCCAGTATTCACCACCCACGCGGGTCCGCCTTGCGTTGGGCGAACCGCCGATCACGATGTCCGCGGGCGTCGCACAACCTGCAAGAGCCGTCACTAAAAGCACGCCGACGATAGTCCGGCGCGAAGTCGATTGGTCGATCACGAAAGCACGCATGTGGCACCCTCCTTTGCCATTCCCCGATAGCGTC
>DAORNC010000010.1:2129-6865 GCA_035440785.1 Rhabdaerophilum sp. | reverse complement strand
GATTGGCGCAGCAGGGTCAGAATACCACACACCCGGCGGCGTGACAGGTGACCCGAAGCTCGGGACGGAACGGGAATTCCCCCTTGCCTTCCGGCCTCTGCTTCTGTATCTCCCGGCGCCTGACCACGCGTTCGCGCGTCCACGGAGAGGTGGCAGAGTGGTCGATCGCGCCGCACTCGAAATGCGGAGTACGTGCAAGCGTACCGGGGGTTCGAATCCCTCCCTCTCCGCCATTGCTTTATTGCGCGCGGCTGTCGCACCAATTCTGTGCGCGGGCTGAACGCTCGCTCCAACCTTGAGCGTCATCGCAGAACGATTATCGGGGTTTACCCCCCGTCCAATCCATCCGATAGTGCAGCGCAGCGAAACCGGCACAAGCACGGACACGAGATGCCCAGTCCTTCGCCCGCCTGGGTTCGGGCCATGACCACCCCACAGGATTTTGCCGCCGAGCAAGCGGCACTCGGGCGCTTATGGACCTTTCTCGGCTTTAATTCCGATATCCCCGCCATCAACGACTGGTTCCGCACGACGCTGGGCGGCCGTTCGATTTTCGTGCAGCGTTTCGAGATCGGGATGCGCGGTTTCGAAAACCGCTGCGCGCATCGGAATTATCCACTGCGCAACACCGAGCGCGGGAACGGGGCGATCGTTTGTGGTTTCCACCACTGGCGCTACAATCACGAGGGATTGGCACTCGGCATTCCGCAATGCGCCGAGATGTTCGGAAAAACCCCGCGTGAGCTTGATGCGCGGCTGGAACCCGTCGAGATCGAAACCTGCGGTGAAATGATCTTTGGCCGCTTCAGCGGCGGTGATCCTGTATCCCTGCGCGAATGGCTCGGCCCCGGTTTTGACATTCTCGCACATATGGTCGGCGCCCCGCCCCGTCACAACCGGATTGCCAGCCAGGTCGCAGCGCATTGGAAGCTGATGATGGCAATCTCACTCGATGATTATCACATCGTCGCCGTTCACCCCTCAACCTTCGGAAAGGGCGGCTATCTGCCGCAGGAGATCATCAGCTATCAGCGTTTTGGTGCCCACAGCGCCTATTTGCCCGGCGGCGACGCCTCGACGCTGGAGACCATCCGCGCCGCCTGCGCCGAGGGCACTTTTGTTGCGCAGCGCTACCGCATCTTCCAGTTCTTTCCCAACCTGATCGTCGCCTTTATCAGAGCAACGAATTACCTGGGTGAAACCTACTGGTATTCACTCGTCCAGCAATTAATCCCGCTGGCGCATGATCGCACCCGATCGGTGACGCGTTTCGTCCTGCATCCGTTCCGGGAAGAGGCTCCTGCCTGGCGCCGGCTAGCGCGTCGTCACGCTCTGCCGTGGATTTCAGGCGGCTTCTGGTTCTATGCCCGCAAGATCCACCGCGAAGACAACGAGACCTGCGAAAATCTGCAAAAAACGGTCGCCCAGGTGAAAAGCGAACCAATTCTCGCTGCACAGGAGCAGCGTATCCGCTGGTTCGAGGAGGAATATGCGCGCTACACCGGCTTCGCGCGCGAGGGGTGAGGCTCAGCGCCGCGAAACCCGCGTCTCCAAGCTCGCCTTGGCGACCTGCTGCGCGAGTGCCTGCCCGGTGCAAAGATGGCCGAGCTGGCTCATGTGCAGGCCGTCCTTGAGCACGAGATCATCCATCGTCGAATCGCCGGTCTCGATCATCCGGCGCATAAGGGCCTGCCGATGGAAATGCAGCACGCCGGGGCGTGCACCCTCCTTTTCGATCGCAGCCTGCATGACGGGCGTATCCTTGTCACGGTCGACCATCGGCGCAACCTGGAGGTCGACCAGCACCACCGGCAAGCCGTGCGCGCGGAGCGTGTCGATCGCCGCTTTCATCTGGCTGATGGCTCCCTCGACGCCCTCCATCTGGAGTACATCGTTGACGCCGAGTTGCCAGACGACGAGATCGGGCTTCTGTGCGAGAACGTCGCGCTCCATGCGCGCTACCATCTTGGGAATGGTATCGCCGCCCTTGCCCTTGTTGATAACCTCGACGGGAGTCAGCAGTTCCTTCGACAGCTCGCGTCCGAAAACCGAAGCGAAGATCTCGCTCTTCGGAAGATGGCCGGTCCCTTCGGTGGAAGATGAGCCGAAGGCAACGACCTTGATGCTCCCGCCTTCCGCGATCTTGGTGTGCAGATTGGGAAGGGACTTCACATCACCCGCGACACTCGCAGCCTTGGCGCAGCGCTTTTCCATCGCCGAAGCGTTGAAACTCGCGGAAAGCAGGAAACAACCAAGAATCGGAACCAATTTCGCGCGCAAAAACCGGTAACCCGGTTTCAACCGAAGTTTTTCAATCGCCATCAAGGCCCCGCGCTTTGGTGGACCATCTCCCAAACCGGGAGCAAGGCCCGGAAACTATTTGTTTATATTTAGCACGAAACGGAAATCCTTGAAAGTGGGTCAGCGTTCAGGTGCCGCGTTACCCACCGAGCGCTCCAGGAATCGCAGGCCAAGCCCGAGCCATCCGGGGTCGAAATCGTGGCCGCCGGTATGAAGGCAGAATGCGACTTCCCCGCCCTTCCCACAATCGTCCATCCGCTCGCAGGTCAGCGCCCCTTCCGTGACGGCGCGGATTCCGGCAGCCCGGCAATGCCCGGCCTCGCGCAACATGCCGACCGCACGCAGCACGTCGCCTTGATGAAAGGCACCGCCCCGGATCGCCCGGCCTGACAGCGGCACCGTGCGATCGGAGAGGCCGTGAATCTGCATCAACGGACGAAGTGGTCCAGCACAGTGATCCGGTTGCGGCAACCAGAACGTGCCGGCGATCGCAAGAAACGCGGCGAACCTTTCAGCCTGATGGCAGCGCAGGTTCCAGACCATCGCTGCACCCTGGCTGAAGCCCGCGACGAGTACGCGCCCCGGATCGATGGGTATGCGCGCAAGTACGTCGCGCATCACCGCCTCGCTGAATGCGAATTCATCGCGCAGGCGGGCCGGCGAGCCGGGGTGCGACCAGGTATTGCCCTCCCCTTGCGGCACGATGAGGACCGCACGTTCCCGCACCACAAGCGCGCGGATGTCCTCCCGTGCGAGGATATCTGCCGCGCTCTCGCGATAGCCGTGGAAATAGAGAATCGCAGGGCGCTGCTCGCCCTCCTTCAACCCTTCGGGAACGAAAACGCGGTAGAAGCCGCCGGCGACCACGCAATCCCCCTCGCGGGAGCACGCAAACGCGCTGCCGGCGAGCAGGCCAAATACGAGGGTAGCAATCAGACGAAAAAGAACCATGCCATGACAGCATGGCATGGTTCCCGAAGATGTCTCATCACAAGATGATGAACGGGATCAGTTCATCGTCGGGATGACGAAGCTCGCGCCATCCTTGATGCCCGATGGCCAGCGCGAGGTGACGGTCTTCGTCTTGGTGTAGAAGCGGAACGCATCCGGCCCGTGCTGGTTGAGATCGCCGAAGGCCGAGCGCTTCCAGCCGCCGAAGGTGTAGTAGGCGAGCGGAACCGGGATCGGCACGTTGACGCCAACCATGCCGACATTGACCTTCGAGGCGAAATCGCGCGCGGCATCGCCGTCGCGGGTGAAGATCGCGGTGCCGTTGCCGTATTCATGGTCGTTCACAAGCTTGAGCGCTTCGGCATATTCCTTGGTGCGGACAACCGAGAGCACCGGGCCGAAGATCTCTTCCTTGTAAATGCGCATGTCCGGGGTGACGTTGTCGAACAGACAGCCGCCCATGTAGAAGCCGTTCTCGTAGCCCTGCATCTTGAAGCCGCGGCCATCGACAACAAGCTTGGCGCCCTCCGTGACACCGAGATCGACGTAGCCCTTGACCTTCTCCAGATGAGCCTTGGTGACGAGCGGACCGAAATCCGCCGTGCCATCGGTCGAGGGGCCGACCTTGAGCGATTCAACGCGCGGGATAAGGCGCTTGACGAGTTCGTTCGCGGTCTTCTCGCCGACCGGAACCGCAACCGAGATCGCCATGCAGCGCTCGCCCGCCGCGCCGTAACCGGCGCCGATGAGAGCGTCGACCGCCTGATCCATGTCGGCATCCGGCATGATAATCATGTGGTTCTTGGCACCGCCGAAGCACTGCACGCGCTTGCCGTTGGCGCAGCCGCGCGAATAGATATACTCGGCAATCGGGGTTGAGCCGACGAAGCCCACGGCCTGAATGTCGTGGTTGTCGAGGATCGCGTCGACCGATTCCTTGTCGCCATTGACGACATTGAGAATGCCAGCCGGAAGGCCTGCTTCAAGCGCGAGTTCGGCCAGCATCATCGGCACGCCCGGATCACGCTCGGACGGCTTGAGGATGAAGGCGTTGCCGCAAGCGATCGCCGGGGCGAGCTTCCAGAGCGGAATCATCGCCGGGAAGTTGAACGGGGTGATCCCGGCGGCAACTCCGAGCGGCTGGCGCATGGAATAGATGTCGATGCCGGGGCCTGCGGCATCGGTGTATTCACCCTTGAGCATATGCGGCGCACCGAGGCAGACCTCGACGACCTCAACCCCGCGCTGGATATCGCCTTTCGCATCGGGAATGGTCTTGCCATGCTCACGGGCGAGGATATCGGCGAGCTTGTCGACATCGCGTGCGATGAGATCGAGAAATTTCTGAAGGACGCGCGCGCGGCGCTGCGGGTTCACCGCCGCCCAGGCCGGCTGCGCTGCCTTGGCATTCTCGACCGCCGCATCGAGTTCGGCCCTGGATGCAAGCGCGACTTTGCCCCGGACCGAGCCGTCCATCGGCTGGA
>DAORNC010000010.1:454-2066 GCA_035440785.1 Rhabdaerophilum sp. | reverse complement strand
TCCGTAAGTGATCATGCCCGCATCCTCCAGTTTGCGTGAAATTGGACGCATTTCGCGCCTTTCCCGGCTCATCTCATATTAAAAAACGCGACTCAATCCTTGATATCGCGCTCCTGTTCTGCGATTTTCGTAATTATGGATTGGGACAACATCCGTGCTTTCCTCGCCGTCGCGCGTCAGGGTCAATTTCTCGGCGCCTCGCGTTCGCTGCGCGTCAATCAGGCCACCGTGGCGCGGCGCATCACGGCCCTCGAGGCCTCGTTCCAGACCACTCTGTTCGAACGCTCGACCACCGGGGTCAATCTCACCGAGGCCGGTCGCCAGCTGCTTGTCCATGCCGAGCGCATGGAAAGCGAGATGCTTCAGGCCGAGGCGGATCTGCGTCAGCAGGATGTACAGCTCGCCGGCCCCGTGCGCATCGGCGCGCCGGATGGGCTGACGACCTATTTCCTCGTCCCGGCGATGCGTGCTCTCCTCGAGCGGCATCCTGGCATCGACATCCAGCTCGTGCCGATGCCGCTGACGGTCAGTCTCGCCCGCCGCGAAGTCGATATGGCGATCACGCTCGACGAGCCGGAGGCCGGCCGCGTCGTCTCCCGCAAGCTGACCGATTACACGCTCGGTATCTTCGGTGCGAAATCCTACCTCGACCGCGCCGGTCGGCCACAAACCACCGCCGATCTCGCTCGCCATCGCCTGATCGGCTATGTCGACACCTACGCCTTCTCCTCGGCGCTGAACTACATCGAGGACCTGTTCGACGGTCACTCGACCAGCTTCGAATGCGCGAGCGCGGTCGGCCAGTGCGAAGCCGTTCGGAGCGGTGTCGGGCTTGGCGTCCTGCACCATTTCATCGCCGCCGGCATGCCCGAGGTCGAGGCAGTCCTGCCCGAACGGCGCGCCCACCGCACCTATTGGCTTGTGATCCACGAGGATGTCCGCGCGCTCGGCCGCATCCGTGCCGTGGTGGATTTCATCGCCCGCGAAGCGCAGGCACGCCGCTACGAATTCCAAGCCGCGAACTAGGCCGCCCGCTTGCACCGGGTCCGACTTGCCGCCATGCTGGAATTGGTAAGACCAATTCTGAAATCAGCCTGTTCCTGGAGCCTTCGATGCCTCTCGCCCGCACCTTGCGCCTGCACGTCAGCGATAACCTTCTCGTCGCGCTCGAAACGATAGAGCCCGGCACCATGCTGCCGGAAGGAATCGTGGCGGGCGCCCGCGTTCCCCGCGGCCACAAGATCGCGGCGCGCGCCATTACCGGTGGCGAACCGATCCTCAAGTTCGGCCAGATCATCGGCTTCGCGACCACGGACATCGCGCCAGGCACATGGCTGCACGAACATAATGTCGTGATGAAGGATTTCGCCCGCGATTACGCTTTCGGGCAGGATTACCGACCGACGGACATGGTGCCCATTCCCGCGACCTTCGAGGGTTACAAGCGCGCGAACGGCAAGGTCGGCACGCGCAACTACATCGGCATCCTGACGAGCGTGAACTGCTCGGCCTCGGTCGCGACCTTCATCGCCAAGGAGATCGAGCAGTCGGGTCTGCTGCGCGAGTATCCGCATGTCGATGGCGTCATCCCACTCGTGCATGGCGGTGGCTG
>DAORNC010000010.1:0-223 GCA_035440785.1 Rhabdaerophilum sp. | reverse complement strand
CGGCGCCGAGGCGATCCGCGAGATGCTCCCCGTCGCCAACAAGGCGACCCGCACCACCCAGCCTGCCTCGGAACTGATGCTCGCGCTGCAATGCGGCGGCTCGGACGGCTATTCCGGCATCACCGCCAACCCCGCACTTGGCGCGGCAGCGGATATTCTGGTCGCGCACGGCGGCACGGCGATCCTCTCCGAGACGCCGGAGATCTATGGCGCCGAACATCTG
>DAORNC010000009.1:38741-39949 GCA_035440785.1 Rhabdaerophilum sp. | reverse complement strand
GAGCGCCAGCTGACGCTCGGCCGTCATCCCGCCGCCGCCAAGCAGGATTGACGCATCGTCCTCGACCTGCCCCGGCACGAAGATGACGCGCCGACCTGCTGGAATACCCAGAGCCGCTTGCGGTTCGTCGAGATTGTATTTCGTAATCTGGGCATCGACGAGTTTGTCGACCAGCGAACGAGCACGTGCGCGCAGTGCGTCATCGAAATGCGCTTCGGACAGGATCTTCTCTAGCCGGCTCGGCCGGTTGCAGTCGTAGTAGATGCCGATATCGTCGATGACCAGCGAAAGGGGCTGATATCCCGCAGCTCCGAGCCCGACGGAGCGAATGAACCCGTCCTCCATGCGGACAATCGGCACCCTGGCCGCCTCCGCTTTCGCCACCAGCGCCGGGGAAATACTGGACGACCAGCCGACCAGCGGGCGCTTGAGATGGGCTGCCGTCGCGACACTCGCCTCAATCCCATGATGGAAGCGCGGTGCCGGGTGATCCGGGACGAACATGGCCGCGATCGTGCCGCGCTTCCAGCCCTGGATATGATGAAAAACGCCGAGTCCTGCATTCGCACGCCGCTGCCGCGCGACATCGCGTCCCAGCTCAAGGCATTCGTTCAGCGTCACACGCACCCCGGTCAAGGGATTGATAAAGGAACCCGCCTGCACCAGACCCGCATCGACCAGATGTCCGACCTCGACCTTTGCCGCTGCACGCCGCGTATGGGGCCTATCGTCTCTAGTCAGCCCCCAGCCAGCATAGAATGGCAGCGCAAAACACCGCACAGACATTCCCTGCACGAGAAGGTCCCAGCCATAGGCGTCGGAGACCGTGTAGGCGATGTCGAACAACCGTGCGGTTTCGACCGGATCGGGGCGGAAAGGCAACACGCGCACGCCGGCACGAACGGCTTCTGAATAAAGAAGGCCGGCCTGTGCTCCCGCATTCGCGGGCAGCAGCCAGATCTCGTGCTCGGGGTTCTCGCTTCGCGCGGCGGCGAGCATGCGCGTGAAAGCGGATGATGTAGCGCCAGCCAAGGCGATTGAATCGTCCGCGCCGTGCTGGTCGATCACCAGCACTCTTGCACGGTTGAGCTCGGCACCGAATGACAAAAGAGCCGGCATCGCCGGAGCACGACGGAGCACGGCAAGGGCTGCTTGGGCCGCCTGCGAGGGTGGCCCGGCCTGCGCGGCTTCGATGGCGTTGCGCTCGA
>DAORNC010000009.1:37867-38729 GCA_035440785.1 Rhabdaerophilum sp. | reverse complement strand
GCGTCACGCCGCAATCCGATATCATCGAGCATGATATCGGCGAGGAACGTGCGGTTGCCGGCGAAATCCGGCACCTGTGGCAGCAAGCCCGGTTCGATGTGGATGACACCATCCGACATCGAGTGCGCACCGCACAGACGCCACCCCGCTCGCCCCGATGCGATATCTGGATCAAGGGCTTCACGTCCGAAGAAGCGCGCCAGCCCCGGCATCGCCCGGGCATTTCCGTCGCCCGCGACAAGCGCGTTTCCGGGATCATCGAGGGCCTGACGTAGACGGGCAAAGCTCTCTCGCGAAGAGGACATCGGCACCGCCCCCCGCCTCTACCGCGCCGCGAGGACGCCCTGCCCCAGCTTGACCGAGGATGGTAGATTGACGAGCCGATCCTCAATCCATTCGGCCCCCGCCAGCGAACCGGCGCGCGGGGCGGCCTCATAGGGCTTGAGCCTGTGCATCAGCCGCCAGCAGGGCCGCGTCTCGATGCCAGCAGCGTTGGTTTCCTCCAGCACGCGGTCTCGGGTCTCGCGGTCATCGAGCAGCACGGCATTGAGCCAGAAGTTGGCGTGTGTTCCGGCGCGTTCGTTGAAAAACCGGACACCTTGCATCCCGGCAAGATCCCGCGCGTAGCGCGCGGCCAGCGCGCGCTTGGCTGTCACATAACCGGGCAGGCTTTCCAGCTGGGCACACCCGATCGCGGCATTGATGTTGGGCAACCGATAGTTCCAGCCCACCTCGTCATGAGTGAAGTTCCAGCCATCCTTCACGCGGGCGGTGGTGGTCAGATGCTTGAGCCGTTCGGCCTGCGCGTCATCGTCGGTCACGATCATGCCGCCGCCACCGGTGGTGATGATCTTGTTGCCGT
>DAORNC010000009.1:36765-37837 GCA_035440785.1 Rhabdaerophilum sp. | reverse complement strand
GCTCAACCCGAACCGTCCCAGCGCCACGCCGCCCTTGTTCGCGCCGAGCCCTTCGGTGGCATCCTCGATCATGGTGATCCCATGCGCCGAGCAGAGCGCTGCGATCTCCTCGATATCAGCGGCATGGCCGAAGATATGCACCGGTACGCAGGCGCCGACCCGCCGCCCGTCGAGCGTTGGCCCATCCGCGCCCGGCTTGAGGCGGGTGAGCGTCTCGCGCAGCGCCGGAACGGACAAGCCGAGCGTTTCCGGGTCGGAATCAATGAAGAGCGGCGTCGCTCCGCAATGGGCGATGGCATTCGCGGTGGCAACGAAAGTCAGGGTCGGGCAGATCACGAGGTCACCGGGGCGCACCCCCGCGCCGTAAAGTGCCATATGCAGCGCGGCGGTGCCATTGACCGCGACGATTGCGTGTTTCGCGCCGGTGAAGGCCGCAAAATCCTTCTCGAAGCGTGTTACGAAGGCGCCAACCGTCGAGACCCAGCCGGTATCGAGGCATTCCTTGACGTATTCCCACTCGCGCCCATCAAAAAGCGGTTCGTGGAGGGCAACGCGCCCCTCCTGACGAAGGTCATCGCGTAGGAAGGCGTTGAGACGGAGCGTGAGCGGATGCATGCCGATATCCTGGAAGCCCGGCGCGCCAACAGGGCGCAACTCGGACTTAGATGTTGTATTGATCTGCCTTGTAACGGGCAAGGTTGGCGGGGTTCGAGAACCATTCCGCTGTTTTGCCGATGCCGCGCTCCAGACCGGCGAGGTCACCGTAGAGCTGCTTCCAGCCGAGTTGCTCGCGGGCCTTCGTGTTGTCCGCATTGAGGCGCTCGACCTCGCTGTCGGCCGGGCGGATGCGCGCCTCGTCGGTCTCGACCTCGATCTCGCAACCCATGACCCGGGCGATCATATGCGCGGTATCGCCGACCGAAATCTCGTAACCGGAGCCGAAATTGAAGGTCTTGCCGGCGATGTCGCCGTCCGCCATCGCTGCAAAGCCACGGGCGGTATCCTCCACATAATTGAAGTCGCGCGTCGGCGAGATGGCCCCGAGGCGGATCCGGCGCTGGCCGGCGGCGAT
>DAORNC010000009.1:34396-36724 GCA_035440785.1 Rhabdaerophilum sp. | reverse complement strand
CGGGCCGACTGGCGCGGGCCGTAGGTGTTGAACGGCCGGCAGATGCCGACATTCATCCCGAACGCCTTGTTGAACGAAAGCGCGATCGCGTCGGCGCCGATCTTGGTCGCGGAATAGGGCGATTGTGCCTGAAGCGGATGCTCCTCCGTGATCGGCACGAACATTGCCGTGCCGTAGACTTCGCTGGTCGAGGTCTGGATCACGCGCTCGACGCCCAGCTCGCGCCCGGCCTGCAGGATGTTGAGCGTGCCCGATATGTTGGTTTCGACGTAGGCCTGGGGCGAATGGTAGGAATAGGGGATGCCGATCAGCGCCGCGAGATGGAATACCACGTCGCAGCCTTTCATGGCCTCCTTCACGCCGAAGGGATCACGCACATCACCGGCGAAAACATCAAGCGACTGGCGAATTTCCGCCGACGAGGTATCGAGCCAGCCCCAGGAATTGAACGAATTGTAATAGACGAAGGCGCGCACGTCCCAGCCCTGACGAACCAGATGTTCTGTCAGGTGAGAACCGATGAAGCCATCTGCTCCGGTTACGAGCGCTTTGCGTGCCATGTCTGTTCCGTCTCCATACAGCCCGTGCGGCGCGCCGGCGCGCGCCCTCGGGATCGATGTGGTTGCAGCGTCTTGCATCGCTGCGCTCACGCAAAGGGTGCCTCTGCCGGGGTTTGATTGGCATCTTTCGTACCCTCCCGCAAGGTTGAATAACCTCGCATGAGGCATCGCTACAGGTCGTGGAATACCTTCGCCCGCCCGGTCTCGATCGGCACCGATTTGAGAATGCGGTGGATCGTCCGCGAGGCGTCGAGATCGCCGTAAAGCAGCTCGACATCGGCGAGTCCGGCGCGGAATTCCGGGGAAAGCGCCCTGGCGATGGCTGTCGCTATCTCCGGCTTCGTCGGGTTGCATTCGATGATCGAGGTTGCCTTGAGCCGCCCCTTTTGACGGGTGCCGATGTCGACCGTCGGTTTTTGCAACGCCGGCGCTTCAACAATACCCGACGAGGAATTGCCGATCACGGCCTCGCATGCCCGCATCGCGCTGAGATAAAGCACCTGCCCCAGCGAAGTGGCGAGGACCACCCTGCCGGTGTGGCGGGCCGCAAAATCATCGGCCATTGCAGAAAGGGCGCGGGCGCCTGCATCGAGATTGGGCCGCGTCATGACGATATCGAGCCCCTCAAGCTCGTCCAGAGCTTCGAGCAAGGCGGCCATTCCGGCCTGCGATTCGCCCTCCCCGGCGGTGACCGGGTGATAGGTGACCAGCACGAAGCGGCTGTCCGGTTGCAGCCCCAGCCGCGCGAGGGTTTCGGCCCGATCGAGCAGGGGCAAGCGATGCAGATTATCGAGGCCGGGGGCTCCAACATTGAAGACGGTTTCCGGCGCTTCACCCAACTGGATCACCCGTCGGCAATAGGGTTCGGAAGCCGTGAAATGAAACCGCGAGAACTTGGTGATCGCATGGCGCAGGGCGTCATCCATTGCCCCTTCGGTCTTCTCGCCACCGTAGAGATGCGCGACCGGGATATCGAGGAGGAAGGCGGCCAGCGCCACGGCGCAGATTTCGTAGCGATCCCCCAAAACCACCACGATATCCGGCTTGAGAGCCATCAGCGCATCGGTGAAGGAGAGCACGGCGAGCCCGGTGGATTTCGCCATGCCGGCATGGGTGTCTGACGCGAGCTGGATTTCAACCTTGAGATCGACGGTGATCCCGTCCGCTTCGATCTCGCGGTAGGTCAGCCCCGCCTCCGGGACGAGATGGGCGCCTGTCGCGATCACCGAACACCTGAGCTCGGGATCCTCGCGCATGTCCTTGATGAGCCAGCGCAGAAGTCCGTATTCGGCCCTGCCGCCGGTCACCACGCAGATGTGACGTTTCGAGCCTGTCATGGTGCCCTTGCCCCGCTTTGCCCCTGCCGCTCCATGTTGCCCCCCAGCGCCTCGAGATAGCTCACCATCCGCTCAGCGCCGTCAATCGCCGCCTGCGCCGGATTCTCGCGAAGATAGAGCATCTGCCGGTCGTAGAGCCGCCGCATAGCCTCCACATCTCGCAGCAATGCGCGCAACGCCTCGGGAAGGCCCGCGCGCTCCGTCACGGTCTCGGCGTATTCGACACTCGACTGTACGCCCGGATCGTAACGGTCGTATTCGATATAGCGGATCACCGGTTTGAGCTGCAACGCAGCCTCGATGCCGGCATTGCTGGTCCGTGTGAGCACGAGTTGGCTGGTCTTGAGGTAATCCACGACGGCGTGCCGCCCTGCATCGCGCCGGACGCGCTTGCCCAGTCCCCGCGCCTCGATCGCCTCGTCATAATGATC
>DAORNC010000009.1:32639-34386 GCA_035440785.1 Rhabdaerophilum sp. | reverse complement strand
GCTGCCCTGCTCGACCGGGTGCGGTTTGATGATGGCGGTCACATCCTCCATCTCGACCAGACAGTCGAGCACATCGGCGATAAAGGAGCGAACCATTTCCGGATCCCCTGGCTGGGTGCAGATCAGAACGGTCGGGGCGCGGGCCGGCTCCGGCGGGGGTGGGAGCGCCGTTTCAGGTTGTCCATCCCCTGTCACGCGCCAGAAATAGCCAATCCGCAGGATGCGCTCGGGGGCGGCGTTCCATGTCTTGCAGATCAGCGCTTCCTGCTGGTCATCGATGACACCGAAATGCGAGCAGGGGGGCGCGATCTGCCGCGCGTGATTGCCGACTAGATAGATATGCGCATCCATCGACGGGATGTTCTCTGTTGCCAGGATTTCGGCAATCGCCGCGAACACACTGGCACGCCCCGAGGCCAGAATCGCGTAGGCCGGGCGGGTGGTGGCCATGATCGAGCGCACCAACGCGGCAACCTCCACGATGACTCTGAAATGGATGTTCTCCGGCAAGTTCACCGCAATATCATGTCGACGCATCAGGCGCGCGAGATCGCTTTCGCTGGCAAAGGCGTTGGCCTTATCGGCAATGATTTCCGCAATGGCGAGCGAAGCGCCCTGCCCCTCCTCGCGGACCCGTGCGTGGAGTGTCGACAGGCGGATGATCTCCAATGGATGTCCGCTCGTCCTGATCCGGTCTACGACCGCCTCGCGCAACGCCGCGACGTTCTCGTCGGTATCCGAATCGACGATCAACACGACAGGTCGGCGGGCGAGCGTGCTGTCGAGCAGCCGCTCAAGCCCTTTCACATAGTTCCGGTCACGAAGGTTCCAGCCGATGATCGCGGGGTTCGGGGGAATTGTCGGCGAGCGTCGCTCAAAGGCCGGCAGTGCCGGACGCGCGCGGAAGGCATCCAGCGCCCGCTGGGCGAGATGCCAGCCGCGCAGGATCTGGGCAGATGCCCGCTCCGGCCAAAGCGCGACCAAGGGGTTGCGCAGGAGAACGGGAATCGTGGTCCAGGCGGGCTGAACCTTGCAGGTGGCTCCCAGATGACGGGCGGCGGCACCCACCAGAAAATAGAACCGCTCGTCGCCGGTCACCACCACGATCCGGTCGAAAACCTGACCGGCGAGAACCTCAGCCAGGTTGTCGAGCACCAGCCACTTGTACAGGTAGCTGTCGAGGATATGAAATTTGGCAGCGCAGGCGACATTGGCAAACTCGCGGTGGTGTCTGCAGAGGTGGCGGGCAATCTCGCCGGCAAAGGCCTCCAGGGCGCGGTGTTGCTCGCGGCCCTTGTTGGAATGCCAGACGAAGACGCTGGGCATGACGAACCGGCGCTGCGGGGTATCGACCGGAGGAACCGACCCCATGGACGCCGTGATGATGGTGGCGGATTCTTTCTCACCCAGAAAATCGAGGTTTGGCAGCACCCGCTCGAGCGGGTAATCGGAGACGACCAGCGTGGTCATGACGTGCTCTTCCGCATTCGCCGGCTGGATTTCCCAGCTCATGAGCCGCTGATAATCCGCAATACCGTCAGCCTGCAACAGGAGACGGCGACGCAGAAGATCAGCCGTCACGGCGGATGGCCGCCTGTTATTCCGCTGCGCATGATGCGTCAATTCCGCAATGGCATCCTCAACCTGATATTCGCTGAGCGCCACCAGGCCTCTCAGGAACGCGAACTTATCCTTTTCAAGCGTGACAAGATCGGTCGCAACCTGGCTGGTTTTCACGAGCCGGACT
>DAORNC010000009.1:29919-32625 GCA_035440785.1 Rhabdaerophilum sp. | reverse complement strand
TCAAAGAGTGCAGCCCCTTCGGCAAGGCGAAAAAGCTGCTCGATGTCCACCAGCCCCCAAGGGCGGACCCACACAGCCTTTCGGGTGAGAAATTTGAGGATAAGGCGAAACGTTAGTCCGTAGTGGTTTATTCCACCTTGAAGAAACATCGACCTCAGCCTCGATTTGGGCACGTCGGCTTCCGGACACCGGTCGCCGCCCAGGATATAAAGCCGTGCAATAAAACGTCGCTATGGAAACGGTAACCCGGCGCCGAAATCCCCGCGAGACGAGGGTCAAAATACGCCGAGCGCCATACCGGACGAAACAGTCGAGGCGCCCATCGAGACCGGCTGGACGATTGTAGCGAACAGCGACAGCGCCTTTTGCATCTCGGTCAGCGGCGCGTTGGCAACATAGATCACGTCACGATTGCGGATCTGGACACGCTGCGCGAGGAAATAACCGTTCGCATCGCGCAGGTTCAGGCGGTAGATAACCGGCACCTGAACGCCCTTGCCGTCAAATTTATAGCTGGGATCAAGCTTGCGGGCGAGTGCAATATCCTCAAAGCGAAGCAGGAACACGCCGTAGGGATCAGAACGCATATCAACAAGGCCACCCGCCTTCGCCAACGCCTGCTCGAGGGTGAGGCCGGCAGCATCGAACGGAATGACCATGTTCCGCCCGGTCGCGCCGAAGATCGAATAGGTCTGCGGTGTGCGCACAACGGTGATGACGTCGCTCGGCATCACATAGATATTTTCGACCGGTCGATTGATGAGGGTGCTGAACGGAACGGTTTCGCTCCGCCCGCCGCGCTGAAGCGTCACGAAAGCTTCATGGACAGGAGCCTTGACCCCTCCCGCGGCCGCCAGGACATCGAGAATGCGGTCACCCCGCACCGACAGCGGCACGCGGGCGCCCGCCGTGACCTCGCCGATCACGGTGGCGGAATTGCCGATGGACTTGCTGATGGTGACTAGAACCTGAGGCTCGATGGCCTTGCCCGCCAGCAACGAAACGATTTTGCGCTCGACCTCTGGCGGTGTCAGCCCCGCGACCGAGATGCGGCCCGCGTAAGGAACAGTGATCGAACTATCCCGCGCGACGACCTGCTCGGGAATCATCGCTGAACGCGCACCCGTCGAGGTGCGATCGAGCACCGGCGCGGAAAAAAGACCGCCGCTCGCCGCTTCCCAGATGGTGATGACGAGGGTGTCACCCACCGCAATTCGCTGCGTCGGTGCCGGGCGCCGGGCGCCGAAACTGCCCTGCAGACTCACCGGGCGCATCGCCAGCAGGAGGTTGACCGTCGGCTCGTCGATGTCGCGCAGCAGATAACGGAACTCGCCGTTATTCTCGGCGCCGCTCGAAATCTCCACGGATGTCGGACCGGCGGACGGCAACGCGCCGCAGCCGGCGAGGGAAATCCCCAGCAGCAATCCGAGTGAGACACGACGCAGCAAACTCAAACCCATCCAGTGTGACCAGCGGTTTCGATACGCGCTCTTCTACATGGCCGCTCAACGAAATGAAAGCGCCCGGCTCGGCCTCAGGTTTGCGGCCAGAACCTTAAATTGTTCTACTCATTTGCGTCCATCGGGAAGAATTTTCCTGATATTGTGCAGGGTTGTCACCATTCAGCGCGGCTGCCGGGCTTGCGGTAATTTCGCAACGGTAGCCGGTTTTTCGAATGGATAGGTCCCGGCTTGCGCCTCACGAGATCGAATCATCGAGAAAATACCATCTGGGAATATTGCGCTGGATGATCGGCTCGATATGCCCGTTGAGGAAGGCGACATCGGCGAGAAGATCGGGAGCCTCGCGCTCGGGCATCTCGAAGGGCGCTTCGACCGTGAGGACAAACCGACACGCGCCGACACGCCGGCAATGGCCGACAGCGAGCGCCGCGCCGGTCTTGCGAGCGAGTTTCGCGGCAATCGCGAGATTGCCCTGATCATGCGGTGCCCGCCCGAACAGCGGCCCCATTGAACGCCCGTTGCGGGCCTCGTCGGGAAACATTGACACCACCCCTCCCGCACGCAGCACCCGCATCGCCTCGCGGATGCCGCCGAGATCCGGCAGGATGGGATTGACACCGAAAGCTCGGCGCACTTTGTCGATCACCATGCGCTCGAAGCCGTTTTCAGGTGGGGCGATGATCGAGTTAAGCTTGATGCCCGCCCGCTGGCAGACCGGGGCGAAAACCTCCCAGTTACCCGTATGAACGCAAAGCGCGATCATCGGCTTTTCGGCCGACACCGACTTGAAGGCATCCAGCCCTGTCGCCTCCACGCGGCCCTCGTCGAGAAACCGCTGGATCACCGCGAATTCGGCAGCCACGCGCCCGACGCCGTCGAGAAATTCATCGACCATAGCATCGATCTCGGCGTCACTCGCCTCGGGTCTATGGATGCGCAGATTGCGCCGGGCACCCTCGATGGTTTCGGGGCGGCTCGACCAGGCGTTCTTGCGGATTCCGTATGATCCGATCGCCGAAGCCCATTCGGTGGGCAGGAACCGGATCAGGTTGAAGAAAAACGCCTGGATACTCTCGGCGGCCTTGCCGGATTGCGGGATCATTCGAGACCGTCCTCAGCGATCGCCTCGCCCTTCCTCTCCAGCGGGAGAATGGCGTCGTCTAGAAAATACCAGCGCGGGATATTCTCCAGAACCACCGGCTCGATCCGGGCATTGAGAAAGGTGATATCGGCCAGGAGATCC
>DAORNC010000009.1:24695-29909 GCA_035440785.1 Rhabdaerophilum sp. | reverse complement strand
AGCACATCGAGGCGGTGGACGTGGCGGGCCCCGGTTTCATCAACTTCCGCCTCAACGCCACGTGCCGGCAGGGCGCGGTGCGGCGGCTGTGGCAGATCACGAAATCCGCCCCCGAGTGCCGCGCGAGTCGCGCCGCTACCGCGAGGTTGCCGCGATCATGGGGCGGGCGCCCGAACAGCGGACCCATCACGACACCGTCGCGCGCTTCATCAGGGAAGATCATCACAACGCGGTTCTGTCGCAACAGGCGCAAACCGTCGCGCGCGCCGCGCGCATCGGGGCTGAGGAGTTCGACACCGAAGCGCGCGCGCGAGTTTTCGGCAATCTTGCGTTCGAAGCGGTTTGACGGCGGCGCGTAGAATGATGCCAGGGGGATGCCGCTGGCCTGGAACATCGGCCCGAAGGTCTCCCAGTTGCCGGTATGAAGCCCGAAGGCGATGACCGGCCGGGTGCCGGCGATCTCCTTGAACGCATCCAAACCCCGCGCTTCAAGTCTGCCTTCAGGGACAAACCTGTGCATGACCGCGAATTCGGCCATCAGTCGACCGACGCCATCGAGGAACTCGCCGATCATCGCCTCGATCTCGGCCTCGCTCGCATCCGGCTTGTGGTGCCGAAGATTGCGCCGCGCGTTCTCGATGATCCGCGGGCGGTTCGCCATCACGTTCTGCCGCACGACGCGCGCGCCCAGCGCCGAGCTCCAGTCCGTGGGCAGGATTCCCATCAGCTTGTGCGAGAGAACCTGAAGCACTCGCTCCAGGCGGGTTTCCTGCTCGCTCATGCCGCTTCGGCTTCAACGCGGGTGCGCTCGATGAGCGTGCAGGGCAGTCCGCCGGCCGGGCGCAGCGTGAGCCGGCAGACCGGTTCGGCGACATAGCCGGCCCGGGGCCGCACGCGGAAACGCTGCATCAGGATCGCGAAGCACAGGATCGATTCGGAAAGACCGAAATTCAGACCCGCGCACAGGCGCGGCCCGACCGCGAAGGGAATGTAGGCGAAGGGGTTGATGCGCACATCGCCCATGAAACGCTCGGGCATGAAATGCGTCGGCTTGTCCCAAAGGTCTTCAGCCCGCTGGATCAGCCAAGGCGCGATCATCACGAGATCGCCCTTGCGGATTGGAATATCGCCAACGGTGTCCTCCCCGCGCGCCTGACGCGGCAAGAGCGGTACCGGCGGATAAAGCCGCAGGGTCTCGTTGATCACCGCCTTGCACCAGGGCAAGGCGTCGAGATCGTTGATCGTCGGCGTGCGGTCTCCGCAAGCAGCGGCGATTTCATCGACAATCGTTTTCTCGACCCACGGCGCGTTGGCGATGAGGTAGAACGCCCAGGTCAATGTGGTGGCCGTTGTTTCATGTCCGGCCATGAAAATAGTCGCGGCTTCGTTGCGCAGCGCGGCCACATCCAGCTTCAGCTCGGGGTTGCGGGTGCGGCGCTTGACCATGAGGTCGATCATCGACCCCTCCTCGCCACCGCCCGCGAGATGCGCGTTGACCACATCCTCGACGACGCCATGCACCATCTTCACCGCGCGACGTTTTGCCGGCCCGTGCAGAATCGGCCAGCCTTCGTCCGCCCCGAGAAAATAAGGCAGGTTGAAACTGTCGATATGGCGCTGATAGCTGGAGAAGCCATCAATCACCCGCCGCGCCGCCTCGGCACCGAGATTATGCCCGAACACGGTGCGCGAGATGATCTCGGCGGTCAGTTCCGCCATGGCGGCGGTCAGCTCGAATTCCGTGCCCTGCCGCGCCAAGTTTTGCCAGCCCTGCGCGAAGGAAACCGTCGTTTCCTCCATGGTGCGGCCGAAAGCCGGAACCCGGTTCTTGTGGACGATATCCGCGACAAGCGGCCGGCGGGTTTTCCAGGTCTGGCCTTCGCTGATGAACAGTCCGTCGCCAAGCAACACCTCGAGCGCGCGACGCATCTGCGGGCTCTTGCGCTCGAAGTTATCGTGCCGGGTCACCATCACATATTTGATGGATTCCGGCGTGTTCGCGAAAACGATATTGCGTCGCAGGACCGGAAAACTGTCGACACCAGAGCGATACATATCGCGCGTCCAGTTGCCCAATAGCGAGTAACGCGCGCCCAGGATGATATCGAGCAACCCCGGCGGCTCCTCGCGCGGCTCAGGGTGCGGCGCGATGAAATAGTTCTGTCCCCGCTCCTCAATGACACGCGGTGGCGTGTAAAGTCGGAAGGTCATGCGCGATTGTCCTGCTGGTCCTGCCCCTACCGGTTGGTCCGGCCCGCAGCCCTTTTTCGCCCGAACCACACCCGGGTCAAGCCTAAAATGGCGCCCTCGGCTCCACGTTTGATCGGTCTCAAGACACGATGGCGCGATCCGTGACGCGCCGCCAGTTGCCCCCGTCGGAGAACGCCAGAACGCTGCCACCAACCTCGTTGCTGACATGCACGATCGTGCCCTCGCCCGCCGCCGTTGCGCTGGGCAACGCTGCGACAGTGTAAGCCGCGACGCGCACACCGCCCGCAACCTGAAGCGCGACGCTCGGGGTATTGGTCCCGATCCCGACCTTTCCGTCCGGTTTGATGACCATCCGCTGGGTGTTCGCCGTGTAGAAATACATCGGCTGGCTGACTTCCATGACGAAATAGAACCCCGAAGGCGCGTGCGCCTGAAAATAGCCCGTGCGGGTCGAGCCGGCCGTGTCATAGAACATGATGCGGGCGCCATCGTCCTGGATACGGGCATTTCCTTTGATGTGCAGCCGATCGAGCGCCGTCGCCACCCCGACCCCGACCATCGCGTTGGCCGCATTGACCGAAACAGCCTCCGACCAGCTTGCGCCGTTGGCACTGACCTTGATCTTGAAATCGTCATTCCCGGCCAACCCCATCTCGGCACGGCCGGAAAAACCGGTCTGGAACAGCACCGTGCCGGTGTCTCCGGATGAGGCCTTGTTGATCTTGAGCTGATGGCCGGCACCATCGTGCCCGAAAAGTGACGCCGGCGACGCAAGGGCCAAGCGATTGGTCGTGTCTGCTGTTGTGTTGAGCCCGAGCTTGGCGAGCATCTCGCCACCGCCGGTTGCATGCCAGGCACTCCCGTCAAAAACGAGCAATTGTCCTTCCGCCTGAACCCAGAGCAGCCAACCGGCCCGTGGCTCGAAATAGTTCCATCCCCCGTCCTGCCAAGCCGCGACGGCACCACCATGCGCAGCCCAATCCCCGGTCGGCGAGGGCGGCAACAGGTAGCGCGCACCCTCCGCCGGAGCGGCAGGCGGCACGGTCGTCGCGCGCGAGACAACGGAAAGCTGGACGAGGGCATCGAGCATGCGCAGGCTCTCGTTGAGCGTGACATGTTTCTGCGCCTGCCCGGCGGCGAGATAGGGCAGGTTGAGGTGAGCGGTGCTAGACATGGGAACTCCTTGCGCAAGGGAACTGCGCTGTCCTCATCCTAAGCTGCGCCGCTTCGCCGGGGATAAGTTCTGCCGCGCTTCCAGTGCGGCCACCGTCAGCCAGAAACGGACAACTAAATTTAAGGCTTTTGGCTGTTAGAAATGCGGGCCTGTGATGCGTTCAGAGCCATGTCGCCCATGTCCAATTCCCTTCCCCCGATCCGTCCCGTCATCATGTGCGGCGGCTCCGGCACGCGCCTTTGGCCAGCCTCGCGCGAAGCTTTTCCTAAGCAGTTTGCGCCGATCATAGGGGATAAATCGACTTTTCAGGAAACGTTGCTGCGGTTCAAAGATGCACCTGCCTTCGGCAAACCACTGGTCGTCACCAACAAGACGCATCGGTTCATGGTCGAGCGGCAGCTCGTGGAAATCGACATGACCGCAGATATCCTGCTCGAGCCGGTCGCGCGTGATTCCGGCCCGGCGATCCTGGCCTCGGCGCTGCATGTCGCGCAGCAAACGCCGGGCGCGCTGGCGTTGGTGCTGGCGGCGGATCACATGGTGCTCAAGCCCGAGGCTTTCCGCCGGTCGATCCTCGATGGCGCGCCTGCAGCGGTGGATGGAGCGATCGTGACTTTCGGCATCCTCCCGACCGGTCCGGCGACCGGCTACGGCTATATCGAGCCGGGCGATGCGCTTGATGGCAAGGCGCATCGCGTTGCGCGCTTCGTCGAGAAACCGGATCTGGAGACCGCGTTGCGCTATGTCGCTAACGGTCTTTTGTGGAACTCCGGCAACTTCCTGTTCCGCCCTGAAACAGTCATCTCGGAGTATGAGCGCTTCGATCCGCAAGGTGCTGCCGACGTCCGTGCCGCCATCGCGAACGCGAACCAGGATCTCGGCGTTCCGGTTTTGGACGAAGCCGCTTTCACGGCCGCACGCAAGATTTCCTTCGACTTCGCCGTCATGGAAAAAACCGGCCACGCGGCCGTGATCGCCGCGGATTTCGGATGGTCGGACATCGGCGGCTGGGATGCACTATGGGACATCGGCCAGCGCGATCTGGCGGGGAATGTCACGCATGGCAATGTCGAACTCTTCGCGACAGGTTCGAGCTATGTATCGAGCGAATCGCAGCTCGTGGTGACGCTTGGCGTCGAGAATCTCGTTGTCGTCTCGACCCGTGACGCCGTGCTCGTCGCCGACAAGGCTCGCACCGGCGAGGTCAAGGGCGTCGTCGAGGCCTTGCGCGCAAAGGGCCATGAGCAGGCAACCAACCATGCGCGGATCTATCGCCCCTGGGGCTGGTATCAGACGCTGGAACTGCAGGAAAATTTCCAGGTCAAGCGCATCGTCGTCTATCCGGGCGGACGGCTCTCCTTGCAGAAGCATGCGTTCCGCGCCGAGCATTGGGTCGTCGTCCGCGGCATTGCGCGGGTGACCATCGACACCAGCGTACGCGATCTCGAGGCGAACCAGTCGACTTATATTCCTCTGGGAGCGGTGCATCGCCTGGAGAACCCAACCCAGGCCAATGTCGAAATCATCGAGGTCCAGACGGGCACTTACCTTGGCGAAGACGACATCATCAGGCTTGAGGACGATTACGCCCGCAAATAGGGCTGGCTACCATTCCGGCGGGACCGGAGCCACACCCGCGATTTCCCCGAGTCGCTTCCGGGTGCTCTCGGTCACGCCTTCGGGCAACGCGTTCAGCGGAAAAAAGCGCGCTTCCAGAATTTCATGGTCGGGCATGCGTTCCCCCCGCTGCTCGAAGGCGCGCACGATATAAAGCGCGACATGGTCACGCGGCGCGGCGCGGGCGTTGTGGTAGAGCGCGAACAGCGCTG
>DAORNC010000009.1:0-24679 GCA_035440785.1 Rhabdaerophilum sp. | reverse complement strand
CGTCAGCTCAATATTGGCCTCCTCGCGCAATTCTGCTTCCAACGCCGCACGGGCGCTCTGGCCGCGCTCCACCCCCCCGCCCGGCAGGTGCCAACCCTCGATGTAGGCATGCCGCACGAGAAAAACCCGGCCAGCTCCATCCAGCACCGCCGCGCGCACCCCCAGCGTCATGCCTCGACGCAGCATGAACCAGCGATGGATGAGCCGGCGTTTGCGCACAGGCCCGATCAACCGATCGACCAAGGGTTCGATGCGAGCCAGAAATGAAGGCCCTGCGGCGCTCACTCCGTCGCCTCCTTGGTGCGGCCAGATTTGAACCCCCCTTGCGACATGGCGTCAATTGTCCGAAAGAGTGCGGAACGCGCAGGACGGACGCGCGCAGAGCGAGATCCCGAAGCGATTCCCCCCTCCACTGATGCCGCCGCCCCCGCACTGTCAGGTAAGGGCAGGGCTGGCTTCAAGCTCGAATGGATGCTCTCCGGGCTGAGTCTTGCACTCATGCTTGCCTCGTTGATGATCGGTCCGGCCCAGATCGGAATCGGGGCCATTCTCGACGGATTGGCGCAGCGCGGGCCTGAGGAATGGCGCATTATTGTGTGGGAGATTCGTCTGCCGCGCGCAATCCTCGCCTTTGTCATTGGTGGGATGTTGGGACTTTCGGGCGCGGCAATGCAGGGCCTTTTGCGCAACCCGCTCGCTGCCCCCTCGCTGTTCGGTGCACCGCAGAGCGCGGCGTTCGCTGCCGTTTCCATGCTCGCGCTCGGCTGGAGCGACGCGCTCGGCTGGCGCTTGCCCCTCGCCGCGATCGGCGGCGCATTTCTGTCCGTCTTCCTGCTTGTCGCGGTCGCGGGGCGGAATGCCTCGCTGCTGCTGCTCATTCTTTCCGGCCTCGCGATCTCGGCGTTGGCCGGTGCGGGCACCGCCCTCGCCATGAACCTCGCGCCCAACCCGTTCGCCGCGCTCGAAATCGCCTTCTGGCTGCTCGGATCGCTGGAAGACCGGAGCATGCGCCATGTGACGATGGCGCTGCCGTTCATTGTTTTCGCCTCCGCGCTGCTGCTGTGGAAGCGCCCTGCATTCCGTGCCCTGACGCTGGGCGAGGAAGCCGCCGAGAGCCTTGGCGTGAATGTCGCCCGGTTGCGGCTGATCGTGATCGGAGGGGTTGCGCTCGGCGTCGGCGCCTCGGTTGCCGTCGCGGGGACCATTTCCTTTGTCGGGCTGGTCGCGCCGCATCTCATGCGCCCGCTTGTCCGGCACGACCCGGCCAGACTTCTCGTTCCTGCGGCGCTCGCCGGCGCCTGCCTTCTGCTCGCGGCGGACATCGCTGTGCGCATCATTCCGGCGACGACCGATATCAAGGTCGGCGTTCTGACGTCGATCATCGGCGTGCCGTTCTTCCTTTACCTGATCCTGCGTCAGCGCTTCAGCCTCACGGGGGACGCCACATGACGTACCCGATTGAACTCGATCGTGTCAGCGTGAATCTCGGTGGCAAGCCGATCCTGCATGAGGTTTCGCTGGCCTTGAGAACCGCACGACTTGTCGCGCTGCTTGGCCCGAACGGTGCCGGAAAGACGACGCTGCTGCGGGCCATGGCGGGCCTCATTCCTGCAAGCGGTGACATCCGTATCGAGGGAACGCCACTCCACGCGCTGAACCGCCAGGCGCGCGCGCGACGCATCGCCTATCTGCCGCAGGGTCATCAGGTGCATTGGCCGCTCAACGCCCACGAGATCGTTGCACTGGGGCGCTATCCGCATGGCGTGACCGATCCGGCGCGGATGTCCGATGCGGACCGGCGCGTGGTCGAGGGCGCGATGGCGCGCACCGATAGCCTCCACCTTGCCGGGCGTGCTGTAAGCAGCCTCTCTGGCGGAGAGCGGGCGCGCATCATGCTCTCGCGTGTTCTGGCCGTTGGTGCGCCTCTTCTTCTCGCGGACGAGCCGACAGCCTCGCTCGACCCACGCCATCAGATCGCGGTAATGCAGGAGCTCAAGGCGGAAAGCCGCCGTGGCGCGCTCGTGATCGCCGTGACCCACGACCTCACGCTCGCAAGCCGCCTTGCCGATGACATTGTGCTGATGAACGAGGGCCGGATTGTCGCCCAGGGTGCCCCCGCCGACGTGCTGACCGACGACCGCTTCGCCGTGATCTACGGCATCAGCGTGCTGCGCCATGCGACGGGAGACGAGGAGATCATCACACCCTGGGGGCTCGCATGAAGCGGAGCCTTGTCCCTGCCGTCGCCGCCGCGATACTCGCCGTGACCATGTCCGTCTGTGCACAGCCGACGAACCGACGGATCATCTCGCACAACATGTGCACGGATCAATTGCTGCTCGATCTCGCACTGCCGGGCCAGATCGTGGGGCTCAGCCCCTACGCCGGCAACGCCCAACGCTCCTATTTCGCGGAGAAAGCCCGGCATTTCCCCATTCTCTCCGGCACGGCCGAGGATATCGTCGCCCTGCGCCCGGATCTCGTCGTCACCGGGCGGTTCTCGAAGCGCGAGACACGGGCTTTTCTGAGGGCACGCAACATGCCGATGGAAGAGTTCGACACCGTTCTCTCCATCGAGGATGCCCGGACCCAGATCGCGCGGTTTGGCATGATTACCGGCAATACCGCTAAGGCTTCCCAACGGCTTGCCGAGATCGATGCCGCGCTCGAAGAACTCCGCGCGGCGGCGACAGCAACCCGGCTCGCCATTCTCCCCCTGTCGCGTCGGGCCTGGGTTTCGGGGAGGGAATCGCTCGTTTCCGACCTGCTGACGCAGGCCGGACTCACCAATGCCGCAGCGTCGCTCGGGTTCCGCTTCGGCGGGTTCACCAACCTCGAAGCCATCGTAAGTCTCAAGCCGGATGCCGTCCTGCTGTCGCGGAACCAGACTTCTGCGGAGGATCAAGGCGAGGCCATGCTTCTCCACCCGGCCCTGCAGCATCTTTTCCCGCCCGAGCGGCGGCTCATCATTCCCGAAAGCCTGACAGTTTGCGGCGGGCCAATGCTGGCCGACGCGATGCGCACGTTCGCCCGCCAGATCCGCAACCTGAAGCCGCGCGATGCTCGCGCATTCTGACGCTTTTGTCGTTCTGTTCATCGCCCTCCTTGCCGATGCGCTGATCGGCGATCCCGACTTTCTCTGGCGACGCCTGCCGCATCCGGTTGCGTGGATCGGCGCGATGATCGCCGGGCTGGACCGCCGGCTCAACCACGAGCCGGACAGCTTAGCCCGCAGGCAGGCGCTGGGCGTAATAGCGCTTGGGGCTGTCCTGACGGTTTCTTTGGCAGCGGCGCTTGCGCTCGACGCCAAGCTGCGATCACTCCCCGGTCACCCTTGGACAAGCGGTCTCTTCGCCTCCGTCCTGATTGCGCAGAATTCGCTCTATCGCCATGTGCGGGAGGTTTTCGCCTCCTTTCGCATGAACGGGATCGAGGCAGCCCGCTCTGCAGTCTCCATGATCGTCGGGCGGGATCCGGCGGGCCTCGACGAAGCCGCGATCTGTCGCGCGGCAATCGAGTCGGCGGCCGAGAACTTCTCCGACGGTATTGTCGCGCCGGCGTTCTGGTTCGCAGTCCTGGGCCTGCCGGGTCTGGTGCTCTACAAGGCGATCAACACGGCCGATTCGATGATCGGTCACCGAAGTGCGCGTCACGAGGCGTTCGGATGGGCAGCGGCCCGGCTCGACGATGCTGTCAATCTCGTTCCCGCACGCCTCGCCGGTCTTTTGCTCGTTGTGGCGGCCCCGGCCGCAGGCGGTTCTCCCCTCAAGGCGATCCGTGTGATGCTGCGCGATGCAAGCTTGCATCGCTCGCCCAACGCCGGCTGGCCGGAAGCGGCAATGGCGGGCGCGCTCGACCTCGCGCTTGCCGGACCACGCCAATATGCGGCGCACAGGGTCGACGATCCGTTCCTGAACGCCGAAGGCCGGATCGTGGCCGCCCCAGCGGACATCGGACGGGCACTTCGCATCCTGATCGCGGCTTGCGTTCTTCTTGCGGCGCTGGTCGGCGCGCTCGGTTGGCTCACATCAGGCGGCGGGGCGACCGGTTGAAGGTCGGCGCGGCGCGGCGGATGACCGGCAAGGGCGAGTGCTGCCTTTGCATCAGGGACCAGAGGCGCGTGACAACCGGATTTCTGTTGTCGCGGGTCCGGAACGCCATGACGGACAGCGGCATCGACCATTTCGCACCGCCTATAGGGACCAGCGCGTCCTTGGGGCCGGCGGCGACCGTGCTTTCCGGAAGCCAGGCGATCCCGTGTCCGGCGATCGCCATGTCGCGCAGGACATCCGACATGTCGCTTTCAATCACGGTCCGGAAATGCGGGATGCCGCCCGCGCTATCGACAATAAGATCGACGAGGCGCGAGAAATAGACGCCCGGCGTATAGCTCAGCAGCGGGACCGGATTGCGCGCGCCGCCCGGAAGCTGGATCCGTTCCCGCTCGACAAGCGCGGGGCTCGCAAAGGGGCGAAGAAAATCGGTCTCGATCTCGATTGCCTCCACGCGGTCGGGGTCCGGGTGAACCGGCTGCTGCGCGGTGTGAAAGGAGAACATGATCTCCACAGCCCCCGACAGGAGCCCGATGCCGAGATCGTGGATGTTGCCGGCTGTCATCGAGCAGGAAGCCAGAAGATCCTTGCGCCATTCCGACCACCAGACGGGAAACCGCGAGGTCGCCAGCGCGAAGGGCACCGCCATGCGGACGAGGCCCGCGCTACCCGCCGTCGGCCCCTTGCAGGCAGCGCGGGCATCAAGCATCTCGGCTAGGATGCGACTTGCGGTTTCGCGGAACTGCTCGCCTTCCGGCGTCAGCTTGGTCGGCAGCATCGAGCGGTCGATCAGCGGCGCGCCGAGCCAGGCCTCAAGCTGCTGGATCCGCCGGCTGAAGGCTGCCTGTGAGGTGTTCCGCGCTGTTGCCGCGCGCGTGAAATTGCCGGATTCCGCCAGCGCGAGAAAATCCTGCAACCACCGGACTTCCATGACCTTCCCTCTCGCTCCGTTCGATGCAGGATGATTGATCGCATCGAAAACCGTCAATGCAAATTTTGCATTGGATGCGCGGGCTTCGCCCGCCAAATACTTGCTGCGACAGGAGAGACCTCATGATCGTGACCGCGCCTTACCTAATGTTCCTCGGCGACGTGCCGGACCAGCTCGCGGCGAAAACTGCGCAAGGCATCGTCGATTGGCGCCACGACTGGTGCCTCGGCCAGCTCCGCCTTCCCGGCTGCAAGGCCGATCTCGGCATCCCGGACATGACGATCGCGGAAGCTGCCGCGCGAGGCGTGCGCACGTTGATCGTCGGCGTCGCCAATGCGGGGGGGGTGCTGCCGGACCATTGGACCAGCGTCATCGTCTCGGCCATCGAAGCTGGGATGGATGTCGCCTCAGGGCTGCACACACGGCTCGGATCGAAGCCGGAAATCCGCGCCGCCGCAGAGCAGCACCGCGCGCGCCTCACCGATGTTCGCCATTCGACCGAAATCTTCGCGACCGGCAAGGGAACAAAACGCGCCGGCTACCGACTGCTGACCGTCGGCACCGATTGCTCCGTCGGCAAGAAATACACCGCGCTGGCGCTCGAAAAGGCGATGCGCGCGCGTGGCCTTGATGCTGACTTCCGGGCGACGGGGCAGACCGGCGTCTTCATTTCCGGGCGCGGCGTCGCGATCGATGCCGTGGTCGCGGATTTCATTTCCGGAGCGGCGGAATGGATATCGCCGGAAGCGGCGCCCGGCCATTGGGATCTTGTCGAGGGGCAGGGTTCGCTTTTTCACCCCTCCTTCGCCGGCGTGACGTTGGGCCTCCTGCACGGCTCGCAGCCCGATGCCTATGTCGTCTGCCATGAACCGACCCGCACCACCATGCGGGGCGTAAAGCACCCCCTCCCCTCGATTGCCGATGTGATTGACCTCACGCAACGTTGCGGCGCGTTGACCAATCCCGGCATCCGCCCGATCGGCGTCGCGGTGAACACGGAAAAGCTGGGGGAAGGCGAAGCAAAGGCGCTGCTTGGCAAGCTCGAAGCCGAACATGGGCTGCCCACGACCGATCCGATCCGCTTCGGTGTCGAGGCGATCATCGACCGGCTGTTGCGCGAATTTCCAGACACCGGGAGGCTTTGAGATGCGCGAGATTTCGGTCGAGGTCGAACGCTTTCCCATCGCCGGCAGCTTCACGATATCGCGCGGCTCGCGCACCGAGGCCGTGGTGGTAACGGTCCGCATCCGCGAGGGCCAGGACGAAGGTCTGGGCGAGTGCGTGCCCTACGCCCGCTACGGCGAGAGCGTCGAGAGCGTCGTCGCGCAGGTCGAGAGTATCCGCGAGCGATTGCGTTCCGGCGCGAGGCGGGACGAATTGTTGACGCTCCTGCCTGCGGGTGCCGCTCGCAACGCTGTCGATTGCGCGCTCTGGGATCTGGAGGCGCGGCACAAAGGCGTTTCGGTCGCGAAGCTCGCGGGGCGCGGGCCGCTGAAGTCCGTCGTCACCTGTTACACGCTCAGCCTCGGCACGCCCGACTCCATGCGCGAGGCAGCCGCCGCGGCCGCGCATCGCCCGCTGCTCAAGGTGAAACTCGGCGGCGATGGCGATCCTGAACGTATCGCTGCGGTTCGCGAGGGCGCGCCGAGGTCCAGGCTCGTCGTCGATGCCAATGAGGCTTGGCGGCCGCACAACCTCGCCCCCAACCTCGCGGCCTGCACGAGGGCAGGTGTGGAGCTCGTCGAACAGCCACTGCCAGCCGGAGATGATTCCGGGCTCAAGGGCACCCGCAGCGACATCGCGATCTGCGCAGACGAGAGCATCCACGATTTCGCGAGTCTCGCCCATCTGCCGGACTGGTATGACGCCATCAACATCAAACTCGACAAGACCGGCGGCCTCACTGACGCGCTCAAGCTGCTCGATGCCGCCAAGGCGCGCGGGTTAAAGGTGATGGTCGGCTGCATGCTCGGTACGTCGCTGGCGATGCGACCCGCCGTGATCCTCGCACAGCAAGCGGACGTGATCGACCTCGACGGCCCGCTCCTGCTCGCGAAGGATCGCGACAACCCGCTGCGCTATGAGGGAAGTCTGCTGATCCCGGACGAGAGCTAGAACACGCCAAGGAAGATTGGCTGGGGCGCCAGGATTCGAACCTGGGAATGGCGGAATCAAAATCCGCTGCCTTACCACTTGGCTACGCCCCAATCGCTTAGATGGCCCTTTAGCGGTTCCCTTCTCCGGCATCAACTGACGTTTTCACGAAGGTTGTTGCCAAGCCGCGAGAGCCCGAAAGTTTTTCGCCGGGAGCCGGAAATTTTCTCGCTCCGCCCTTGCGGCAACGCCGGATGGGCTCTATAGAACCGCCTCCGCTGGTCTTACGGAGTGTAGCGCAGTCTGGTAGCGCACCACGTTCGGGACGTGGGGGTCGCAGGTTCGAATCCTGCCACTCCGACCAGTCGGCCTGTTCCGTAGCTTTCCCTAGCTTCCGATGATCCGCTCCGCCTCCGCAGCCGCCACAAACAGGTGGTAGAGCGAGCTTGCGGGCACGGTATCGACCGAGATCGCACCCGCAGCGTCAAAGCGATCATACCACCCACCGGGAAATGGCCCGGCGAGATAGGTGGCCACGAGGTGTTCGATCAGTGTTTCCGCCGCATCGCCGGCACGATCGACGCCAGTCTCTGCCTGGGCGAGCCAGGCTTTGATGAGTTCCGTTTGCGGCCATAGCCGGCGCGTCGACGATCTCACCTGCTGGAAGGAATCGATCTCGTCGATCAGGAAGCCGTATTCTGGCTCGGCGGCACGGAGCGCGGCGCCCAGCATATGGGTCGCGAGCGGCGATGGCTTCTGGCCGAAAAACCGCTCGTAGCGCCGGATCAGCCAGACCCATTCCGCAAGGTGGCCCGGCTCGACCACAAATGCCCCCTCCTCGCGGACCGGGTTCCATTGTTCGTCGAAGAACTCGACCAAGAGGCCCGTCTCACGGTCTAGGAACTTGCTTTCGAGCATCCGGCGATAGCGTGTGGCGCGGAGCGCGGCCTCGGGGTGGCTGACGGTTTCGACCGCAGCCAGCATCGCCTCCAGCATATGCATATGCGGGTTCTGCCGGCGCGGCAGTTCGTGCGGCAACGCCTCGAAGAGAAAGCCGTCCTCGCCGGTCATCGCGGCTTCGCAATAGTGCAGCAGAAGATCGAGAAGGGCGCGAACCTGCGAATCGCCCGTCGCCTTCGTCAGCCAGGCGAGCGCGAGGATTGCGAAGGCGTGGTCATAGCTGTCGCGCTTAGCATCGGTAACGGAACCATCCGGCGCTAGCACATGCGCAAAGCCCGGCGCGCCGCCGGGTGCCCAGGCCTTTTCGAGCATGAACTCGAGACCGCGAAAGGCCGCCCGCAGACCGTCGTGCCAGCCAAGTTCGCTCGCATGGGCGAGGACATAGATCTGCCGCCACTGCACGCGGGTGCGCCGCTCGACGAGATCGTCGGCGACGCCGTCGAAAAAGAAGCGCTCGTGAAAGCCACCGCGCCGGGAATCCCAGCCCTTGGTGCTCCAGAACGGCAGGGCATCGCGCCTGAACCAGTTGACGAACTGGCGTGCGGGAATGCTTGGGGCCCGCGTGCGCCGAATCTTCTGGGCGGCGGCCTGTGTCGCAGTCTTGGGTTCGAGCGCCATTCGTGGTTTCCGGAACCGAATCAGGCCGTTATTGTCGCGAATATTCATCCAACAATCGTTACGATCGCTGAAAAGCGCAACTCCCGCACTGCAGCCGGGCCTTGTGCGTTGTCTCGCTCAACCGGAGCCGCTATGGAGCGCCGACATTTCCGTGATGCCCTTGCGACAACGCCAGAAGGATCAGAGCCCCGTCCATGCCGATCTCTGCCCTTCCCCAAACCTGGAGAACGCCGCTCGCGAGCCCGTGGCCTGCGGCGCCGGAGCCGCGTGCGCTGCTGATGGGGATCGTCAACGTCACACCGGATTCGTTTTCGGATGGCGGGCGCTTCGATAGGCCGGACGCTGCCATCGCGCAAGCGCGGAAACTCGAAGGCGACGGAGCAGATATTCTCGACATCGGCGGTGAATCAACCCGTCCCGGCCATGCCGTGGTTTCGGCCGAGGAAGAAACGCGCCGCGTCGTGCCGGTGATCGCGGCGCTCATGGTTGAAAATCCGCAGCGGATCATTTCCATCGACACCTACAAGAGCTCGACAGCGAAGGCCGCGCTTTCCGCCGGCGCGCGGATTGTCAATGACGTATGGGGCTTTCAGCGCGATCCTGACATCGCCGGCGTCACGGCGGAAGCCGGAGCGGGCGTCGTGCTGATGCACAACCGCGACGGCATCGACCCCGGCCTTGATATCGTCTCGGATATGCTGCGGTTCTTCGAGCGCTCGCTTCGCCTCGCGAACGAGGCCGGCATTCCACGTGACCGGATCTCGCTCGACCCCGGCTACGGTTTCGGCAAGACACTGGAACAGAACATCGACGCCGTGATCGGCACTGGCAAAATCCGGCGGGAATTCGGTTGCGCGGTGCTGCTCGGCCTGTCGCGCAAATCCTCACTCGGCGTCATCACCGGGCGCTCCGTGGATCAACGCCTTGCCGCGACCCTCGCCGCAAACAGCTTCGGCCTTCTTGCCGGAGCCGACATCCTCCGCGTCCACGATATCGCCGAACACCGCGATGCGGCCCGCGTCGTCGCGGCTTTCGCGGCAAGGGGCCAGAACAGGAACGAGACATGAGCCTTCCCAGCCCCGGCCGACGCGACAAGATTTCCATCCGGCGCATTGGTGTCTTCGCGTACCATGGCGTCTACGAGGAGGAGGGCCGGCTTGGCCAGCGCTTCTACATCTCCATCGATGCCTATCTCGATTTGCGTGCCGCAGGGCGTGCCGACGATCTGGAAAAATCGGTGAGCTATGCCGATGTCGCAGCCCGCGTGCAGGAGATCGCCGTCGGTCAGCGCTACAAGATCATCGAAGCACTGGCCGAGGCGGTCGCGGGCGATCTCCTCCGCGCTTTCCCGCTGATCGAGGACATCTCGATCACGGTCGAGAAACCGGCAGCGGCCGTCGCGGCGATTCTCGATTCGATTTCCGTCACTGTCCATCGCCGCCGGGACAGGTGAAAGATGCGCAAGACCGGACCGGTCCGGGCGTTTCTCGCGCTTGGCTCCAACATGGGCGACAAGATCGCCAACCTCGACGCCGCGCTGGGTGCCATAGCTGAACTCGCCGATACGCGTATCGTGCGCGCCTCGCGCATCTATCGCACGCCGCCCTGGGGCAAGACCGATCAGGACTGGTTCGCCAATGCCGTCATCGAGATCGAAACCCGGCTGTCGCCTGATGTCCTGCTCGACGCAGCACTCGCGATCGAGGTGCGGCTGGGCCGCGTCCGCCGCGAGCGCTGGGGGCCGCGCGTGATCGACATCGACATCCTCTCGCACGGCGATTCCCGCAGCGCGACAGAGCGCCTCAAGCTTCCGCATCCGGCAATGGGAGAGCGTGCCTTCGTGCTCCTGCCTCTCAGGGAGATCGCACCTGATTACCGGATCGATGGCACCGAGATTGCCGGGCGACTCGCGGGACTCGATACAAGGGGCATCGAGCCGATGGGCGATTTCGCGCCCCGCCCATAAAAAAGCCGGGCGCGAGGCCCGGCTTCCTTTTTCATTGTCAACCGATTTTCAGCGGCGACCAACAGCCCACCAAGCCGCCGGCAGCAGCGCGGCGCCAAGGCCAGTCTTGAGCACGGTCGCGAGGTAGAACGGCGCGACACCGACCGCGTAGGCCTTCGCGGCGCCGAACAACGAGGCGAGCCAGAGATAGCCCGGCACGAACAGCACGACATGGCCGAGCGCCAACACCGCCAGCGCGCCGACGATACTCTTCGTGTAGCCGCGCTCGGAGAGATAGCCGGTCAGCGCCGCCGCAAGGACAAAGCCGAGGAGATAACCGCCGGTCGGGCCCATCATGTAGCCGAGACCCGCGCCCTTGCCGGCGAACACGGGGATGCCCATCGCGCCTTCAGCGAGGTAGGCGAGAATCGTCACGGCACCGAGGCGCCAGCCGAAAGCGGCGCCGATCACCAGAACCGCGAGGGTCTGCATGGTCATCGGAACCGGATAGAAAGGAACCTGCACCTTGGCGGAAAGCGCCAGAAGGCCGGTACCGCCGAGAACGAGCAGTGCATCGCGCAGCCACGAGTGGCGCGCCTCCTGCCCGAAAGCCTGGTTGATCAAGGTCGTCGTCGCGCGCATCGCATTCTCCTGCTTGCCCGTTAACATGTCCGCCTCGGGCGGCGGCATCCCGCGCCATTCCTTTCGGCTGGATCGTCGTATAAGCAAGTCGCAACGAAACGCAAATTCGTAAATGGTGGTGTGCGCCCCGAGGCGCCGCAGGAGCAGCTTTCCCTTGGACCCCGACTTCGACCGTAAACCGCCCGCTCAATCCGGCATTCTCCTCGATGTTGCCCCCGGTATCCGGCGGATCATCGCCAACAATCCGAGTCCTTTCACCTTCACGGGCACCTGCACCTATGTCGTGGGCGCGGGGGAAGTCACGGTGATCGACCCCGGTCCGGAGGATCTCAACCACATCGAAGCGATCCTCGATTGCCTCGACGGCGAGCGGATCGGGACCATCCTCGTGACACATACGCATAGGGACCATTCGCCAGGGGCAAGGCTCCTCGCGGAACGGACCGGCGCGCCGATCCTCGGTTGCGCCCCCCACCGGGCATCACGCCCCGCGCTCGAAAGCGAGACGAAGCGTCTCGACGCAAGCGCGGATATGCAGCACGCGCCCCAGCGCGTGCTTGGCGATGGCGAGATCGTGGAAGCCGGCAAACATCGCTTCCGCGCCATCGAGACGCCGGGACACACCGCCAACCACTTGATGTTCGAGCTGCTCGGCACCGGCATGGTGTTCTCGGGCGATCACGTCATGGCATGGTCCACCACCATCGTCGCACCACCGGACGGGGCGATGGGACCTTACATGGAGAGCCTCGACCGGCTCATCGAGCGCGAGGGTGACCGCGCCTTCTGGCCGGGGCACGGCGGGCCCGTGGCCGACCCGAAACGCTTCACGCGCGCGTTGCTGAACCATCGCCGTCAGCGGGAGACGCAGGTGCTCGATTTCCTTGCAAAGGGTCCTGCGACAATCCCGGCAATGGTCGAGGCGAACTATCCGGGGCTGAACCCCAATCTCAGAGGCGCAGCGGCCTTGTCTGTCTTCGCGCATGTCGAGGATCTGATCGGCAAGGGTGCAATTGCCTGCGAAGGACTACCCAGCCTCGAAAGCACTTACCGCCTCGCCTGAGGTTCACTCGGCCGGGTTGCTGATCGCGTCAAACAATTTGCGGATGCGCGCGGCGTTCGCTCCGAGATCGTGACGGCCGAACCGCGACGCAGAGCGCACATCGATGCGCGTCTCGCCGCCGTTCGAGCGTAGACGGATCGTAATATCGTCGCGGAAGCGCATGAAGAATGTCTCGTCGATCGCCTCGATCCGGCCGAGACCTCGGTTGTCGTCCGGCCTAGCCTCCTCGACAATCCGCCATTTGAGGGTCTTCACCGCCCGCAAGACCAACTGGAAGGTTTCCTCCGCCTCGCCCTCGATCACCAACGTCTTGATCTGCGGATAGGCACGCTCCTGACTGATACGGAGGCGGCGGTCGATATCCGGCGGACGGCGCCCTTCCCGTGCGGCGATGACGGCCGGGCTTGAGGAAAAGACCGGCGGATCGACGACATCGGTCGAGATGTCGTTGAGCGGCGGAAGGCGGGCAGCACGAAATGCCAGTACCGATGGATAGGCCAGCAGGAGCGCCGCAATCAGGACGGTGCGGAACAGCCGCGCCATACCAAGATGCCCGTATCGCCAGATTTCGATCGCCGCGACAAAGGCGATAGCCAGCGCCGCGCTGGCGACGACAACCCCTGAAGTCAGGATCAGCAGCCCCATTTCAGGCGGAGCCTGCCCGGAGCGGGTCGCAAGGATCGCAGCCAGCACGAAACCCGGCGCGACGAAGACGAGCCGCTCGGCAAGGATAGCAAACCGGGATTCGCGCAGGTCGGGCAGGCGATACGGCATCTCGTCAGCCGCCCGGTTCGGTGCAGATCGCCTTCAGCGCCTGCCATTGTTTTGCGTCCAGCACCGGCTCTGCTGGCGAGGATGCGCCGGCCAGTTTCTCCACCTCCGCGATCCGGTCGGCGGTGATCGGGTGCGAGCTGAATGCGTCGAAGATCGTCCGCTTCCCCGGCTCGGCGCTCGCAAGGCGCTGGAAGAAGCGGTTGATCGCGCGCGCGTCTGCCCCGGCGGCGCGCATCAGATCGACGCTCACCTTGTCAGCCTCGCTCTCGTTCTCGCGCGAGAAGGCAGAGCCAATCATCATGTTCGTCAGGATCGCGATGGTCGACGAGCCGGTGAAATCGCCGAGCACAGCCGAGATGATGAGCGAGAGTGCGCCATTATGCACCAGCGCGCGCATGGAATCGCGGTGGATGACATGGCCGATTTCGTGTGCGAGCACGCCGGCCATTTCGTCCGGGTCCTGCGCCTTCTCGATCACGGGCCGGAAGATGTAGATGCGTGCGCCGGGCAGGGCGAACGCGTTGGTGACGCCGACATTGAGAACATCGACCCGCAGCGGGCCAGGCAGTCTGGCCCCCGCCGAGAGCTTCGCGACCATCGCCTCAAGCGCCGCTTTACCGGCTCCGCCCTCCGTGCCACAGGTCTTCGCGGGTTTTCCCTTCGAGAAGATTTCCAGCACCTGCGGTTCGACCGAGCGACCGAGGGCGACCTCCCAGCTCCACGGCACGAGCGGCGCGGCGAGGCGCGCGAAGGCAGCAAGCCCGACGAAATAGAGGAAGAGGAGCGAGGCGACGGCGGCAAGGCTCCAGAACACCACGCGGCGACGGCTCGCCTCCCCGGCCCGGCCCTTGCCGAACTGAGACAGGGCCGATCCGAAGGTATCCCGGAAGGCGGCTCCGTCGGTAATCAACCGCTCGCCGGTATCGAGATCCTCACGGACGCGATGGAGATGCGCTTCGGTGCCGATGTCGTCGATCCGCGTCTCACCGTAAAGCCAGAGAACAGGTTGCCTTCCGTCCGGCAGAGCGATTTCAAGACCTTGCGCGACGCGGCGCAGGCGCACCTCCTGCGCGACCGGCCTCACCCCATCGAAATAGCGCCCGGCAAGGTCCATCCGCCTATCCCGCGATATCGAAGCCGGAATCGAACGCTTCGCCGACGCCGGTCGCCTCCTGCGCCGCGCTCTGGAGCACCTGATCGAGCGAAGCCAGATTATGAACGGTGATCGAGCGTGCGCGCAACGCCCACAGCCGCCGACGGAGGAAAAGTTCCGTCACGATCGCGCTGGCGACGCCAACAGCGACGATACTGGTGATAATCGCGACCTGACCGTGTCCAGCCGCGACATAATTTTGGATATCCTCCGGCTCGAAATAACCCATGCGACCGACCGCGAGATAGCTCGCCAAGGCGAAGCCGCCGGCGAACAACCCGATCAGCATCAGGTAATAACTGATCCAGACCCAGATCACCGAACTGGTCTTCAGGTCCGAAGAAAGCGAGACATCGCCAATCTTCGTGCCGCCGACGAAGGCGCGGAATTCTCGCACCCGGAACGCCTGCCAAACGATCGGCAGCAACGCGATGGCGGCAACCAGCCCAAGCAGCGCCACCAGAAACCCGCCGCCGGACCCCATTGCCGCCGTGATCGAAACCATCGAGCCGGCGATCATCGCGCCGACCACCAGCCCCCACATGAGGAGCCACAGCTTCATCATCGGCTTCACCGGCGCGGAGAAGCTGCCCCGCGCGCTGCCATACCAGGTATGCTCGATCTTGTAGCGTTCCAGCGCGCGCCGGAGATAGGGATAGATGATCCCGAGCGTCAGCCCGGTCAGGATCATCCATTTCAGCGTGCGCAGGAGATAGCCGATTCCGGTTCCCGTCTGGTGGAAGCGCAGCCCGCGATATCGCGTGCGCAGCAGCCGGTAGCGTCGTGCGCGGTAGGAAAGGACCTGCACCACCGCCGGCATGATCAACGCACCGAGGATCGAGGCCACCACCGGCCCCAGAACCGCCCCGCCGACGAGACCGACCAGCGTGACGACGAGATAGATCGGGATGACAATTGCGATGGCGATCAGGAAGCCGATGAACAGCTCCTTGCCAGTGCCGGTGTATTCGAACCGGTCTCCCGCGAGGCGCGTATTGTTCCAGTAGTATCGGCGCAGGGCCGTTCGATACCAGAACCGATAGATGCCGAAGGTGATGATCGTCAGCGCGATCCCTTTGATGACGTGCCAGGCGAGCGAGGCGGGCACGGCCTCGAGCCGCACGCCCTCCTGTCGCGGTTCGGCTGCCGGCCAAACCCTTGCCGCATCGCCGGTTCGCTCGATCGTCGGAACATGCATTCCGGGCCACTCCACCAGTCCGCTTCGTCTAAGCTTGTCGTGGATTGCTTGTGCCACGAGCATTGCACAAGGAAAAGCGGATTGACAAAAGAGGCCCAAACCCGTGGAACTCTCCTCCATCACGGATTTAAGAAATGCCCGATCGTAGTCCTGCCTCACCGAGCCGCGTCTGGTTCCGTTTTCTCCGTCTCCACCAGCGCGCGCATGCGGCGATGACGCAGCGGCTGCGGACGATCGGCCTTTCGGTCGCTCAGTTCGACCTCCTCTCGACCCTGACCGAAAGCGAGGGGATCACCCAGCGCGACCTCGCCGAGCGCCTCTATGTCACCAAGGGCAATGTATCGGGCCTCGTCGACCGGCTGGTCGAGGCCGGCATGGTCGATCGGCGCGGCATCCCCGGCGACCGGCGCTCCTACGCCCTCCACCTGACGGAGGCGGGGCGCAAGGTCGCGCTCGAAGGCATGGAGCTCCAGAACGAGTTCATCCGCCGCACGCTCGGCACCCTGCCGGCAGTGGATATCGAGGTTGTCGACAAGGTCATCACGCGCTGGCGCGACGCGCTTAAGAACGTCGAGACCTGACCGGGCGTCGGGCCAGGCCCTTGCGTCGTAAATTTTCCATTTTTCGGCCCAACGACCCCCATTTTCGTGCGGCAGTTAAGCGCCCATGCCGGTCCAAGACGGTTCCGGCCAAGGAAAATGGAGTTCTTGATGAATCCGGCATCCGTGCTTGCCGAAGCGATCCGCAACAGCGAAACCGTGGCCCACGCCCGCGAGCGTCTTGCCGCTGCCGAACACGTCGCCAACCATTATCGAGCCATCGCGCTGCCTGCGCTCGCTGCGGCCACCCTGCGCATCGCCAATGTTCGGAAGGCCCGACGCACTCGCCAGCCCGCCTCCCTTTTCGCCGGCTAACCTGACCCTCCTGTCGAGACCTGTTCCCGGACCCCCCAAACGGCAACAGCGACCAGCAAAAAAGGCGGCCCGTGGCCGCCTTTTCTGATTTCCGGTGAAGGTGCCCCGATTAACGGACGACGACCTTGGAGCCAACCTTGACGCGGCTGTAGAGGTCGATAGCGTCGATGTTATGCATACGGATGCAACCCAGCGACACGGGATGTCCGATCATTTCCGGCTCGTTGGTGCCGTGGATGCGATATTCGGTGTCACGGCCCCTCTCGTCGTGAAGGTAGATGCCACGGGCACCGAGCGGATTGTTCGGACCGCCCGGCACGACGCCCGGCAGGCCCGGAACCATCTTGCGCGCTGTCACGCCCGGTGTCCACGACGGCCACTCGACCTTGCGGCCGACGATTGCGGTGCCCGACCACTGATGAGCTTCCTGACCCGGCGAAATCTCGTAGCGCAGCACAGTCTGGCCACCTTCCTCGACGTAATAGAGGAAACGCGCCGCCGAATCGACCACCACCGTGCCAGCAACCTTCTCGCCCGTGGTGTTCGGCATGCGATAGCGCGCGCGGGTCGGATCGAGATCGCGATTGAGCGACTTCGGCGCCAGCGCCAGCAGCTCGACATCCCGCGAGGAGAGCTTCGGGTCCGGGAAGGACGAGTAGCTGCACGCGGCTGCCATCAGCGCAGCAGCCAACGCAGCTGCAGGACGCAAGCAACGGGGATTCGGGAATCGGAAAGATTTCGTAAGCATGGCCGGCAATTTCAGCGAGGAAGATTGCGGTTTGCTTAACGCCAAGTGAAATTGCGCAATAGTGCGATTATGCCACAGTGTCGCCATACCGTGATTTTTCTTGACCATTCTGGCGCGCGGGCCTCCGATGCGCGGCATGGTGCAGCAAACGGAGCCTTCCCCCCGGTGACGACCCTTCTGATTTCAGACCCGCTGTTCCTGGATCACGCCATGCCAGCCGGGCACCCGGAACGACCGGACCGCTTGCGCGCGGTCGAGAAGGCGCTGTCCGATCCACGATTCGCGCCGCTTCACCGCGAAAAAGCGGCTGCGGGCGAGATCGAACTTGCCGCGCTCGTTCACCCGATGGGCTATGTCCGTGAACTGGCCGCTCACGCCCCACATGAAGGGCTTGCCTTTATCGATGCCGACACTTCGCTCTCACCGGGCTCAATCCCGGCCGCCGTCGCGGCGATGGGATCCGCGCGCCGCGCCGTTGACGCGGTGATGAAGGGGGAATTCGCCAACGCCTTCGTTGCCGCCCGCCCGCCGGGCCACCATGCCGAGCGCGAAACCGCGATGGGATTCTGCCTCTTCAACACCATCGCCGTCGCGGCCAGACTCGCTCAGAAAGCGGGCGCGGAACGCGTGGCAATCGTGGACTGGGACGTTCATCACGGCAACGGCACGCAAGACATCTTCTGGAATGCCCCGGAAATCCTGTTCGTCTCCAGCCACGAGATGCCGCTCTATCCCGGCACCGGCTCGCTCGGCGAACGCGGCGAGCACGACAATATTGTCAACGTGCCGCTCTCCGCAGGCGATGACGGCGCGATTTTCCGCGAAGCCATCGAAACGCGCGTTCTGCCGCGCGTCGAAGCACATCGACCGGATATCATCCTCATCTCCGCCGGCTTCGACGCACACCGCCGCGATCCGCTCGCCAATCTCCGGCTCGAAGCCCAGGATTTCGCCTGGGCCACGGGGCGGCTGATGGACATCGCCGCCCGCCGCTGCGGCGGACGCATCGTTTCGCTGCTAGAGGGCGGCTACGACCTCGAAGGCCTCTCCTCTTCCGCCGCCGCCCATGTCGAGATGCTGATGGGCGCCTGATCTCGTCCCACCAAGGCAAGCACGACCATGACCAAGCACGCCCCGATCGCCAGTCCGGTCTTCGCATCGGACGACTATCTTCGCCTTCAGGAATTGCGCCAGCTTCGGCCCGCCCGTTCGCGCCGCGTTTCCCCGCCGTCCCTGGGAGCCCGGATCGCCGACGCGGTCGCGACAACCGTGGGGTCATGGCGCTTCATCGTGGTCCAGAGCCTTCTCCTTCTTGCCTGGATCGCCGCGAACGCGATCGGCTTCTGGAAAGCCTGGGATCCCTACCCCTTCATCCTGCTCAACCTCATCTTGTCGTTTCAGGCGGCCTATACCGCGCCGATCATCATGATGAGCCAGAACCGGCAGGCGGAGATCGACCGCCGGCAGGCTGAGAGCGACTATCGGATCAATGTGAAGGCCGAGCTTGAAATCGAGCTTCTGCACAACAAGATCGACGCGATGCGCGAGCAGGAAATCCTCCAGCTCACCCGCACAATCGAGGCGCTTTCCGCGCAGCTCGCCGAGATCGGGACCACCAACGCCAAGCCGGGAATGTGAACCTCACAGCGCCTCCGTGCCGTCGATCTCGATGCCGAAAGCGGAGAGACCGACGAAAGCCCGGTTGCCGCTCGTCGAAAGATTGCGGATCGAGAACACACCGAGATCGCGCAGGATCTGCGCGCCCAGGCCCACCTCGCGCCAAGCCTGCTGGCGCATCGCATCCGACGACGCTGGCGCCTCGAAACCTGCCTTGGGCACCCCCGCCGTACCATCGCGAAGATAGACCAGCACGCCCCGCCCCTCGGCCTTGAAACGCTCCAGAGCGCTCTCGATGACCTTGCCGCCACCGAAAACATCCGTCAGCGCATTGGCGCGGTGCAGCCGGGTCAGCACGGAGCGGCCATCGCCGATGTCACCATACACCAGAGCCAGATGCTGCACCTCGTCGAAAGGCGTCGAGAAGGCATGTCCGGTCACCTTGCCGATACTGGTTTCGATCGGGAAGGTCACGACCCGCTCGATCAGCTTCTCGCGGGCCTGCCGATAGGCGATCATATCAGCGATGGTGACGTGGACGAGGTTGTGTTTCCTTGCGAAATCGACGACCTGCTGGCCCTTGGTCACGGTGCCGTCGTCGTTCATCAGCTCAGAAATCACGCCGACCGGCGGCAGACCGGCCATGCGGCAGAGATCAACCGCCGCTTCAGTGTGTCCGGAGCGCATCAGCACGCCGCCGTCACGCGCGATCAACGGGAAGATATGGCCAGGGCGGACGAAATCGCCGGCCTGGACGTTCCCGTTCGTCAGCGCGCGGCAGGTCGCGGTGCGCTCCTCAGCCGAGATGCCGGTCGTCAGTCCCTCGCGGTAATCAATCGAGACCGTGAAAGCGGTCGTGTGCGCGCTGTCGTTGACCGCAACCATCGGATCGAGTCGCAGGCGGCGCGCGTCGGCCACCGTGATCGGCGCGCAGACGATGCCCGAGGTGTGGCGTACCATGAAAGCCATCTTCTCCGACGAACACAGCGAAGCGGCGGCGATAAGGTCACCCTCGCCCTCGCGATCGTCGTCATCGGTCACGACGACAAGCTGACCTTCCGCGATCGCCTTGATGGCGGCCTCCACGCGCGCCGTGGTCTCGTTCATGGGCAGTCCTCTCGAATGGGTAGCAAGGCCAAGAAAATCGTTCGGCGTCACAGCACCGCTGGTGGCCTGCGCGATGCGCTCCGCCGTCTCGCGCGAGAGCCAAGGCGGATGTTCCTTGCATAGCTGGGTGATCGCCGCCGGCGACACTCCGATCGCGGCAGCGAAATCGACGCGTTTGGTGCGAGTGCGGGTGAGCCAGTCGGCCAGTTTCATGGCGAGAAGATGGGCGCGAATACCAACGACGTCAATTAAATATATCGGAATTCTCTGAAAATTTAAGCAAAACTTAAATTTATCCGTTCTGCGCACGATGACGCAGCATGTGGTCCGCAAGCACGATCGCCATCATCGCCTCACCCACCGGTACTGCGCGGATGCCCACGCAGGGGTCGTGGCGTCCCTTGGTGAAGATTTCAGTTTCAATGCCATCGCGGTCGATGGTCTCGCGCGGCGTGAGGATCGAGGAGGTCGGCTTCACCGCAAACCGCACCACGATATCCTGCCCGGTCGAAATACCGCCGAGTATGCCACCCGCGTTGTTGGAGGTGAAGCGCGGCTTACTGTCATTGCCAGCGCGCATGCAGTCGGCGTTTTCCTCGCCCGTGAGTTCGGCGGCGCCGAAGCCCGCGCCGATCTCGACGCCCTTCACCGCGTTGATCGACATCATCGCATTGGCGAGGTCGCTGTCGAGCTTGCCGTAGATCGGCGCACCCCAGCCGGCCGGAACGCTCTCGGCCACCACCTCGATCACGGCGCCGATCGACGAGCCGCTCCTGCGGATGCCATCGAGATACTCGGCGTAGAAGGCCGCGGCCTTGGCATCGGGGCAGAAGAACGGGTTATTCCCCACCTCGTCCCAGTCCCAGTTGGCACGGTCGATTTTATGCGGCCCCATCTGGACGAGCGCGCCGCGGATGCGGATGTCGGGGATGATCTTGCGGGCGATGGCACCGGCGGGGACGCGCATTGCGGTCTCGCGTGCCGAGGAACGCCCCCCGCCACGCGGATCACGGATGCCGTATTTGGCATCATAGGTAAAATCAGCATGGCCGGGGCGGTAGGCCTGCGCGACGGCGGCGTAATCTTTCGAGCGCTGGTCGACGTTCTCGATCAGCAGTCCGATCGGTGTCCCGGTGGTGCGCTGGATGCCGTCGGCTTCCGTGAAGATACCGGAGAGGATCTTAACCCGATCCGGCTCCTGCCGTTGGGTCGTGAACTTGCTCTGGCCCGGACGACGACGGTCGAGATCGGCCTGAATATCCGCCTCAATCAAGGGGATACGCGGCGGACACCCATCGACGATGCAGCCGATGGCGGGACCGTGGCTCTCGCCGAAAGTGGTGAACCGGAACAGGTGGCCGAAGGAATTATGCGACATGCGCGGCCTTTAGCGCGAAAGGCCGGCTTTGTCCAAGGCACTCTGCCACCTATCTCGCACCACGCGCCTACCTGACGTTGATCGTCACAGTATAGCGGGTACTCGTCAGGCGGGGTGCTTCCACAGTCGGGTTGTAGGCGAATTCGACCACAATCTGGTCGCTTCCTCGGAAGCCGGGACGCGATGTATAGACGACATTCTGGCCCCAAGCTTTGAGGCTACCGCATTGGCGCGCATCAAGTAGCGATGACGAGGCGGAGATCCGCACCACGCCGTTTTGGCCCTGCCGGATGATCTTGGGCTCGGCCAGCGGTCCGGCCGTGCAGGTTCCGATGCTGTAAATGGAGAAGACAAAGAGCGATGTCGGCTGGCCGGAGCGGGCCTCACGGGCGATATCCTCCGCCAGGGCCTGAGACAGGAGACCGGCGAACGACAAGACGGCGAGAAAAAAGCGCATGACTGGAACTCCGCCTAGCGAACAATAACGCTGATATTATCCGTATCGGAAATCAGCGACGGCGCATCCGAGAAATAGTTTCGCTGGAAATCGATGCGCATGAAATCGTTACCCCGGAAGCCGCGACCCGACGTGTAATAAACATTGCGAGCCCAACCATCGATGCGCCCGCAATTGCCTCCCTGGATGACGCGGCTCTCCTCGACGATTTCGACACGCCCGTATTGCGGCGCGACTACTACCTTGCCCTCCGGCACGGCACCGAAGGTGCATGTATCCGAATCATAGACGGCATGACTTGAAACCAGCGTCCTTTTTCCGGCGGCAGCCGAAATGCGTAGGTCTCGCGCTCCGGCTTCGGCAACAAAAAGGATTGCTGCAGCGGCGAGAAAGACGCCGACGAGACGGTGTTTCATGGGAACAGCAGCCTCCGGAAAATACCCCCGGAACACTAACTGGAAGTGGCGCGGATTTTCAATATGGATTTGGATTGAAATCCTAGCTGTGCTTCTCCGCCACGCGTTCCGCCGGAGCACCCGCCCAGATGGTGCTGGCGGGGATCTGCTCGCCTTTCATCACCAGGGTGAGCGAGGCAAGGCGCGCGAAATCACCAACCTTGGTATCGTAGAGCACCGTCGCGAACGAGCCGATGGTGACGCCATTGCCGATCTCGACCCGCCCAACCTTCATCACGCGATCCTCATAGAGATGCGTCTGGAGGCAGGAAAGATCGTTCATCGCGACATGGTCGCCGATCGTCACGCAGTCGAACTCGGTGATATCGGTCGTGTCCATGTAAACGCCCTTGCCGATCTTGGTGCCGAACATCCGCAGGAACATCGGCAGGAACGGCGTGCCGCGCAGGTGTTCGAGCAGCACCTTGCCGCCAAGCCCCCAGTAGAGCACCGCGACCGCCTCGGTCTTCATCGCCCACCAGGACCACATCGGCTTGGCGAGTGGTTTGTAGACCCCCATCAACGACCATTTCACGACACAGACGGCGAGCACCATGACGATCGGCATGACGATGGAGGCCGCCACGAACCAGCCGAAGGCATTCAGCCACAAGCCCTTCTCATAGGCCGGGTAGATGTAGAAATAGACCGCGATCGACCCGAGCGTGAGGAACAGCATCGTCGGGAAGGTGGTGTGCAGCGCCTCGAAGAGCGCGCGCCAAAGTTTCATGCGCAGCGGAGGCTCGTATGTCCAGTTGGCAGCGATGTCCCCGAACTGCTGACGCACGGGAAACTTGATCGGTGGCGAACCGAACCAGGTCTCGTTCTCGCCGGTCTGGCCGGACGCAGGCGCGCGCGATTTCACGCCGATCAGGGTTCCTTCACGGAGATGGACGCCATGCTCGATGACGGCGTTGTTGCCGACAAAAACGCGATTCTCGATCCTTGTCTTCTTGAACGTCACCCAGCCGCGGTGGATATCCTCATCGCCGAGCGAGCATTCGTCCGCCATGAACGAGCCTTCGCCGATAGAAATGAGGTCATAGCGCGCGCCGATGTTGGTCGATATCTCGGCACCCTTGCCGATCTTGCACCCCATCAGACGATACCAGTTGCGCATGTAGATCGTCGCATAGAGCGAGGAGAGTGTATCGAGCGAGACCTCTGTCGCGAGATTGATGACCCACTGCCGGAAATAGAGCCAGGAATTGAGCGAATAGGTGCCCTCCTGAAGCCGCCGCGGCATCAGGATCCAGCGGATCGCGATGACGAAAACGAGCGTGAACAGAACAAGCGCCGCACCCATCAGCCAGGAAACGACCGGCAGGACGTGATACCATTCAACCCCTGGCAGATGATCGACAAGAATCGTCTCCACCGTGTCGAACACAAAGAACGCCGGAAACAGCGGCATCAGGCCGATCGCCGAGAAGGCGAGGATCATCAAGCCGTAAACCCAGTATTGCGCATGGCGCCAGATCGGCCCCGGTAAGGACTTCTCGGGCAGCGCGGCAATATCGACCATCCCGAGCTTGCGGGCGGGCGAGCCATCCCAGATTTCTCCAGCCGCAACCTGCGTGTTCTCCGGCAGCGCCGTCATGTCCTCGATGCGTGCGTCCGGCCCGATCACGCAGCCGGACGGGACGATCGACTGGTTACCGACATAGGCATCCCGTCCGATTTTCACGCGACCGATTACGAGCTGACCGGCGATGATCTCCGCATTGGCGATATTGGCCTTGTGGCCAATGGAGGCGCCGGCCGCGACATCGACGAGATCAACCGCGCCGAATTCCGCATGGGCGATCATGACGCCCGAGCCGATGCGCCCGCCCATCATGCGCAGGTAAAGGCGCATGATGGGCGAATTGGCGAGATAGCTCGGATGGACAAGCGCATTAAGACGCTGCACGAACCACCAGCGATAGAAATACGCACCCCACAGCGGATAACGCCCCGGCTTCGTCCGGCCGATCACCAGCCATTTCAAGGCCACCACGAGAAACAGGGTGCCGAACTTGATCGAGACATAGGCGAGGCTGAGCACGCCCACGGTCTGCCAGAAGGTGAGGCTCGCCTCGTTCACGAACATGAAGGTGATGAACACGCCGAGCCATTGCAGGGTCGAGATCGAGAGGATCAGCGGCATGGCAAGCGCTTGCGCGAGACCACAGGCGAAGCGTTTCGCGAACGAGGGTGCTGGAAACGACAGATCCGGTGGTGGCGCGTCGGAGGCGCCGAACTTCACGTCGAGCATATGCCCGATACGGCGCAGGGTGCGCTCGCGGTAGATGTCCTGCAGCGTGATGCCGGCGAAAGACGGCGTCTCGCGGATCAGCGAGATGAATTGTGCCGCGATGAGCGAATGCCCGCCGAGATCGAGGAAGAAGTCGGCGTCAAAGGTGATCGCTCGGCCGGGCAGCACCTTGCGTGCGGCGATGAGCAGGATCGCCTCCGTCTCGGTCGCGGGCGGCTCCTCGTCGTTGGCGGCGATGATCGCTTCCGAGAGCGTCATCGCCTTGAGCGCCTTGCGGTCGGTCTTGCCGGAAATGAGCTTGGGCAGCGATTCCACC
>DAORNC010000008.1:38646-42854 GCA_035440785.1 Rhabdaerophilum sp. | reverse complement strand
GGCGTCTCAGGGCCACAAGCCCGATACAACCGGAACAACCGAGGAAACCCGATAATGGCAAGCGACATTCTCATCGTGGATGACGAGGCCGATATCCGCGAACTCGTCGCCGGCATTCTCGACGACGAGGGCTACTCGACCCGCACCGCGCGCCATGCCGACGAAGCGCTGGCCGCGATCGAGACGCGCCGGCCGAACCTGATCTTTCTCGACATCTGGATTCAGGGCAGCCGGCTCGACGGTCTGCAGTTGCTTGAAGTCATCAAGGAGCTGCACCCGGAAATTCCTATCGTCATGATTTCGGGCCACGGCAATATCGAGACCGCGGTCGCGGCCATCAAGCAGGGCGCCTACGATTTCATCGAGAAACCGTTCAAGGCAGACCGGCTGGTGCTTGTCGCCCAGCGTGCGCTCGAACAGATGGCGCTCAAGCGCGAGATCAGGGACCTCAAGACCCGCTCGGGCGTGCCGGACGGTCTCGTCGGTCCGTCGACGATCATGTCGCAGCTGCGCCAACAGATCGAACGTGTCGCCCCGACCAATGCGCGCGTGCTGATCTCCGGCCCGCCCGGATCAGGCAAGGAACTTTGCGCCCGCTCGCTCCATCAATCCTCGCTGCGCGCATCCGGCCCGTTCGTGACGATCAACGCCGCCGCGATCACCCCGGAAAGGATGGAGGAGGCGCTGTTCGGCATCGAGGGGAACGCCGGCCGCACCCGTCGGATCGGCGCGCTTGAGGAGGCACATGGCGGTTCGCTTTTCATCGACGAGATCGCCGACATGCCGCGCGAGACGCAAAACAAGATCCTGCGTGTGCTGGTCGATCAGAACTTCCAGCGTGTCGATGGCAACGCGCGGGTGCATGTCGATGTGCGCATCATCTCCTCAACCAGCCGCGACCTTCAGGAGGAGGTTGGTGCTGGGCGCTTCCGCGAGGATCTTTATCACCGGCTTGGCGTGGTGCCGATCCGCGTTCCGGCGCTGGCCGAGCGGCGGGAGGATATTCCGTCCCTCATCGAGCATTTCATGCAGCAGATCGCGATTGCCTCCGGCCTGCCGAAACGCCGGATCGCGATGGATGCGATGGCAATCCTGCAGACGCACGACTGGCCGGGCAATGTCCGCCAGCTGCGCAACAATATCGAGCGACTGATGATCCTCGCCGGCGGGGATGCCAGCCAGGAGGTTACCGCCGAGATGCTGCCGCAGGATGTCGGCTCCTCCGCGCCGCCGACGCCGAACGGCGCAGGCGGGGAAAAACTGCTTTCGATGGCGCTTCGCGAAGCCCGCGAGGTATTCGAGCGCGAATACCTCATTGCCCAGATCAACCGCTTTGGCGGTAACATCTCGCGCACGGCCGAATTCGTCGGCATGGAGCGTTCGGCGTTGCACAGGAAACTCAAGTCGCTGGGGATTTGAACTTCGTATGCAAGACCCCTTGGCAGCGACGCGAATTCGTGCAGGATTGAACAGAACGTTGCAGTGCAGCAAGCACTGCGCTCCCCCCAATAGGCAGCACGCCTCAGCGCGCCAAGAACAAGAGAGTTGACGGAATGGCTACCGAACGAGCCCTCAGTCTGCAGGACAATTTTCTCAACCACGTTCGCAAGAACAAGATTTCCGTCACCATCTTCCTGGTCAACGGTGTCAAGCTTCAAGGCGCGGTGACGTGGTTCGACAATTTCTGCGTCCTTCTGAAGCGCGATGGCGTCTCGCAGCTTGTCTACAAGCATGCGATCTCGACCATCATGCCCGCCGCGCCGATCCACCTGCCGGGTCCAAACGACGAGGACTGAGCGGGACAGGGTGCTGACGACATCCCGCCCGCCAAGACCGCGCCAGCCAAGACCACGAACGGAACAAAGTTACGTCTGAGAAGCCAACCCCGCCGGCAAAAAAGGCCAAAGGCGCCGCCTTCGAACCTGAAAAGGCGATCGCGCTGCAAACCCGCACGCTTGTTGTCGGGCCCTATCTCAGCGAGCGCAGCGCCGCGCACGCCGGCACACTCTCCTTGAGATCACCGCAAGCGAGGCTCGACGAGGCCATCGGCCTCACCATGGCGATCGATCTTACGATCACCGCCGCCATCGCCATCCCGCTGCGCGAGACCCGCCCCTCGACCTATATCGGCCAAGGCAAGGTCGAGGAGATTGCGCAGCGCATCGATGCCGAGGAAATCGGTCTTGTAATGATGGATTGCGCACTCTCGCCGGTGCAGCAGCGCAATCTCGAGCAGGCGTTCAAGGCCAAGGTCATCGATCGGACGGGGCTCATCCTCGAGATTTTCGGCCGCCGCGCCTCGACGCGGGAAGGCCGGCTACAGGTGGAGCTCGCGCATCTGGCTTACCAGAAATCGCGCCTCGTGCGCTCCTGGACCCACCTGGAACGCCAGCGCGGCGGCTTCGGCTTTCTCGGCGGCCCTGGTGAAACGCAGATCGAAACCGACCGCCGCCTCATTCAGGAACGTATGAGCCGGATCGAGCGCGACCTCGAGGACGTCAAGCGGACGCGCGGCCTGCATCGGGCATCGCGCGAGAAGGTGCCATATCCGACCGTGGCGCTCGTCGGTTACACCAATGCCGGAAAATCGAGCCTCTTCAACCGGATGACAGAGGCCGAGGTGCTCGCGAAGGACATGCTTTTCGCCACGCTCGATCCCACGACGCGTGCGGTGGCGTTGCCGCATGGTCTCAAGATCGTCCTGTCCGATACCGTCGGGTTCATCTCGGACCTGCCGACGCAGCTCGTCGCCGCCTTCCGCGCGACGCTGGAGGATGTGATTTCGGCGCGGATCATCCTTCACGTCCGCGACATCGCGAGCCCCGACGCCGAAGCGCAGGAACTCGATGTCAAGCAGGTGCTCTCCGAACTCGGGATCAGCGGCGCGGCTGAAACGCGCATCATCGAGGTCTGGAATAAGGCCGATCTCCTGCCGGCAGGCGAGGCTAAACGCCTCGCGGAAGTGAGCCAGCGGCGGGGGGAGGGCGCGCCGATCCTCGTTTCGGCGCTCACCGGCGAGGGCGTTCCCACACTTCTTGCGGAAATCGAACGCCGCCTCGCGGAAGGCCGCGAAACGTTGAAAATCACACTCGCGGCAGATGACGGCGCCGGGCTCGCCTGGCTGCACGAGAACGCCGAAGTGCTCTCGCGGCGCATCGGTCGCACGGGTAAGGTGGCGGTCACGATCCGCATCGGCGCTGAAGATGCGGGGCGCGTAAAGCGGAGATTTCCTGAGGCGAAACCAGCCTAGCTGCGCTTTTCCAGAGCCTTCGCCTCGTCCCACAGCGCATCCATTTCCGCGAGATCGGTCCGGGAAAAATCACGGCTGTCTGCAGCGAGCGCGGATTCGATATGGGCGAAGCGACGGCGGAACTTCGCATTCGTGCCTTCGAGCGCCGCTTCCGGGTCGATGTCGGCGTGACGGGCGAGATTGGCGATCACAAACAGCATGTCGCCGATCTCATCCTTCAGCGCGCCGCCGTCACCGGCGTCGAGCGCTTCCTCCACCTCGGAAATCTCCTCCCGCAGCTTGACGAGCACGGCTCTGGGGTCGTTCCAGTCAAAGCCGACAGCGCTGGCCTTCTGCTGGAGCTTCACGGCACGCTTGAGCGCGGGGAGGGCGGGAGGCACGCCGTCGAGCAGGCTCTTCCGTGCAGGAGCGATACCGGTCGCGGCCTTGCGCGCGGTTTTCTCGGCTCGCTCCTCGGCCTTTATCGCCTCCCAGAGTTCCTTGACCTCGCCGGGATTGCCGGCGGAGCGATCCCCGAAAACATGCGGATGGCGGCGGATCAGCTTGGTCGTGATCGCCTCGACAACATCGGGAAAGGCGAAATGCCCGGCCTCCTCGGCCATACGCGCATGGAACGCGACCTGAAGGAGCAGATCGCCGAGTTCGTCGCAGAGATCGACCATATCGCCGCGCTGGATCGCGTCGACGACCTCGCAAGCTTCCTCGATCGTATAAGGGGCAATGGTTGCGAAATCCTGCTTGAGGTCCCACGGGCAGCCCGTTTCTGGGGTTCGCAGCGCCGCCATGATCTCAAGCAGGCGCGTGATCTCGCGCGAGGGTTTCATGGCGCGCCTCTTCGTTGCCAAACCGCCCGGCGGACCGGGATGGACCAATGTCAGCAATGACCTCGTCGAGGCAAGAGAGGAAGGCATCGATAATCACAGGAAGCCGCCGCCCAGCCAGCACCTGCACCTGAATC
>DAORNC010000008.1:37645-38629 GCA_035440785.1 Rhabdaerophilum sp. | reverse complement strand
GAGGATCGGGTGCGCGATGGGAAGCGCTACGAGACGGCCCTCGCGCACGACATTCGCCATCGTCAGATAGCTCGCGACCGAAATCCCCCGCCCGGAAAGCGTGAGGTGGCGGATCGTCGCGGAACTGTTGGCGATGGCCGTCGGGCGGATAGCGATACCCTCATGGGCACAGGCCATATCAAACAGCTGCCGGACGGTCGTGTCCTGATCCATCAGGAACATGGGCACCGCGGCAAGATCGGCGATCGAGAGATCGCGTCCCAACCTGGCGAGCGGGTGGTCGGGCACGGCAAAGGCAAGGATCGAGCCGTCGAGCCGGCGGATCACCCGGATCTCCGGTTCCGGCGCCAGCGCGAAAGTCACGCCAAGATCGGCCTCCCCCGACCGCACCCGCTGGCTGACGCGCCGCGTGCCGGGAATGCCGAGCCGCACCTGCACGCCGGGATGGCGACTATGAAGCCGCACGACGGTTTCCGGGATCACATATTGCGAGAGACCTTCGACCGTATCGACCCGGAGCACCGCGCTTTCCTGCCCGGAAAGACGGCGGATGTCGGCGGCGACGCGCTCGGACTCCATCTCCTGCCGCCGGGCGTGGTTGGCGAGGATTTCGCCGGCCGGCGTCAGTCGCATCCCGCGTGCATGACGTTGGAACAGGGGGGTTCCGATCTCGCTCTCGAGTCCGGCGATCTGGCGCGAAATCGCAGAGCCTGCGACATGCAGCGCCTGCGCCGCGGCCTGGACCGATCCGGTCCGCGCAACGGCGGCGAAATACTTCAAGGCTGTGCTGTCCATGAAAAAGGCACCTTGATGATAGCTCATGCATTGCCGTTTAGGCAACGAAACGATCTAAACATTCTTATTGTGGCATGGCAATTGGCAGTGCAGTCTCTCCAAAGGTCGTAGATCGGGTCGAAAGAACGGCTTCAGCCGCCCCCGATCTCCACGAAACGGGAGATATCGATGCGAATGCTGAAATCCGGT
>DAORNC010000008.1:35832-37635 GCA_035440785.1 Rhabdaerophilum sp. | reverse complement strand
ATCCACCGTAGCTGCCAGCGCTGTGATGCTCGGACTGCTCGCCTCAGCCGAAGCCGGCAAGAAGGACGACACGATCCGCTTTGCCTATGAGCAGGTGCCCGAAAGCATCGACCCCTATTTCAACAACGTCCGCATCGGCGTGATCCTTGGCCAGCTTGCCTGGGATACGCTGATCCACCGCGATCCGGTGTCGAACGAATACAAGGGCCAGATGGCTAAGAGCTGGAAGTGGCTCGACGACAAGACCATCGAGTTCGAGTTGCGCGAGGGCCTCAAGTTCCACAACGGTGAGGAATTCGACGCCGATGACGTCGTTTACACCATGAACTACGTCTCGAAGGCCGAGAACAAGGTTGTCACCCAGACGAACGTCAACTGGATCGCCGGTGCGGAGAAGGTGGACAAGTTCAAGGTCCGCATCAAGCTCAAGCGCAATTTCCCGGCCGCGATCGAATATCTCGCCGGTCCGGTGGTGATCCACCCGAACGAATATTACGAGAAAGTCGGCCCCAAGGGCATGAACGAGAAACCGGTCGGCTCCGGCCCCTACAAGATCGTCGAGCATGTTCCCGGCAAGTCGGTGAAGCTGGTCGCCAACCCCGATTACCACAAGGACCTCGGCAAGGGCGTGCCGAAGATCAAGAACCTCGAAATCCGCTTCCTGCCTGACCGCCAGACGCAGGTGGCCGAGGTGATGGCCGAGAACCTCGATTTCATTATGGGCGTTCCGGTCGATCAGGCGCTGGGGCTCAAGGCTGTTCCGCATCTGACGGTGCAGGAAGGCGAGACGATGCGTATCGTCTTCATCAACTTCAACACGCTGGAGAACGGCCCGGAACCGGCGCTGCGCGACATCCGTGTTAGGCAGGCCATCGCCCATGCGATGCCGCGCGAGCAGATGGTGAAGGAACTCGTCGGCGAGAAGGCGCGTATCATCAATGCCGTCTGCTTTCCGACCCAGTTCGGCTGCGACGATTCCAAGGCGCCGCGTTATGCCTATGACCCGGCCAAAGCCCGCGCCCTGATGAAGGAAGCCGGCTACGGCAGCGACAAGAAGATTACTGTCGATATCTACGCCTACCGCGAACGTAACCAGAGCGAGGCGATGATCGGCGCGCTCCGCAACATCGGCATCACGGCGAACCTAAAGTTCATGCAATATGCGGCGATGCGCGAGCAGATCCGCGCCGGCAAGGTGGCGATGGCGCATCAGACCTGGGGTTCGTTCTCGGTCAACGATGTCTCGGCCTCGACCCCGGTCTATTTCAAGTTCCTCGCCGACGACACGGCACGGGACCCGGAAGTGCGTGACCTGCTCGAAAAGGGCGATTCCTCGGTCGATCCGGCGGCCCGCAAGGAAGCCTACGCCAAGGCACTCGGCCTTATCCAGGAACGGGCGCTCGCGGTACCGCTCTATTCACTGACGACGCACTATGTCGCCAATGGCGCGCTCAAGTTCGAGACCTATCCGGACGAGATCCCGCGCTTCTGGGAAATGACCTGGAAGTAACGCTCTCCCCCGGGGGGGGCCTGCCGGAAGGCAGGCTCCTCTCTCTCCCGGTTAGAGGCCCGCCATGTTGGGATATTGCCTGAAACGACTGGGCACAGCGTTTCTTGTGGCCCTGTTCGTCTCCATCCTGAGTTTCGTGCTGCTGCGCATGTCCGGCGACATTGCCATCGCGATTGCGGGGGAGGGCGCACAGAGCGCCGATATCGAACTCGTCCGCAAGACCTATGGGCTCGACCGACCGCTGATCGTGCAATATCTCGATTGGCTTGGGCAGGCGGCGCGCGGCAACTTCG
>DAORNC010000008.1:32920-35820 GCA_035440785.1 Rhabdaerophilum sp. | reverse complement strand
ATTTCAAGTCGCCGGTGATGGGCATCATCGCCGACAAGATCGGCACGACGATCATCCTCTCGTTGACCTCGCTCGCCTTCGCGCTGGCCGTTGGCATTCCGCTCGGCGTTCTGTCCGCTGTCTATCAGGGTGGCCTTGTCGACCGCATCTCGCTCGCCGTCGCGGTGACGGGGCAGGCGTTGCCGAATTTCTTCTTCGCGCTCGTGTTGATCATGCTGTTTTCGGTGAAGTGGCGCTGGTTGCCGGTTTCGGGGAGCAGTACCTGGGCGCACTTCATCCTGCCGACGATCGCGCTCGGTTACTACATCACGCCGCCTTTCATGCGCATCGTCCGCGCGGGCATGGTCGATGCGCTCGAGATGGATTTCGTCCGCACTGCGCGCGCCAAAGGGCTCTCGAAAACCCGCGTCGTGCTCAAGCATGCGCTATCGAACGCACTGGTACCGGTGGTGGCGCTCGCGGGCGTGCAACTCGGCCTGCTGCTCGGCGGCTCGATCGTCATCGAGACGATTTTCGCCCTCGATGGTCTCGGCTATCTTGCCTACCAGTCGATCACCCACAAGGATTTTCCGGTGACGCAGGCGATCCTGCTGATGCTCTCGGTCGCCTATGTATTGCTCACCCTGGCCTCCGACCTCGTCAACGCGTGGATCGACCCGCGCATCCGCGTGCAGTGAGGTGGCGATGACAACCTTCTCCACCATTGCCCGGAAGGTGACGGCCCATCGCGGCCTGATGCTCGGCCTCCTGTTGCTGGCAGCGATTTTCGCGATGGCGATCTTCGCGCCGCTCATCGCGCCGTTCGATCCCTACGATCAGGATCTCTCCCGCCGCCTCATCCCACCGTTCTGGAGCCCGAAGGCGAATCCTGCGCATTGGCTCGGGACCGACAATCTCGGTCGCGACTATCTCTCTCGCCTCATCTATGGCGCGCGGATCTCGCTGCTGATCGGCTTCGCGGTGATGCTCATTTCGGGCCTGATCGGCACGCTGCTGGGGCTGATCGCGGGTTATTTCGGCGGCAAGACCGACCTTTTCATCACTTTCTTGATCACCACGCGCCTCGCGATCCCGGTTGTGCTAGTCGCGCTCGCGGTCGTTGCGATGATCGGCGGTTCGCTGATGGTGGTGATCCTCGTCCTCGGCCTTCTGAAGTGGGACCGGATCGCGGTGGTGATGCGCGCCGCGACGCAGCAGGTCCGCTCGCTCGATTATGTTGCGGCGGCGGAAGCGGCGGGCGCGAGCGTGCCGCGCATCATCCTGCGCGAGGTGCTGCCAAACGTCTTCCCGCAACTCGTCGTGGTCGCGACTGTGGAGGCCGCCAGCGCGATTCTCCTTGAAGCGGCGCTCTCCTTTCTGGGGCTGGGCGTGCAGCCGCCGCTCCCGTCATGGGGGCTGATGATCGCGGAGGCGAAAACCATGATGTTCTTCGCCTTCTGGATGATTGCCATTCCGGGCACGCTGCTCGCCATCCTCGTGTTCGCGATCAACCTCGTCGGCGACGGCCTGCGCGACGTGATCGTGCCCAAGGGGAGGGGCTGACATGAGCGATACGCCGCTCCTCAGGGTATCCGGCCTCCGGGTCGATATCGCGACGCCGCGCGGCACGCTGCGCGCCGTGCGTGGCATTTCCTTCGACGTGAAAGCGGGCGAGACCTTCTGCCTCGTTGGCGAATCCGGCTGCGGCAAGTCGATGACGGCGATGTCGATCATGGGCCTCCTGCCCAAGGTTGCGAAACGTTCGGTCGATGAACTCTCCTACGAGGGCAGCAAGCTCGACCTCGCTGCTGCGGGGAAGCTCAACGGCGACCGCATCGCCATGATCTTCCAGGAACCGATGACCTCGCTGAACCCGATCTTCCAGATCGGCGACCAGCTCATGGAAGGCTATCTGCGCCATAAGAAGGCGCCTCGCGCCGAGGCGCGCGAGCGGGCGCTCTACCTCCTCGACAAGGTGGGCATCGCCAACGGCGCCGAGCGGCTCAAGCAATATCCGCATCAGCTTTCCGGGGGCCTGCGCCAGCGCGTGATGATCGCGATGGCGCTGATGTGCGGGCCGAAGCTGCTGATCGCGGACGAGCCGACGACCGCGCTCGATGTGACCATCCAGGCGCAGATCCTCCATCTGCTTGCGGGCCTCCAGCGCGAGTTCGATCTCGGGCTGATGCTCATCACGCATGATCTCGGTCTTGTCGCTCGCATCGCACATCGGGTCGCGGTGATGTATGCCGGCGAGATCGTCGAGGAAGGGAGCGCAGAGGCGGTATTCCGTGGGCCGCGCCATCCCTATACGCGTGGCCTGCTGGATTGCATCCCCGTGCCAGGCAAGACAAAACCGGGTGCGGCGCTGGGTGCGATTCCCGGAGTCGTGCCGTCGCTGATCGGCGAGGTCTCCGGCTGCGCCTTCCGCGATCGCTGCGCGCTGGCGCTTCCGGCCTGCGCCGACCTCGTCCCCGAGGCCGGGAACGCCTCTCACCGTTGGCGCTGTCTCCGCGCCGGGGAGGCAGCATGACGACCGAACCCCTCCTCTCGATCAAGGGCGTCGCCAAGCGCTTCGCGATCTCGCAAGGGTTGTTCAAGGCGCCAAAGATCCTCAACGCCGTGAACGGCATTGACCTTGACGTCGCGCCCGGCGAGATCGTCGGAATCGTAGGCGAATCCGGCTGCGGCAAATCGACCCTCGGCCGTATCGTGACGGGGCTGATGACAGCGAGCGAGGGCACGATCCGTCTCGGCGGGCGCGATGTGTCGACGATCCCGCGTCTCGAACTCGCCAGGCTCGTGCAGCCGATTTTCCAGGACCCGTATTCATCGCTCAACCCCCGTCGTTCTATCGCCGGAACGGTTGCCGAGCCGCTGCATATCCACAGCATCGGCGAGAGCCGGGAACGGCTCGACAA
>DAORNC010000008.1:23556-32800 GCA_035440785.1 Rhabdaerophilum sp. | reverse complement strand
CCCGCAACTGATCGTGTGCGATGAGCCGACCTCCGCACTCGACGTTTCCGTTCAATCACAAATTCTTAATCTTTTGATGGAATTGCGGCGTGATTTTAAACTAACTTATCTGTTCATTTCCCACAATCTCGCGGTGGTCGAGCATATCGCCGACCGGGTGGGCGTAATGTATCTCGGCCGCATCGCCGAGATCGCGTCGGCCGCCGATCTTTTCGCCTCGCCCCGGCATCCCTACTCGCAGGCGCTACTCAATTCGGTACTGACGCCGGAACCGGGGGCAGGGGTTCCGGATATCGGCCTGCGCGGCAGTTTTCCCGATCCGCTGAACCCGCCGACGGGTTGTGTCTTCCATCCGCGTTGCCCGTGCGAATTCGCGCCTTGCGCCTCCCGTGTGCCAGCGCTGCTTCCCGCCAACAACGGGCAGGCGAACGGGCGAGTTGCCTGCCATCTGGCCGACCCCCAACTATCTTCCCCAGCCTCGCCAACGGAGCCCCGTCATGTCGCGTGAACGCGCCGTCGCCTCGGCCTTCGACGAATTTGATTCCGGCCGTTTCGCCGCCGTGATGGATCGTCGCATCGCCATTCCCACCGAGAGTCAGAACCCGGATCGCGCCGCCGACCTGAAACGCTATCTCGACGATGAGATGATCCCAGCCTTCGAGGCGATGGGCTTCACGACTCGCATCCTCGAACACCCGAAGGCGCTAGCGCCATTCCTCTATGCCGAGCGCATGGAAGGTGAGGGGCTTCCGACCATTCTCGGCTACGGCCACGGCGACACCGTCCGCGGGCTCGACGAGGGCTGGAAGGACGGCCTCTCGCCCTGGAAGCTCCAGCCCGTGGGCGACCGTTGGTATGGGCGCGGCGTCGTCGACAACAAGGGCCAGCATTCGATCAACATGGCGGCACAGGCGGCGGTGATCGCGACGCGAGGCAGGCTCGGCTTTAATGCCAAGTGGATCATCGAGATGGGCGAGGAGATGGGCTCCCCTGGTCTCAAGGAGGTGTGCGAGGCCCACCGTGATCTCCTGAAGGCGGATATCCTCATCGCTTCGGACGGCCCACGCCTTTCCGCCGCACGGCCGACAATCTTCCTCGGCGCGCGTGGCGCGCTTCTTGTCGATCTCGTGATCGAAGCGCGGGAAGGGGGCCATCATTCGGGCAATTGGGGCGGGCTGCTCTCCAACCCCGGCATCCAGCTGGCCCACGCCATCGCCACCTTGGTCGGCCCAAAGGGTGAGATCCGTATTCCGGAAATGGTGCCGGCTGGCGGCATTCCCGAGAATGTCCGCGCCGCTCTCGCCGATTGCATGCCCGAGCCCGGACCGGACGATCCCGCCATCGATTACAATTGGGGCGAACCGGGCCTCACGGCCGCCGAGAAGGTCTATGGCTGGTGCAATTTCGAGGTGCTGGCCTACGAGACCGGCAACCCGAAAACCCCGGTCAACGCCATTCCACCGCGCGCCTTTGCCCGCTGCCAGCTCCGGCATACGGTCGGGATCGAGCAGGACAAGGTAATCCCGGCCATCAAGGCGCATCTCGAACGGGCAGGGCTCGGCATGGTCGAGGTGCGTACCGGGCGCGACAACGCCTTCCCGGCGACGCGGCTCGACCCGGATCATCCGTCAGTCCGTTTCGCGCTGCAATCCATCGCCAGGTCGAGCAACAAGAAGCCGGCGCTGCTGCCCAATCTCGGCGGCGCGCTGCCGAACGATGTCTTCTGCGATACCCTCGGCCTCAAGACGATCTGGGTGCCGCATTCCTATCCCGGCTGTTCGCAGCACGCGCCCAACGAGCACGTTCCCGCGGCATTGATCCGCGAGGCGCTGGGGCTGATGGCCGGGCTCTACTGGGACATCGGCGAGGCGTCGAAAGCCACGCTCGGCGTTTGAGTCAGTAGGCCGCCTGATAAATTGCGTAGGCATCCGCTTCGCCGAGCGGGCGCGGGTTGTTAACGAGAAGTCGCGTCTGTTTCATCGCCTCGCTGGCGAGCATCCCCAGCGCGTCCTCCGGGATGCCGACATCGCGCAGCCGTTCCGGCACGTCGAGGGCGCGCGCCAGCGCCTCCAGTTCGAGAATGAACGCCTCCGCGCGGGTCTCCTCCGGTGTATCGGCGAGTTTTGGGAAAGCATCGGCGGCGATTTCAGCGTAGGCCTTCGCAGCGGCCGGCAAATTGAACCGGAGGACATGCGGCAACACCAGCGCGTTTGAGAGGCCATGCGGAACATGGAAATGCCCGCCGATCGGGTAGGCAAGGGCGTGGACCGCCGCTACCGGAGAATTGGCGAAGGCCTGCCCCGCGAGGAGCGAGCCGAGCAGCATTCCTTCACGCGCGGCCGCGTCGCCGCCGGATTGGCAGGCCGTCCGGATATTCGCACCGAGGATCCGCAGGGCCTCGCGCGCCAGCGCGCGGGAGATCGGGTTGTTGTTCCCCGAAGCCGAAGCAAAGGCCTCGATCGCGTGGACCATCGCGTCGATGCCGGTGGCGGCCGTCACGGAAGCAGGTAGGCCCATCGTCAGTTCGGCGTCGAGAATAGCGAGGTCCGGCAGGAGCAGGGGGCTCACGATCCCTTTTTTTTCCGCCGCCCCGGTGGTGATGATGGCGATGGGCGTGACCTCCGAGCCCGTACCGGCAGTTGTCGGCACCAGCGCCAGCGGCAGCCGCGGACCACGCGCGTTACCGACGCCATAGGCCTCCGAAATCGGCTGATCGGAGCGGGAAAGCAGTGCGATCACCTTGGCGACATCCATCGGCGAGCCACCGCCGACCGCGAGAACACCGGTGGCACGGTGCGTACGGGCCGTATGGACGCCGCTGAGCACATCCTCTTCGGGCGGATCGGCGTGAACATCGTCATAGACGGCAACCGCGATCCCATGCGCCGCGAGATGACTCTGAATATCCGTGAGGATTCCCAGACGCCGCAACCCCTTGTCCGTCACCAGAAGAATGCGATCACCCAGCACAGGCTTCACGTAGTCGGCGATATGCCGGGTCACGCCCGCGCCGGCGATGATGGACTTCGTCGTGTTGAAAGTGAACATAATCTGGGTTTCCGTTACCGTCTGGCAGGAGGGGAAAGCGTTTTGACAGCAAGGTCAATACCGCTGCGCCAACGCTTCAATGTGATTCGCATAAGACATATTATGGAACTATTCTAATAGGAAAAACGCCGTTCAAGAGTCGTTGTCAGACGCTATTTATCCATGCTTTTCATATGAATAGAGACAGATCCTCATTCAACGAACATCGAGTTCGATCACCATTCCATCGTAAGCCGGTGTGATCGCCTCCGGCAGTTCACTGCGGAGCCGACGATAATCGAGATCCGTGTGCAGATTGGTCAGAACGGCGGCCTTGGGTCGCATCCGCTCGATCCAGCCCAAGGCATCGGAGAGCGAGAAATGCGTGGGATGTGGCGTATCGCGCAAGGCATCGACAACCCAGCACTCGAGACCGGCCAGGTGTTGCACGGCACTCTCGGGAATGGCGCTGACATCCGGCGTGTAAGCAAAATCGCCGATCCGGAATCCGAGCGCAACGATATTGCCATGCACCAGCGGAAGCGGCTGCAGCCGGATCGAGCCACCATGTCCCGAAATTTCGAAAATATCATTATCATCAATGCAATGCGCTGTCAGTATCGGCGGATACTCGCTGCCGGGCGGCGTTGCGAAGCAATAGCCGAACCGCTCGTGCAGAAGATCGAGCGTGACGCGATTGGCATAGACCGGCATGCGCTTGCGCGTGAGGATCACCAGCGGCCGGAGATCGTCGATGCCATGTGTATGGTCGGCATGTTCGTGCGTGTAGACCACGGCGTCGAGCGCCTTGACGCCTGCGTCGATGAGCTGCTCGCGCAGATCCGGCGAGGTGTCGATCAGGATGCGTGTAATGCCGCCGACATCCTCCCGCTCGACGAGGATGGAGCAGCGTCGGCGGCGATTGCGTGGTTCCGCCGGGTCGCAGAGCCCCCAGCCCTGCGCGACGCGCGGCACACCGCCCGAAGAGCCGCAGCCAAGGATCGTGACCCTCAGCCGCGCCATTCACGCAGCTCCCAGCTTCGAGAACAGCCGGTTGGTATTGGCTTCGAGCACCGGTGCCAGCGCGGCAAGCGGCTGGCCGCGCACATCCGCCAGCACCTGCGCCGTATGCGCGGTGAAACCCGGTTCGTTGCGTTTGCCACGATGCGGCACCGGCGCGAGATACGGTGCATCCGTCTCGACCAGCAGTCGGTCCGCCGGCGCCTCGGCGGCGATCTGGCGGATCTCCTCAGAGTTTCTGAAGGTCAGTATGCCGGAAAACGACAGGTATAAACCCAACGCGACGCCACGCCGCGCGAGTTCCGCGCCGGACGAGAAACAATGAAGAACGGCTTTGAACACGCCCTTGCCCATCTCCTCCTCGAGGATGGCGATCATGTCGTCATCCGCCGCGCGGGCATGGATCACGAGCGGCAGGCCCGTCCGGCGCGCGGCATCGATCTGGAGCCGAAACGAGGCCGCCTGCATGTCGCGCGGGGATTTGTCGTAATGGTAATCGAGCCCCCCTTCCCCGATGGCGACACATTTCGGATGATCCGCAGCTGCGAGGATTTCGTTCAGCGTGACATCGGGCTCCTCGGCGGCGTTGTGCGGATGCGTGCCGACCGAGAACCAGACGTTTGCAAAGCGCTCCGCCAGCGCGCGATAGGCCGCGACCTTCTTCACCCGCGTCGAGATGGTGATCATGCGCTTGACGCCCATTTCGCCCGCGCGCGCAATCACCGTGTCGAGTTCCTCGACAAAGTCCGGGAAATCGAGGTGGCAATGCGTATCGGTCAAGATCGGCAGGGAGGGAGGGAAGGTCACGCCCCCTCTCCTTCCGCTTCGATGTAGCGCGGGAACAGCGCCGATGGCGCTGGCAGGCTCGTGCCGGGCTTAAGGGCGAAAGTCGCATCCGCATGGGCGAAGCCGCGTTCATCCGCAGGCACGGCGAGAAGGTCGAGCAGCTTCGGCGCCGCCAGTGTCAGGAACGGCTGGGTGAGAATGCCGACGATGCGCAGCACCTCCGCCGTCACCCAGAGCACGGTTTCCATGCGCGCCGGATCGGTCTTCTTCAGCGCCCAAGGGGCCTGACCGGCGAAATAGCGATTGGTATCACCCACCACCTTCCAGATCGCGTTGAGGATGGTGTGCAACGCGAAATCGTTCATCGCGGCACGCGCCTCCGCAACCAACGCATAGGCCGCGTCGAGCAGCACTTTGTCCTCGTCTGAGAGAGCGCCTTTCGCCGGCACCCTGCCCTCGCAGTTCTTGTTGACCATCGAGAGAGAACGCTGGGCGAGGTTGCCGAGATCGTTGGCGAGATCGGCGTTGAGCCGCCCGACGATGGCCTCATGGCTGTAGCTGCCGTCCTGCCCGAACGAAATTTCGCGCAGGAGAAAATAGCGGAAGGCGTCGATACCGTATTTCTCGGCCATCGCGATCGGCTCGACGACATTTCCGAGCGACTTCGACATCTTCTCGCCGCGGTTCGTGAGGAACCCGTGGCAGAACACGCGCTCCGGCAGCGGCAACCCCGCGGACATAAGGAACGCCGGCCAATAGACCGTATGGAAGCGCACGATGTCCTTGCCGATGAGATGCAGGCTCGCCGGCCAGTATTTCATGCGCGGCGCGGTCTCGTCGGGGAAGCCGCAGGCGGTGATGTAATTGGTGAGCGCGTCGACCCAGACATACATCACATGCTCGGGCGCACCCGGCACCGGCACGCCCCAGGTAAAGGTCTTGCGCGAAACCGAGAGATCCGTCAGCCCACGGGTCACGAAGCTCACGACCTCGTTCTTCCGAGTCTCCGGCCCGATAAAATCGGGGTTCGCGGCGTAATAGTCGAGCAACGGCTGCTGGTATTTCGAGAGGCGGAAGAAATAGCTCTCCTCCTCCACCCATTCGACAGGTGTGCCGGTGGGAATGGCGACGCGCTTGTCACCTTCAAGGCGCGTCTCGTCCTCGCCGTAGAACGCCTCATCGCGCACCGAATACCAGCCCGGATATTTCGCGACATAGATATCGCCGTTCGCCTCCATGCGGCGCCAGATCTCCTGGCACGCGGCATAGTGCCGCGCTTCAGTGGTGCGAATGAAATCGTCGTTCGTCGCCCCCAGGGCCGGCCCCATCACGCGGAATCGCTCGGCGTTGCGATCAGCGAGATCGCGAACCGGAATGCCTTCCTTTTCCGCCGTCTGCACCATCTTGAGACCATGCTCGTCGGTGCCGGTAAGGAAGAACACGTCGCGCCCGTCGAGCCGCATGAACCGCGCGATCGCATCGGCCGCCATCAGCTCGTAGGCATGGCCGAGATGCGGAGCGCCATTGGGGTAGGAAATCGCGGTGGAAATGAAGAAACGGTTCGTCACGTTCTGGTCCTCGACGGGAAGGCATGGGGAATCCTCAGCCGTCCCTGTTCTCTATCAGCGCCGGGCGTTGGAGACCAGCGTGGCCAGTTCGTCAAGCAGTGTCATCAGGAAAGCGCGCCGGTCGAGATTATAACCTTCGACCGCCTCGGCCTGCTCGACCGCCCGCGACCAGAATTCGGACAGTTCGATCGCCAGGGCGAGATTGCCCGTCTCCGCCGCTTGCCGGATCCCGCGATGAAGCCAGCTCTCCAATTCGTGCAGGAAATCCCGCATCGGCTGTTCGCCGGCGGCGCCTGGGCGCATTACGGCGACAACCCGGCCGATCTCGCCTTCCGCTTTACGCGGCAAGGTGTCGAGAACAGCGCGAACTGCGCCGAGATAGGCGCGCAAGGCAGGGTCCGCATGGCGCAAGGCCTGCCGCATCGAGCCTTCCGCAGCCGCGATGGCTTCGGCATCCGGCCGGTTCTCGGGGGAGATCGCGGCAGCAAGGAGATGGAGATCGCTTTCGCCAAGCGGTGAGAAGACAAGCTTGCGGCAGCGCGAGCGGATCGTCGGCAACATCTTCTGCGGTTGATGGCAGACGAGCAGGAACATCGTTTTCGACGGCGGCTCCTCCAGCGTCTTCAGGAGCGCATTGGCGCTGTTGGTGTTGAGATCGTCGGCAGCATCGACAATCACCACCCGCCAGCCACCGAAAGCGGGCGTCTTCTCGAGAAGGTGCAGGGCATCGCGCATATCCTCGACGCCGATCTCGGTTTTGAACTTCTTTGACGAGGTATCGTAGCGCCGGCGTAGGACCGCCATGTCCGGATGCGCGTTGTTGGCGATAAGATGCGTCGCGCGATGCTCGGCCGGAATGTCGAGCGTTTCCGTAGGAGCCGGATCGCCGAAAAAACCGCCGCCATCCCCCTCCTCGGCCATCAGAAAGCGCGCGACACGGTAAGCGAAGGTCGCCTTGCCGATCCCTTCGGACCCGACAAGCATGAAGGCATGATGTAACCGACCGGCGTTATAGAGGTCGAGGAACTCGCGTTCCGCCGCTTCTTGCCCGACGAGCGAGAGCATCTCGCGCGGATGCGGCGCGCTGGGTACGCGATCGATCTCCGGCAATTCGCTTTCAGGCGCCGGCAGGAAGCGGATGGGGTTCATGGCGTGCGGCAGCCGGCGATACGCGCGCCGAGTCGCGCCTCCACGATGATCGCGGTGGCCACGGCCAGTGCATCCTCGACCAGGGTGCCGTCGAGAACGACGAAACGCGCGGGATCGGCCTTCGCCAGCGCGAGGAAGCGCGCGCGGACGCTCTCGTGAAAGGCAAGCTCGTCATTTTCGAACCGGTCGGCGGTGCCGCGACGGCGCGCGCGGGCGAGACCGACTTCGGGCGGAAGATCGAGCAACAGCGTCAGATCCGGCACGAGCCCATCGGTCGCGAGACGGATCGTCACCTCAATGTCGGCGTCCGGCAGTTTTCCGCCTTGATAGGCGCGCGTCGAATCCGCGAAACGGTCGCAGAGCACCACCTGTCCCGCAGCGAGCGCCGGGCGAATGACGTTGAGAACATTATCGCGGCGCGCGGCGGCGAAGAGCAAGGTCTGCGTCACGGCGTCCGACGTGCCTGCGCCGCCGAGCAGCACCCCGCGCACCGCTTCCGCGAGCGGCGTTCCGCCCGGCTCGCGCGTGACGACCGTCTGACATCCTTGTTCCCCGAACCATCGGGCGAGATGACGGATCTGCGTGGACTTGCCCGCGCCCTCCCCGCCTTCAAAGGTGATGAACAGCCCGCGCGTCATGGCACCGCACTGGCGGACTGACCGGATCGCCGGTTCCGTGCTTTTTCCGAGAGCCAATCCCATCCCTCGCGTGCCCATTGGCGCGCAAGCTCGATCGCTGCATCCCGCGCCCGGGCGACGATTCCGCCCTGCGCCACCGATCGCGCCGCGACCAGCGGGACGACCTGGATGACCCGACCGTCCACCAGCACCTCGACGCGTGCAATCTCCACGCCTTCGGTTACCGGCGCCGGAACCGGACCACGATAGGAGAGCCGCAGCGTCATGCCCTCGTTGGTGCCGCGCAGGAGCGGCAGGCGCACGTCAGACCTGGCCGCGACCGGGACCGCGATCGACTCGCCGCCGTAAAGCGAGACTTCGCCGAGAACCTGCCCTTTGCGGAAGAGATCGCGCATCTCAAACCGCCGGAAACCCCATTCGAGGAGTTTGCGGGCTTCCAGCGCACGGTCCTGTAGCGTCTTGACCCCGGCGATGGCGACAATCAGCCGTCGTCCTTCCTGCACGGCAGAGCCGATCAGCAGATGGCTCCCGTCGCCGGCGGTACCGGTCATCAGCCCGTCAGCGCCGATGTCCATCGTCAGAAGCGGGTTGCGGCTCACCTGCCGCCCCCTTCCGATCGCCATGTCCTTCTGCGCGAAAAGCGAATACTGTTCCGGGTAGGCCTCGATCACATGCGCCGCCAGCCGCGTGAGATCTCGCAGGCTGGCCGCCTGCCCCTCGCCCGCAAGCCCGGTGGCATTGCCAAACAGGAGATCCCCGAGACCGATTTTCTTGGCGTAGGCGTTCATCATCTCGACGAACCGGTCTTCGGTTCCGGCGATATTTTCGGCCAGCGCCAGGGCAGCGTCATTTGCCCCGACGACGACGAGGCCATTGACCAGTTCGCCGACCTTGATGACCTTGTTGGGGGTCAGAAGCATGTTCGGGACGCCGGCGACTGCGCCGCCCTTGCGCCAGGCTCCGGTCGAAACCACCATGTCGGCCTCGGGCGAGAGCCGCCCTTCCTTGAGTTCCCGAAAAACGATTGCCGCCGTCATCAGCTTGACGAGGCTTTCC
>DAORNC010000008.1:12040-23344 GCA_035440785.1 Rhabdaerophilum sp. | reverse complement strand
GCCAGATGGTCATGCGCCATTCCTAGCCGGGAATGGCCTGCCGGTTCAATGCGATTTGCGCGAAACGCGCCCGCCGTCAGTTCGGAATGCGTGCGACCGGTGCACGTTCGATCTCGCCGATCCGCGAGAAGGGATGATCCGTGCCGAAACGGCTTAAGCCACCGTCCATCGCCGTGAACGAAAGGTCCGTCGGCCGGGCGCGCGGGAGATCGCTTTCCTGGCTGATACGGCGCTGCGGCGGCTGCACCGGGGCAGCCGCAGGAACGGTCGCGCCGCCGATCGTCTCGAGATCGAACGGGCGTGCGGGCGGGATCGGCAGGTTCGAAACGGGGATGAATTTCGTTTCGGTGATAACGGCCTTGTTTTCGCTCGCCGCGACCGGCCGCGAAACCGGTGCGGATGGCTGCGAGGTGAAGGCAAGCGCCCGATTCTCGGGGACTGCGCTGGCGACCGGCTCGACCGAGGCGACCATCGTCGGCAGCGCCGTGCCGGACGGCAGGCCAGCCGGACCGTCCGTCTTCAACGACGCGACGAGCCGGCGATCGTCCGACCCGGTCAGCGAGGCCGGGCCAAGGTAATCGACCTTCACCCGGGCCGTACCGATATGCTTGAACTGGAGAAGTTGCGCGGTACGCTCGGAAACGTCGAGCACGCGACCGCCGTGGTAGGGTCCGCGATCGTTCACGCGCACGACGATAGAATGGTTGTTGCGCAGGTTGGTCACGCGCGCATAGCTCGGAAGCGGCATGGTCGGATGCGCAGCCGAGATCGAATTACGGTCATAAACCTCGCCGTTCGCGGTCTTGCGACCGTGGAAGGCAATTCCATACCAGCTCGCATTGCCCGAAACCGTGTACCCGACCGGACGCTCGCGCGGTACATAGCGGCGTCCCGCGACCATATAGGGCCGACCGACCTGATAACGCCCCCCGCCCTTCGGCGCATCCTCGTCGAGCCCGACGACGCGCGGGCTCGCCTTGCCGTATTTCGGATCAGAAAAGGCGCCGATTTCGCGCGAGTTATGCGCCTTGCGGGTCACGCCCTGATTGGCGCAATTGGCGACGAACAGGGCGACAAGCGACACACCGGCGAGCTTGGCCGCGCCCTGTGCCGATTTCGGCAGTTCCAACCGCATGGTCCCCCCAAGATTCCGTCCGGCGCAAATTCCGACGCAGAACCGGTGCAGAAATCAGCTTGAACGATTCCTGAACCGGATCACAAGAACGTGAACATTCGCAGCAACAGAATATCCAGAATAAGGCGGGGTAATGGCGCGCCGCCTTTTGGTCAAGATTTCCGAAGCGACGCGGTTTCCCGATCGTTAATTTTCGGCAACATCCGTGTGCCGCTTGCCAGCGCCGGGAAAAATGGGCAATGCCTGTTGTACCGGATGGGTGGCCGAGTGGTTTAAGGCAGCGGTCTTGAAAACCGCCGTAGGTGCAAGCCTACCGTGAGTTCGAATCTCACCCCATCCGCCAGAAACCGCCGGCTTCTCACGCAACGTGCGGCATATCGAACAGCATGAAGTCGCCCTCGCTCATCGTGCGCGAGAGCGTGACCCGGTTACGACCAGCGGATTTTGCCGCATAGAGTGCTATATCGGCTTCCTTGAGCGCCTTGTCGAAGCCGTCCGGCACCTTCTTCTGCGCGACGCCGATGCTGGCGGTAACTTCGAGCGAACCATTACCGGTTTCAAACGGCTTCGAGGCGATTGCCCGGCGGAGGGTCTCGGCCTTTTCGGCGGCAACAGGCAACCCCCCGCGAACGAGAAGGCCGAACTCCTCCCCGCCAAGACGCGCAAACCCCTTGTCGATCTCGACCGCGCGCCGTCCGATCTCACGCAGCACCTCGTCGCCGACCTCGTGGCCGTTCGTGTCGTTGATGCGCTTGAAGTGATCGACGTCCAGCACGATTACCGAGAACGGTCCTTCCTCGAACAGACAACCGTCGAGTTCCTCGAAGAAGGATCGGCGGTTCCGCAGACCAGTCAAGCTGTCGTAGGAGGCAAGGCGGATCAGGTCGCGATGGGCGGAGAGCAGGCGACCAGCGGCCCGCAGGCGGGCCAGCAGCTCGCTCTTGCGTGGCGGCGCATTGATGAAATCGTCCGCTCCGGAATCGAGCGCCTCGACGAGCTTGGCTTCATCGCGCGATGTCGACATCACGATGACGTAAAGCGGGTTGCCCTGGCTCGCGATCAGGCGGGCCTCCCAGCACAGTTCGAAGCCGGACATCGTGGGGAATTCGATTGCGGTAATCAGCACATCGAAAGGCTGTCCGGCACGAAGAATCTGGATCGCGACCGCGCCATCCTCGGCAAGGATTACCTCGTGGTTGTCTTCCTGCAGAATGGAGGCAACGAGGCTCCGTTCCTTGGCACTTGGATCGGCGACCAGAACACGCATCAAACTCTCCCGCAGGCGTACTGTCGGGTGATTACCATTCTTTTCAAACTGAATGGTTTCAAACTGCAGATAGATCAAAACTGCGGTTAAAAAACTTCAAACTTGTAAAATTGCGCAGGAACTTCCCGCAAAAGTTGTTGTTCCGGCTAGGTTTCCTTGGCCTTCAGGCCACGCATCGCTGTTTTTCCTGCGGCATGTGCGGCCGCCTGGAGCGCGTTGCGGAACTCATCCCTCTTCTCGTGGATCGAGGCGATGACCAGCCCCATTGGCACGCCGATATCGACCAGGGCCGCCTCCGAGAGCTGAAGACTCGCCTCGATGGTTTCTGGTACGGCATCGGTCACGCCGATGGCGTAAAGGTGGCGCGCATGAAGGGCGTCTCTCGCGCGTGCGACGATCGTAACGTCCGGCCGGATCGCGCGGACCTGTTCGACCACGGCGTCGATCGCGCTCTGGGTATGGATCGTGATAATGACAGCCGAAGCCTCCGCGACACCGCAGGCTTGGAGGAACGCAGGATTGGTCGCATCGCCGAAATACACGTCCGCGCCGCCCTTGCGCTCGCGAGAAACCGCCATCGCGTCGTGGTCGGTGGCGATGTAGGGGATGGCATGGCGCGCAAGCATCGCGCAGACCACCTGCCCGACCCGACCGTGACCGACGACGATGACATGCCCGCGCGTGATCGTCGGTTTCGCCTCCGTCTCGGGATCGGGAGCCTTTCGGCCAGCCACCCAGCGATCGAAGCGCCGGGCCACATTCCCCATGAGCGGGATCAGCACCATCGTCAGCGAGGTCACCACGAGCAGGAAACTCGCGACATCGCCCGGGACGATCTTCACCACGACGGCGGCACCGATGGCGACAAACGCGAATTCACCGCCCGGCGCGAGCAATAGGGACGCTTCCACTGTTGCCGGCAACGGAAGACGGAACAACCGGCCGAGCGCCAGCATGACGCCCGCCTTGAGCGCCATCAGCGCAGCGACCACGCCGAGCAGAAGCAACGGCTGACGCAGCACCTCGCGCAGGTCGATGTTCATACCCACCGTAAAGAAAAAGATGCCGAGCAACAGTCCCTTGAAGGGCTCGACGATGCCCTCGATCGCCTTCTTGTACTCGGTCTCGGACAGCATCAACCCGGCGACAAACGCACCGAGCGCCATCGAAAGTCCTGCGGCGGCGGCCGCAACCCCCGTCCCCACGATCACGAACAGGATCGCAGCAACGAAAAGCTCGTTCGATTGCGCAAGCGCGACCAGCCGGAACAGCGGTCGCAGCAGCAGCCGGCCGAAGATGACGATACCGGCCAGCGCGATTCCCGTCTGGGTCAGGGCAATGCCGAGACTCGTCATCAGGTTTTGCTGGCCGTTGCCGCCGAGGACGGATACCAGCAACAGAATGGGCACGACCGCAAGGTCCTGCGCCAGCAACACCGAGAACACCGCGCGGCCGGAACTGGTCCGCATCCGGCCCTGCGATGAAAGAATCTCAATAACAATTGCCGTCGACGACAGGGCCAGCGCCGAGCCGATCACGATCGCCGACGAAGGACCTTGCCCTGCGAGCCGTGCGAGTCCCGCGATCAGGATCGTCGAAGCCAGAACCTGCGCCATGCCAAGCCCGAAAACCAACCGCCGCATGGTGACGAGGCGGGAATAGGAGAGTTCGAGGCCGATCAGGAACAGCAGGAAAACGATGCCGAGTTCGGCGATGGCGGCAACGTTCCGGGCGTCGGTTACCGTCAGCCAGAACAGGGCCGGCACTTCACGAACGAAGGAGCCGAGCCCCAGCGGGCCGAGGATAGCCCCCGCGCCGAGATATCCCAGCACCGGCGATATGCCCCACCGGCGAACGAGCGGCACGACGACCGCCGCCGTGCCGAGCACGACGAGCGCATCGCTATAGGCATAGATATTGACCTCAGTGGCCAAGCTGCCCCCTCGCCTTCCCTGGTCTTGCGAATCCCGATTTTCAGCCTAGCACGGCACCGCAACCATGCGTCGAGGCCTTGCCGTCAGCTTTCGCGTTTGATTGCGCTCTCATGCCAGCGGTGCAGCAGGCGATGAGAAATGTAGCTGGTGACGAGGAAGATCGCGATGCCCGAGAGCGAGATCATCAGCAGCGCCGCGAACATGCGCGGGATCTTGAGCTGATAACCCGATTCCAGAATGCGGTAGGCGAGTCCCGAGGCTGTGCCGCCGGTCCCGGCGACGAACTCCGCCACGACCGCGCCAATGAGCGCGAGGCCGCCCGAGATCTTCAGTCCGCCAAGAAAATACGGCAGGGCGGCCGGCAGGCGCAGGTAGCGCAGCGTCTGCCAGCGGTTTGCCCGGTAGAGCTGGAACAGCGCGACCAGGTTGTGATCCGCCGAGTTGAGCCCGAGGATCGTGTTCGACAGGATCGGGAAGAAGGCGACGATCCAGGCGCAGATCAGCAGCGAGAGATTGACGTCGCCGACCCAGATGATGATTAGCGGCGCGATCGAGACGACCGGAGTCACCTGAAGGATCACCGCGTAGGGCAGCAGCGAACGCTCCAGCCATTTCGACTGGGTGAAAACGACCGCGAGTGCAACGCCGATGCTGACGGCCGCAATCAGCGCTGCGAAGGTGATCCGCAACGTCACCCACAAAGCGATCGACAAGGTCGGCCAGTCGGTGACAAGCGTCTTCACGATCACGCTCGGCGACGGCAGGAGATAGGACGGGATTTCCTTCAACCAGACCATGAATTCCCAGAAGCCGAGAAAGATCGCGCCCGTGACCAAGGGCGCGAGAATGCCGGGCCACCGGCTCTTCGGAATGCCGAGAACAGTTTCCTCAGCCGAAAAAACTGGCGCGGCGTCCTGATCGGTCCCCTTGGTCACCACGACGGCGGGCATCTCGCTCATGTCGTCCGCCCCCTCAGGCTTCGATGGCTTGCTTGAGCGCATCCGAACCGAGACGGCACAGATGCGCGTATTCCGCCGAGGTGCGGAACAGATTGTCGCGCGGGAACGGCGCATCGACCATGAGCTCACTCATTACCCGGCCAGGCCGCGCCGCCATCACCACGATGCGCTGGCTGAGATAGACGCTCTCGAACACTGAATGCGTAACGAAAACCGCTGTGAAGCGGTTTGCTTCCCACAGGGTGAGAAGGTCGTCGTTGAGTTTGTGGCGGGTAATCTCGTCGAGCGCGGCGAAGGGTTCGTCCATCAACAGCACCTTCGGCTCGGTTACCAGCGCACGGGCGATCGAGACGCGCATCTTCATGCCGCCGGAGAGTTCGCGCGGATAGCTCTTCTCGAAACCTCTGAGACCGACGAGTTCGAGCATCGCCGCCGCACGCTCGCGCGCTTCGGCCATCGGCACGTGCTTAAGGCGAAGCGGAAGCACGACGTTTTCGAGCGCGGGCGCCCAGGGCATCAGCGTCGGCTCCTGAAAAACGAAGCCGAGGCTGTGCTCCTCGTGCCCATAGGCATCCGCGCTGTCGGCACCGGGCCATTCGATCGTCCCGGCTGAGGGCGCCGAGAGATCGGACACGATGCGCAGCAGGGTCGATTTCCCGCAACCAGACGGCCCAAGCAGGCTGACGAACTCTCCCGGATAGAGGTCGAGATCGACATCGCGCAGCGCGAGCGTGCCGTTCGAGAACTTCTTCGAAAGGCCGCGGATCGAGACGAGCGGACGGCGTTTCGCCTGCTCGCCCTCGATCGGCGCCGAGGCGGCGCGTGCCGACGCCCTTGTTGATGAAGTCGAGGTTATAGGCCTTCCTGACATCGATCCCGGTCGGAAACACGCCCGCCTTGGTCATATCGTCGTAGAAGCGCGCCCAGCGCTCGTCGGTCATGGCGCCGACACCGAGCTTGAGCGCATCGCCTGACATCACGATGCCCTTCTCGGTCATGACCTTGATCGCATAGGCGATCTTGTCATCGGTCATGTCCGGGTTGTCCCTCTTGATGAGCGCGTTGGCTGCGGCGTTCTCCGGCCCGTTCTTCATGTAGGCGGACCAGCCTTCGAGCGAGGCCGTGACAAAGCGCTGCACGAGATCCTTCTTTTCGGCGGCCATTTTGGCCGAGATGTTGATGGTCGTGTTGTAGTTGGCGAACCCGGCATCGGCGATCAGATGGACGAGCGGCGTCACCCCGCCTTCCTTCTGGATCGCGAAGGGCTCGGAGGACAGGAAGCCTTGCTGGCAGAGGCTCTTGTCGGCAAGGAAGGGTGCCATGTTAAAGGTGTAGGGGCGAATCTGCTCGTCGGAATAGCCGAACTTGGCCTTGAGAAACGGCCAATAGGAGGTGCGGCCAGCACCGCCGACAAGGATTGGCTTACCCTTGAGCGCGGCAAAATTGTCGTTCCCCTGCCCCGGATGGCAGATGATGACCTGCGGATCCTTCTGGAAGATCGAGGCGATGCACAGAAACGGCAAGCCCTGCTCGACGTAACGGATCGCCTCGAAGGAGTTCGACATGATCATGTCGACCCGGCCGCCCAGAAGAAGCTGCGAGGGGTTTTGCTGCGGACCGCCCATGCGGATGTCGGCGTCGATGCCATACTTCTTGTAGATGCCGTTGGCCACCGCGTAGTAAAACCCGCCGTGCTCGGCCTGCGCGCGCCAGTTGGTCTGGTAAGAGACCTTGTCGAGTGTCTGGGCGCTGACACGCCCGCCGAGCACCGGCACCAGCACCGAGCCACCGACGAGGCCAAGGGCCGCTCTGCGATTGATCCGGTATTTCATCATCGATCTGTCTCCACCTGAATTGACGCCCGTTTCTCGTGCGGCTCGCTCTGGCCCTAGCAACCGCTATGCCGATAGCGGGTTGTGCCAATATGTCGCAATGGGAACATTTGAGCCTCACATTGCTTTTTTTGAGGCGCAATGCCTAGGACGCGCGCATCCCGTTCCGCATACGATACACAGCAAATTGCCGCCCCGCCGCATTGAAGGCGGGCACAGGCCTTGCTAGCCTCCAGCCCTGCCTGCTCATTAGCCAAGGATCCGCCGATGGAAGCCGCCGCTCTCCCGCCGCTCGACGCTGAACTGTCGCCGCGCATCCAGGCTCTGATCGCCGACCTCGGCGAGGTGCCCATCGTCACCGAGAATAAGGTCGTCCGCAAGCGCAGCCGCGACTTCTTCTGGTATTCGCCGATCCTCAATGCCGAACTGGCGAAGAAATCCGCCGAGATCATCGTCGCGCCCCGCGACGAGGCCGATGTGATCCGTGTGGCGGCAGCGTGTGTGAAACACCGTATCCCGGTCACCCCGCGAGGCGGAGCAACCGGCAATTATGGGCAGGCCGTGCCGCTTGAAGGCGGCATCCTGCTCGATATGAACAGCCTTTCCGGAATCGAATGGGCAATCCCCGGTCGCGTCCGCGTCGGTGCGGGCATGAATATCGGCGCGCTCGACGCCGAATTGCGCCCGCAGGGTTGGGAAATGCGGATGCACCCCTCCACCAAGCGCACGGCGACCATCGGCGGCTTCGTCGCCGGCGGTTCGGGCGGCGTCGGCTCGGTGATGTATGGCGGCCTGCGCGAGCCGGGCAACATTCTCGCCGCCCGGATCGTGACGCTGGAGGAAAGCCCCCGCGTCATCGAACTCAGGGGCGATGCCGCGCAGAAGATCAACCGCGCTTACGGCACCACCGGCATCATCACCGCGCTCGAAATGCCGACCGCGCCGGCTTTCCCCTGGATCGATGTCATCGTCGCCTTCGACAGCTATAAGACCGCGCTGCAATTCGGGCAGGACGTCGCCAGTGCGGACGGCGTCATCAAGAAACTGCTCTCGACCATTGCTTCGCCCCTGCCTTCCTATTTCGGGCAGATGGCACCCCACTGCCCCGAGGGGCAGGCCATCATAGCCTGTATGATCTCCGAACCTTCGTTCGAGACTTTCCGCGACATTCTCGCCGGACGCGGCGCGATTACCTTTCAGGCGCCATCCCGCGAGGAGCCAGGGCAGGTTCCGCTCTACGAATACACGTGGAACCACACGACCCTGCAGATGCTGAAGGTCGATCGCTCGATCACCTACCTCCAGTGCCTGTTCCCGCACGACCGGCTTCTGTCGAGCATTCTCGACATCAACGCGAGGTTCCCGGATGAACTCATCCAGCACAACGAATTCATCCGTTTCGCCGGCAATGTCACCTGCTCGGCGCTTCCGGTTATCCGCTACACGACGAAGGAACGGCTCTACGAGATCATCGCCGCGCATGAGGAGGCGGGAATCCTGATCGCCAACCCACATGTCGTGACGCTGGAGGATGGGTCGCGCCACAAGCGCGCCGATGCCGACCAGATCGGCTTCAAGGCCGAGATCGATCCCTATGGCCTGCTCAACCCCGGCAAGATGCGGACGTATCGGCCGGTGAAATCGTGAGAATTCTCTACCTTTACTGCCATCCGCTTGAGGAGAGTTTTCATGCCGCGATCCGCGACCGGGCGCTCGCAGCGCTCCGGCAGGCGGGTCACGATGTCGACCTGCTCGATCTTTACGCGGACGGCTTCAATCCCGTGCTCGATGCACAGATGCGGCGCGACTACCATGACCTGACGAAGAACCGCGAGGGCATCGAGGGCTATGTCCGCCGCCTCCAAGCGGCCGAAGGACTGATCGTGCAATTCCCGACCTGGTGCTTCGGCTTTCCGGCGATGCTGAAAGGCTTCTTCGACCGCGTCTTCGGCCCCGGCATCACCTTCGACCTCTCCGATCCGGCGAACGTCAAACCGATGCTTACCCATATCCGCCATGTCATCGGCATCTCGACCTACGGGCGTGACCGCTGGCGGGCCTTCCTCGTCGGGAATCCACCGAAGAAGATGATCACACGCTATTTGCGCTGGTTCGTTTCGCGCACGGCGCGCATCCGCTACCTTGCGCTTTACCATATGAATGTCGCGACCGAGGCGCAGCGCAAGGTGTTCCTCGACCGCGTTTCCGCCGAGCTTTCGCGCCTCACTTGACGGCGCCGGAGAACGAGATGAGCAAGACCCACTGGTTCGACCTGACCGCCCGCGATTTCGAGAAGCTCGACAAGGACCGCACCATCGCGATCCTGCCCATCGCGGCGACGGAACAACATGGCCCGCACCTCTCCGTCGGCACCGATACACTGATGGCGGGCGGCTTCTGCGCCGAGGTGAAGAAGCGCCTGCCGACCGGTCTTTCGGTGCTGTTCCTGCCGGTCTTCTGGGTCGGCAAGTCCAACGAACACCTGCGTTCGCCCGGCACGATTACGCTCTCGGCGGAAACGCTGATCCGCGCCTGGACCGAAATTGGCGAGAGTGTCGCCCGCGCCGGCCTCCGCAAACTGGTCATCGTCAATTCGCACGGCGGTAACGTCGAGATCATGGGCATTGTCGCGCGCGAACTGCGTGTCCGCTGCAACATGCTGGTGGTGCAGACGGCGTGGCGGCGGCTCGGCGTGCCGGAGGGGTTGTTCTCGGAGACAGAGAATGCCTTCGGCATCCACGGCGGCGACTATGAAACTTCGGCGATGCTCCATTTCGCGCCCGACCGGGTGAAGATGTCGAAAGCGAAGGATTTCGCACCGAAATCCATCGAGATGACGAAGGACTACAAGCACCTGCGCATGACGGGTTTCACCTCGATGGCCTGGATCGCCGAGGACAACCACCACGAGGGTGTTGCGGGCGAAGCACATCTCGCTAACGCCGAAAAAGGCCGCAAGGCGGCTGAGTTCCAGTCCTTGCGCTTCATCGAATTGTTGCAGGACGTTGCGAAGTTTCCGCTGAGCGATCTAGCTTGATCAACGCGCTGTTCGTCTGTTCCGCCAACAAACTCCGCAGTCCGACGGCCGAACAGGTGTTCGCCGGATGGCCAAGGGTCGAGACGGATTCAGCCGGGCTTCTGGAAACTGCCGACCTTGTCCTTTCGCCCGAGCAGATCGAATGGGCGGATATCATCTTCGTCATGGAGAAGCGCCATCGCGCCAAGCTCTCGAAGAAATTCCGGCGCTATCTCGGCGGCAAGCGCGTGATCTGTCTCGATATCCCGGACGATTTTGATTTCATGGATCCGGAACTGGTCGCGCTGCTCGAACGGAAAGCCGGCCCGTTTCTGCGTCGCTAAAGCCGCGCCATCTCCCGCCGCACCCGGTCGAGGTGCGCCTTCCGGGCCGCCTCGTCCTCGACGTCGATGCGGTGGAGTGCGAGCCACAGCGTCCGGCAGCGTGGGGCACAGAGCGCGCGGATGCCGGTGAGCAGGATACGGCGGCCGGGCATCCCCATCAGCCACCACCACCAGCGCGGCGAACCCAGCGTTGTCAAAGCCGCGATCAGGCGGATGTTCGGGAGCAGCCCCTTGATCGGCTGATTTCCTTCCGGCATCGAGAAGGTCTCGTGCGGCAGGAACACGCGTTCGAGCCAGCCCTTCAGCATAGCCGGCTGGGCATACCACCATGTCGGGTAGATGAAGATCAGCCCGTCCGCCGCCTTCACCCGCGCCAGATGATCCGCCACCGGCACGCGGTTGACCTCATGCGTGTGGTAATCACCGCGCTCGGCCGCGGACATCACAGGATCAAAACCTTCCGCGTAAAGGTCGAGCAGATCGACATCGTGACCGGCCCTTGCCAGCGCGTCGACCGCGACATCGCGGATCGCGGCGGTGAAGCTGTCGGGCCGCGGATGGCAATGGACGACAAGCAGTTTCATGCGTGCGTTCGCTTCACGACAATTCGTGGCCCAGGCCCTTGAAGAGCCAGCTTTTACCCGACTTGTAATCGTAAGCCGGGTCTTCCCACGCGATCATCTTGCCAGGGTTGAGCAGCCCCTGCGGATCGGCCTCGCGCTTGAACGCGAGTTGCGCTTCGTCCGTCTGCTTCATACCGCCCTCTTCGAGCGTGTAGCGGTGCGGGTTGAAAATCGGTGCGCCCATGTCTTCGTGG
>DAORNC010000008.1:7309-12030 GCA_035440785.1 Rhabdaerophilum sp. | reverse complement strand
ATCGCCATGATCTCCTCCAACCGTGCTTCGGAGGTGTATTTCACCATCGGCAGGCCGAAACAGGTCACCTTGCCGTCAAACCGGACGAATTCGAGATGGCAGATGACCTCGTCGCCGAAGCGGGCATGGATCTTCTCAACGAGATCGATCTGGTTCGGGAACGGATACAACACCTGGAGATAGGTGATGCGGGGATCGACCCGGAGCGCCCGCAGCGTCGTGTGGTTCCAGGCGAGTTCGAAGGCGGGTGGCAGGCCCTTCTTTTCCTCAGCGGAAAACGCATCGGAGCGATAGAGCACATCGGCACTTTTCCAGCGTGCGGTGAAGGCGAGCATCGGCTGCAACGCAAAATCCGCGACCATCACGATGACGAGATGCTTCTCGCGCGGCAGGAACTTCCTGTGGCGCATGAAGACATCGTGCGGAACCGGCGCAGCAACGACGCCGAGCTCCTTGATCAGCAGCCCATCCTGCTCGCCGAGCGCATTGGCGTATTCGCTGGCGCGGCGCAGATCGTCGAACCCCACCAGCACATCGACCCAAGGGTGCGCGGTCGCCAGCGGCACCTCACATTCGGTGATGATGCCGTTGGTGCCATAGGCATGCGCGACCTTGAGCAGATCGTCGCCCGAGAGGTCGAGCACGCGCGGGCTTGCCTCCATCGTCATCACCTTCATGCGGATGATGTTGCCGTAATCGCGCAGGCCGCCCCAGCGGATTGAACCGATGCCGCCCGAACCTCCGGCGATGAAGCCGCCGAGCGTTGCGGTATGATAGGTCGAGGGGAATAGCCGCAACTCCTGCCCGGACTTGGCGCGCGTCTCCTTGTCGATATCCGCCAGCACCGCGCCCGGCCCTGTCACCACTCGGCCCGGCGCGATCGATTTGACAGTATTCATCGCCGAAAGATCGAGCACCACCCCGCCAGAAAGCGGCATCGCCTGCCCGTAGTTGCCGGTGCCGGTGCCACGCGGCGTCACGGGAATGAGCCGATGGCATTCGCCGAGCACGGTCGCGAGTTCGTCGTCACCGGCTGGCGCGACGATGAGATCGCCGATCACGGAATCAAGCTGGCGCTTGAGTGTCGGCGAATACCAATAGAAATCCCGGCTCTTCTGCTTGAGGATCGCGGGATTATCGTCGGATTTGATCGAGCCGAGGCGGGATTTCAGCGTGGCGATGTCGAACGGCATGGCGGGTTCCGGGGATCAGAGGGCATCAAGCTCGGCATAATCGGGAAGCGATGTATCGATCGCTTTGCCGTCGATCAAAACCGCCCGCCCGACCTGCGGGCGGGAGAGAAACTCATTCATCGTCCGAGCCGGAAAAATGATGAGATCGGCGGCAAGTCCGGGCGCGAGCCGGCCCTTGCCGGCAAGGCCCATCTGGTCTGCCGGACGTGTCGAGATCGTTTCGAGCCACGGCCGTTCCGAATGGTCGAAATGGAGGATGCGGGTCGCCTCGCGATACACTTCCACTACGTCGAGATCGCCATAGGCATAGAAGGCATCGCGGGTGTTGTCCGACGACACCATCGTCGAGATGCCGGCCGCGTCGAGTTCATGCAGCGGCGCGACCCCGCGCCAGCGCGGCGTCCGGCCGGAAACGCGATCCTGCAGATACATATTGCACATCGGCAGCGAAACGACGTTGAGCCGCGCCGTGCCCAGCTTGTCGATCACACGGGCGCGGTCCCTGTCATCCATCAGCGCGAGCGAGCAGCAATGCCCGGCGAGCGCCCTGCCCCCGAACCTGTGGCGGATCAACGCATCAGCGATGACCTCCAGCGACCGTGCATCGGGGCTGTCGCTCTCGTCGACGTGGAAGTCGAGATCGAGCCCCTCCGCCTTCGCGATGCCGATCATGATGTCGAGCGCTGCGTCGAGCTTGCCGTCGAGCGGTTCGCCGAGGAAGGTTACGGCACCAAGGATGCCGCCGTAACACCGCACGTGGCGGACAGTCTCGGCAAATTCCTCCGGCTCGTCGATCACTTTGATGACGGGAAACAGGCATACCGCCTGAAGGGCGATCCGGCCTTTCCACACCGCGCGCATCTCGTCGAACACGCTCCAGGAAATCGCCGTCTGCTTGCCGATGCTGTCGAGATGGGTGCGGATCGCGCCGGTGCCGTGATGCAACGCGCAGCGCAGCGCGAAGTCCATGCGAGCCCGCACATCCTCCGCGCTCCAGTTCGCCTCGCGATCCGCCATCACGGCCTCGCGGGCACCGAGAAAGGTGCCATTGGGGTTCGGTGCACGATGATGAACCTGCCCCTTGTCGAGATGGGTGTGGACCTCGACGAAGCGCGGCAGCAGCATCCGCCCCCGACCCTCGACGCGCGGCGCTCCGTCGTCCGGCGCGGTCCCGGCAACAATCCGGGCAATGCGCCCGTTCTCGACGAGCAGCGATGCGGTCGCCAGCCCATCCGCCCGCCCCGTCACCGGTCCTTCGATCCGCGTCAACGCGGGCGAAACCGAAAACCCGTCGAGCCAATACCGGCCCTGAGGAAGAACCACCTGCACGAAATACCCCTATCGGAATGACGTTTTCAGCTTGCTGACATGCAAGGCCGATTCCATTCTTGCAGCGTAACGCGTCACTCCGGAACAACAATGCCTCATCGGAAACTCAACCCAGCCTCGATTCGCCCGCCCTTCGCTGCCTACAGCCACGGGCTCGTCGTCGAGGCGCCGAAACGTATCCTCTTCGCCTCGGGTCAACTCGGCGTCGGGCCGGATGACGTCATTCCCGACGATGTGGAGGCGCAGGCCGTGCTCTGCTTCGAGAATATCCGCGCGATCCTCGCCGAGGGCAGTATGGATTTTTCCCATGTCGCGCGTTTTTCCGCCTTCGTCACGGATCGGGCGTATTTTCCGGTTTATGGCCGCGTGCGATCCCGCTATGTGAGCGGCGACGCTTATGCCTCGACCCTCGTCATCGTCTCCGGCTTCACCCGCCCCGAATTCAAGGTGGAGGTTGAGGTGACGGCGGTCGCGTAACAACGGACTTCCATGACCGATCAGGCCGCACCCAAGATTTCCTTCGTCTCGCTCGGATGCCCCAAGGCATTGGTGGACAGCGAACGCATCATCACCAAGCTGCGGGCGGAGGGCTATGAACTCACCAAGACCCACGCTGGCGCCGATCTGGTCATCGTCAACACCTGCGGCTTCCTCGACAGCGCCAAGGCCGAGAGCCTCGAAGCCATTGGCAAGGGCATGGCAGAAAACGGCAAGGTGATTGTCACCGGCTGCATGGGCGCTGAACCCGAACAGATCCGCGAGGCCTATCCGGCCGTTTCCGCGATCACCGGTCCGCAGGCCTACGAGAGCGTGATGAAGGCGGTGCATGAGGTGGCACCGCCGCTTCACAACCCGTTTCTCGATCTTGTGCCGGAACAGGGCGTGAAGCTCACGCCACGCCACTACGCCTACGTCAAGATTTCCGAAGGCTGCAACAATCGCTGCACCTTCTGCATCATCCCCAAGCTGCGCGGCGATCTCGTCTCGCGCCCGCTGGCCGAGGTGATGCGCGAGGCCGAGAAGCTGGTGAAGGCGGGCGTGAAAGAACTGCTCGTCATCAGCCAGGACACCTCGGCGTATGGCGTGGACCTCAAGTATTCGCCCTCGCTCTGGCAGGATGTCGAATACCGCACGCGCTTCCTTGATCTCGCGAAGGCGCTCTCGACGCTCGGCGTCTGGGTGCGGCTCCATTACGTCTACCCCTACCCGCATGTCGACGAGGTGATCCCGCTCATGGGCGAGATGACCGAAAGCGGCGGCGTCATCGTCCCCTATCTCGATATCCCTTTCCAGCACGCGGCGCCGAATGTGCTCAAGGCGATGAAACGCCCTGCTCATGCCGAGAAGATCCTCCAGCGTGTGGAGAAATGGCGTGAAATCCGGCCCGATCTCGCCATCCGCTCGACCTTCATCGTCGGCTTTCCGGGCGAGACGGAGGAAGATTTCGAGGAATTGCTCGGCTTCCTCTCGGCGGCGAAACTGGAGCGCGTCGGCGCGTTCAAATACGAGCCGGTGCGCGGTGCCCCCGCCAACGATCTCGGCCTCGCGGTGGTGCCGCTTGAAGAGCAGCAACGCCGTTACGACCGCTTCATGGTCCATCAGCAAGCGATTTCGGCACGGCTGCAACAGCGCCGGGTCGGGCAGCGGATCAAGGTGATCGTGGATGCGCCCGGCCCGACCGTGAGCAACGGACGGTCCATGTGGGATGCACCGGAGATCGACGGTTCCGTCTATATCGCTTCGCGCAGGCCGTTGCGCGCGGGCGACATCGTTTCTGTCAAGGTCGAGCGCGCGGACGCCTACGACCTTCACGGCACCGCGGTCTGAGCTTCACTCCGCCGGGCTGGCAGCGGCGGCCGGGCGCGACCGATCCCGGTTTCGCTTGCGGAGGAATGTGCGACGGAACCATATCGTCAGCCCCGTCACCATCAGGCCAACGAAGGCGAGCGAAGTCACCAGCACCATGATGCCGGTCCACATTCCGGCGATGTTGCCTTCATGCAGCCCGCGCGACCAGTTCTTGTTCGTCTGCACCACGCCCTGCCGCGAGATCTGATAGACGTTGAACACACCGCGTTCGTTGACGCGCGCCAGCAGCCGCCCGCCCCGATTGCGTAGCCAGATCAGCCCACCTAGATCGCGCTCGGCGCCGGAACTGTCCTTGCCGAGCATCCGCACGGCTTCTTTCAGCTTCGGCAG
>DAORNC010000008.1:6947-7240 GCA_035440785.1 Rhabdaerophilum sp. | reverse complement strand
AGAGGATCAGCAGCGGCAGGAGGGCCCAGGCAACGCCCTGATGCCATCCGGAGATCGTATTGCGGATGCGCGGCCAGCCCATGAAGACGCCGATCAGCATCAGCACGACCATCGCGATGGTAGAGGCGGTGACGACCCATTCGAGATCGAACACAAAATGCTCGTGCAGGCGCCGCATGTCACCGAAGACGTCGGACAGCATGGTCGTTTCGCCGTCGTCGACCGGCACCTTGGTCGCAAGGTCGAAGTCCATCGAGCCGTCCTCGCCGATGCCCTGGATACTGATCCGGTTC
>DAORNC010000008.1:477-6877 GCA_035440785.1 Rhabdaerophilum sp. | reverse complement strand
GCTTCAGCGAGCGCGAGGCCTTGTCCTGAAGGATCGGTTCCATTGAAAGCACGAGGCCCGTGACGATCAGCACCGCAAGCGGCACGGCGAACACCAGCGTCGTCCAGCGATGCAAGCGAAGGAGCAGCGGTTTCATGTGAGCAATCCATATTTGGAATGATTCCAGAAACATCACGGGCGCCCGGCGCCGTCAAATGACCATTTGGTAATCCGGGAACGAAAAACGGCGGGCCATTGGGCCCGCCGCCGGAATATCGACCGAGAAGGTTTGCTTACTTCGGAATGGTGCCCTCGATGCCCTGCACGTAGTAGTTCATGCTGGCGATTTGCCCGTCGTTGAGCTTGCCGTCCTTGCACTCGACGGTCTTGCCGTCCTGCGCGACGATCGGGCAAGTGAAAGGATCGATCTTGCCGGTCCTGATCCCCTCTTCGGTCTCCATCGCCAGCTTCTTCACATCGTCCGGCATGTTGACATAGGGGCCCATCTTCACCTTGCCCTTGGCGATGCCATCGAACACGTCCTGGCTCTGCCATTTGCCCTCGAGCACGGCGCGGGTGCGCTCGACGTAATAGGGTGCCCAATCGTCGATGATCGAGCTCAGGATGTTTTTCTCGGCGAAGCGTGACATATCGGAGGCCTGGCCAAAGGCGAGCTTGCCGCGCGAAGCCGCCTGTTGGAGCGGCGCCGGGCTGTCGGTATGCTGGGTGATGATATCCGCGCCCTGATCGAGCAACGCCTTGGCGGCATCGCCCTCCTTGCCCGGGTTAAACCAGTCGAACACCCAGGCGACCTTGATCTTGACGTCGGGGTTGACGCTCTTCGCGCCGAGATAAAATGCGTTGATGCCCGCGATCACTTCCGGAATCGGCACCGCGCCGACATAGCCGATCGTGTTGGTCTTGGTCATCTTGCCGGCAATCTTGCCGATGATGTAGCGCCCCTCGTGGAACTTCGCCGAATAGGTCGAGACATTCTTGTCGCGCTTGAAGCCGGTCGCGTGCTCAAACTTCACGCCTGGATATTTCTTCGCGACCTTCAGCGTCGGCTCCATATAGCCGAATGAGGTGGTGAAGATCAGCTTGTGGCCCGTGCGCGCAAGCTGCTCGATCGCGCGCTCGGAGTCCGCTTCCGGCACGTTCTCGATAAAGGTGGTCTCGACCTTGCCCGGAAACGCGGCCTCGATCGCTTTGCGGCCGACATCGTGTTGGTAGGACCAGCCAAAATCGCCCACCGGGCCGACATAGATGAAGCCGACCTTGAGCTTCTCCTGCGCCAGCGCCGGAACAGCCAGTCCGGCGGCGAGCGCGAGAGCCCCCAATTTCAGAAGATGACGCATATGAGTTCCCCAAAACGGCGCGATTCGATCCGGCCCCCGCACGCCGCGCCGTGCGGCGGTGGCCCTGCTCCAGCCGGCTAACGTTCCGGCACGAATGGTTGTCCCAGCGATCCTGCCGCCCCGCTGCCCCGCCGCCCGGAAATCGAGAGCAGGAGCAGGACCGCGATCGTCATGAGATAAGGTAATGCCGAAAGAAGCTGCGAGGGAAGCCCTATGGCTCCAGCCTGCGCATGAAGCTGCGCGACCGTGATGCCGCCGAAGAGATAGGCTCCGAGTACCAGCCGCCAGACATGCCCCGCGGCAAACACGACCAGCGCCAGCGCGATCCAACCGCGACCGGCGCTCATGCCCGGCGACCAGAACCGGGTGTAGATCAGTGAGAGATAGGCGCCAGCAAGCCCCGCCAGCAATCCGCCGAACAGCACGGCGATGAAGCGGATCCGCCGCACCGGCAGCCCGAGCGCATGGGCGGAGACGTGATTTTCACCGACCGCCCGCAGCAGGAGGCCGAAACGCGTTGAGTTGAGGCCGTAGCTCACCAGAACGATCAGGATGAGCGAAAGGTAGAACACCGGATCGCCGGTGAAGAGCGCCTTGCCGAGAACCGGAATCTCCTTGAGGATGGGAAACTCGATCGGCGGGATCGGCGCACGGGGTTGGCCGACGAAGTTCTGGCCGATCAACCCGGAAAGACCGAGGCCGAGAATGGTCATCGCGAGGCCGGTCGCGACCTGGTTTGCGGCGAGATAGATGACAAGAAAGCCGAAGACCGCCGACAGCGCGAGCCCGGCGACCGCTCCAGCCGCAACGCCGAAAAGGCTCGAGTCCGAGAGAACCGCAACTGCGAAGGCGCTAGCCGCGCCGACGATCATCATGCCTTCGACACCGAGGTTTAGAACGCCGGCGCGTTCGGTCACATGTTCGCCGAGCGCGGCGATCAGCAACGGCGTGGCTGCGGTAAGGATGGTTGCAAGAACGAGGGGGAGGATGTCGATCATGCGCGCTCCCGCTGGATCTCGAGGCTGTAGCGATCGAGGCTTTCGCCGACGAGGACACAGGTCAGCAGAAGCCCCATGAAAAACCGCGTCAGATCGAACGGCAGTTTGAGCGCGACCTGGGCGCTCTCCGCACCGATCAGCAGGACCGCGATCACGACCGAAGACAGCGTGGCGCCGAGCGGCGTGAGGCGGCCGAGAAACGCGACGATGATCGCGGTGAAGCCGAGCCCTTGCCCGAAGCCGGGTCGCAACTGCTGCACCTGGCCCGCAACCTCGACCACACCAGCCAGCCCCGCGAGCGCGCCCGAGATCAGAAACACGAGAACCGTGATCCGCGCCTCGTTGAACCCGCCGAAATTCGCCGCTCGCGGCGCATCGCCGCTGGCCGCCACGGCATAACCAAACAGCGTCCGCCGGAAAAGCACGAAGGCGATCCCGGCCACGATCAGCGCCAGCACGAGGCCGAGATGCAGCCTCCCTCCTTCGAACAGCGGATTGAGGATCGCGGCATCGGAAAAGCTGACGCTTTGCGGAAAATTGAACCCCTTCGGATCGCGCCATGGCCCGCGCACGAGATAGTCGAGCAGAAGGTCGGCGACATAGACCAGCATCAGGCTGGTCAGAATCTCTGAAATGCCGAAGCGCGTCCGCAGCACGGCGGGGATCGCGGCAAAGGCGAGCCCGCCGAGCATCCCGGCCAGCATCATCAGCGGCATGATCCAGAAGCCGCTCATGCCATGCGTGAGGATGGCGACACCGCCGCCACAGATACCCCCGAGCAGGAACTGCCCCTCCGCGCCGATGTTCCAGCGGCTCGCGCGGAAACAGAAAAGAAGACCGATCGAGATCAGCATCAGCGGCGTCGCCTTGAGCAGCACCTCCTGCAGCGCCCAGGGATCGGTCAGCGGTTCGATGACGAAGACCTGCAAGGCCCGCCACGGTGAACGGCCCATCAGGGAGATGATCACGCCACCGATCGCAAGCGCGACGAGCAGAGCCGCAATGGGTGTGAGGAACTGGCGCTGGCGGGAAATCCGGCGGCGGGGAACGAGCACGAGGCGCATCAGGCAGTTCCTTCCGCACGATGGGCGCCTTCGGTCATCATCAGCCCGATTTCCGCGCGCGTGACCGCGCGGGTGGGCCGCGCCGCGCTCAGGTGTCCCTTGCGCATGACAACGATGGAATCGGCGAGCGAGAGCGCCTCGTCGAGGTCCTACGTGATGACGAGGACCGCTGCCCCGTTTGCTGCAAGATCCATCAGCGTCTGGCGGATGTGGCGGGCCGCGCGGGCATCGACCCCCCAGCTCGGCTGATCGATCACAATGAGGCGCGGCGTGCGCTTTACCTCGCGCCCGACGATGTACTTCTGGAGGTTGCCGCCTGAGAGGTGCGCCGCTACCGGGTCGCTCCTCGGAATGCGGACGTCGAAATCCCGCACGATCCCCTGCGCGACCGTCTCGAGCCGTTCGCGGTTGATGAAGGGCGAGCCGATCTCCTCGGTCGCGTGCCAGGAGAGGACGATATTATCCGAGAGGGCCGACTGCGGCAGCGTCGCCTGCCCGAGCCGCGCTTCGGGCACGAAGGCAGCGCCCGCCTTGCGTCGACCATTGATGTCGGCGCGGTTCATCACCCGCCCCGCAATGGAGATCGTCCCGCCGGTGATCCTGCCACCCTCACCCGAAACGGCGTTGTAGAGTTCGCTCTGGCCGTTCCCGGCGACGCCCGCCACCGCAACGATCTCCCCGGACCGGACAGCAAGATCAACCCCGTCGAGCCGGACGCCATGCACGGTTTCCGGGGTGACGCTGAGTTTGTCCAGCACCAGCACCGGCTCACCGGGTTCACCGCCGGCGCCAGGGTTCAGTTCCGCGATCCCCTCGCCCACCATCAATGTTGCGAGTTCCTGCGCCGTCGCACGGCGGGGATCGGTCGCACCGACGACGCGGCCCGCGCGCAACACGGTGGCGCGACTGCAGAGCCGCCGGACTTCCTCGAGCTTGTGACTGATGAACAGGATGGAGGCCCCCCCAGCCTTGAGCTTTTCAAGCGTTACGAACAGACTCTCGCTCTCGCTCGGGGTCAGCACCGAGGTCGGCTCGTCGAGGATGATGACCTTCGGCTCCTGGATCAGCGCGCGCAGGATCTCGATCCGCTGACGCTCGCCGGCTGAAAGCGTATGCACCGGCCTGTCGAGTTCGATGTCGAGGCCGAATTGCGCCGCTTTTTCCGTCACCTTCCGGCGAAGCGCACCATCGGCGATCGCCCCGTCGATCGGAATGGCGATGTTCTCGATCACGCTCATCTCATCGAACAGCGAGAAATGCTGGAACACCATGCCGATGCCATATGCCCGCGCCGTGCGTGGGGAACCGAGCGTTACCGGCACGCCGCCGATGAGGATCTCCCCGGAATCGGGCGCGAGCAGGCCATAGAGGATCTTTACCAGTGTGGATTTGCCAGCGCCGTTCTCGCCGAGCAGGGCGTGGATCTCGCCCGAACGCAAGGTAAGATCAACCGCCGCATTGGCCAGCAATGCGCCGAAATATTTGGTGATCCCCTTGAGTTCGACGACGATTTCCACGCCCGCCCCGATCGCTTGTTACGGAATGAAAACCGTCGAGCCGGTCGTCTGCCGGCCTTGGAGCGCCACGTGGGCTTCCGCGACCTTGGCGAGCGGCACCTTCGTCGGCGCAGCGATCTTCAGCGTCCCATCCGCTACGGCTCCGAACAGACGCTTGGCCATCGCCGCGAAGGTCTTCGGGTTGGCGATATGCGTCACCAGCGTCGGGCGGGTGGCATAAAGGCTGCCCTTCTTTGCGAGCAGGCCAAGATCGAAGGCTTCCACCGAGCCCGAAGCATTGCCGAAGCTCACGAACATGCCGAACGGCTTGATGCAATCGAGCGAGGCCGGGAAGGTCGACTTGCCGACCCCGTCATAGACGACATCGCAGAGCATACCCTTGGTGATTTCCTTCACACGCGCCGGAAAATCCTCCTTCGAATATTCGATCACATGGTGGCAGCCGTGCTTCTTGGCGAGTTTGGCCTTCTCCGGCGAGCCGGCCGTGCCGATGACGGTGGCTCCGAGCGCGCGCGCCCATTGCGCCAGCAGCGAACCGGTGCCGCCCGCAGCGGCGTGGATCAGCACCGTATGCCCCTTCTTGACCTTGAAGGAACGGAACAGAAGGTATTCCGCCGTCAGGCCCTTGAGCATGATGGCGGCAGCTGTCTCGAACTTCACCGTTTTCGGCAACTTCATGAGCACCGACGCAGGAACATTCCGCTCTTCGGCATAGGCGCCGAGCGAGCCGACATAACCGACGTGATCACCCACCTTGATACCTTTCACCGCAGCACCGACCGCGGTGACGATGCCGGCCGCCTCCTGTCCGGGCGTGAACGGCATGGTTGGCGCCGGATAGAGCCCGGTGCGGAAATAGGTATCGATGTAATTGAGGCCGATGGCCTTGTGCTGCACGCGGACCTCGTTCGGTCCCGCCGGCGCAAGCACAACATCCTCGAATTTCAGAACTTCAGGGCCGCCATAGGCGGCAACACGAACGATCTTGACCATTTTCTCTCATCCTATTCCTGGTCTATCGCCGCGCTCCCGACGGCTGCTTGAGGCAATCAGTGGTGCATCTTTCGCCGGGCAATTCAAGACGGTGCGCGTATATCCCCAGGCCCGGCTTTGATCTTGCTCCTTGCCAAAGCGCATCGGGTGCCTTTGATGGAGGCATTGCGGCAGGCAAACAGGCCGGAGGATCAGGCAATGGGCAGGCATTTCGATTGCATCGTGGTGGGTGGCGGCGCGGCCGGCCTCGCGACCGCCATCGGCCTCGCGCAAGGCTGCTGTGCCCACCCCGCTGCGACTAAGGCCCGGCTGGCGCCGGACCAAGTCTCGCTGCCTCTGCCCTGAAGCGGAGGGGTTTGGTGCTTTCTCTCCATCACTGCGCTGCCACCGTCATCGCCCCATTCGGCCATTGGCCCCGGATCGCGGGCGAATACATCGCCTCGACGCGCGTCGGTGGCAGAGTGAAGCGGCCCGACCCGTTGAGGCGCACG
>DAORNC010000008.1:0-277 GCA_035440785.1 Rhabdaerophilum sp. | reverse complement strand
ATCCGCACCTTGATCACGTCGCCCCGCGTCAGCCGGTCCTTGTTCGCCGCCTTGACGATGCTGACCGACCGCTTGACGCGATAGCCCGCATTGAGCGGTTCCTTCAGCGGAACCGCCGCCTTGACGCTGACCGTCGCCCACGGCGCGCCTTCGCCCTGATGGCGCAGCGCCATCGTCGCGGCAGCCAGCGGCAGGCGCAGCGGCGATGCGTCATCGGGCATCGGCCAGCTTTGCGACGCGCTGCCGCCTGCCAGAGCGGCGTTGGTGACGCCCGTGA
>DAORNC010000007.1:43010-45112 GCA_035440785.1 Rhabdaerophilum sp. | reverse complement strand
AAAAATGGCGGACCCGCCATAGCCCTTCCATGAGCCGCTCACCAAGCGCATGGAGTGAGTGCTCGACCCAAGCGTCGAGATCGCGCAGGCGACGCGCGAAGCGTTCGGCGAAAGTGATCTTGCGAAAATCGGACATTGACCGGCGTATCCCGACGACTTTCCTTCATTTAACGCCTCGGTCTCGGTTTTGCCAGCTTGACGGCAGCCGGGCGACGCTTGACCTCAGACAGGCTTTGACGCGAGGAAAGAGGCATGTCGAAACCGGAAAAGCCGTTCTGGGAAGTGAAACCGCTCGCTGCCATGAATGAGGCGGAGTGGGAAAGCCTATGCGACGGCTGCGGGCGATGCTGCCTTATCAAGCTCGAGGACGAGGATGACGGCCGCTACTATTTCACGGATATCGCCTGCCGTCTGTTCGACAACGCATCCTGTTCCTGCCGCGACTACACGAACCGCGACCGGGAAGTGCCGGACTGCGTGCGGCTGACGCCCGAAAATGCCGGTGCGCTCGGTTGGATGCCGCCGTCTTGCGCGTATCGGTTGCTCGCGGAGGGAAGGCCGCTTCCGGACTGGCATCCGCTCGTCAGTGGATCTCGCGAGACGGTGCACGAGGCCGGCGCCAGCGTTCGCGGCCGCATCCATGCGCTTGAGGACGAGGTGAGCCTGCATCGGCTCGTGCAGCGCATACGACAATGGCCTGGCCGCTGGCCGAGACGGCCGGCGAACAAGAAATAGGCCAAAAGTCTTAGTTTCTTGCTTCAGGCAATTTTTTTAGGAATATTGTCATTGACACCGTAACGGTTCGCGGGTATCTTTTCTCCATGCTCCGGAATTGCGCCCGCAGCAGATAGTGGCTCGGCAAGGCGCTCCCGGCATTTTTCAGGACAGTTAGACGATGATCACGATCCTCCACACGGGGGGCGGTCGGTTGCCGATCTGCTCCGAACTCGTTGTGTCGCACAAGGCCCGGGATTTTCCGGGCCTTTCTTTTGGACACCAGCAGGAGATGGCTGATGACGAAACCGCCCAACCCGCGATCCACGACAGGAAGCCGAGTTGCGGGCTCCCGGGCTTCCTCCCGAAGGCAGGTCGTCGCACGGCTGTGGCGGTCGGCCGAACGGCAGGTTGCCGAGATCGAAGCGCGGATGGCGCGTCTCGATGATGATCAGCAGTCCCTCGAAAGGGAAGCCAAGACTCTGGCGATCATCGCCAAGACCGTCCGCGATCTCGTCGCCATCGACGCCGAAGCCGCAATCCTGTCCCGTTCCCGTGTAAAAGGAGCCAATACGAGCAATGGCCGGGCAGTCTCGCGGGAAGATGACGGGGATGATCGGGCCGATGCTGCCCGGGACATTGAGGGTTTCCGCGCGGAGCTTGCGCGACGCCTTGATGAGCTGCGCCGAGAACGGGGGGGCGAGGGCTCTGCTTGAGCGCCTCTCGCCGGACGCGGTGGAATGGCTCCTGACAGATTGGATGCTGTTCGCCCGCGCCGAGCAATTGCCGCCTGCTGCGGCGCAAGGCGGCGGTTCATGGCATCTCTGGCTGGTGATGGGCGGGCGGGGCGCCGGCAAGACGCGGACTGGCGCGGAATGGGTCAGGGGCATGGCACTCGGCATCCCGCCGTTTTCGGATCGTCCGACAGGGCGGATCGCGATCATCGCCGAGACGATGCAGGACCTGCGCGAGGTGATGGTGGAAGGTGTTTCCGGTCTGCTCGCGGTGCATCCACGCGATCAGCGGCCGGCCTGGAGCGCCTCGCGTCGGCGGCTTGAATGGCCGAACGGCGCGGTGGCACAGGGGTTTTCGGCCGAAGACCCGGAATCGTTGCGCGGTCCCCAGTTCGGGGCCGCCTGGTGCGACGAACTCGCGAAATGGGCCTACGCGGAGAAGACCTTCGACAATCTCCAGTTTGGACTTCGGCTCGGTGATAATCCACGGCAGGTGATCACCACCACGCCGCGTCCGACCAAGCTTTTAAAGCGCCTCGCCGCCGACCCGGCGACAGCCCTGAGCCACGCACCGACGCGGAAGAATGCGGTCAATCTTGCGCCGACCTTCCTCGCGCAGATCGTCGGACGCTACGCCGGAACGGCGCTCGGCCT
>DAORNC010000007.1:37455-42998 GCA_035440785.1 Rhabdaerophilum sp. | reverse complement strand
GAGCTTGACGGGCTGTTTATCGAGGACAGACCGGACGCGTTGTTCCGCCGCGAGACGCTGGAAGCACAGCGTGTTCTTGCGGCACCGGCGCTCACCCGCATCGTCGTCGCGGTCGATCCGCCGGCAGGTGGAAAACGCGGTGGCCGCTGCGGCATCGTCGCGGTGGGGCGGGATGACGCCGGCACGCTCTACGTGATCGAGGACGGATCGCTCGAAAACGCCAGACCCGAGGTCTGGGCCGGACGGGCGATCGATCTCTACCATCGCCACACGGCGGATGCGCTGGTCGCCGAGACCAATCAGGGTGGGGACATGGTGACAAACGTTCTGAACACCATCGACCCGGCTGTGCCGGTGACGGCGGTGCGGGCCAAACGCGGAAAGCATGTCCGCGCCGAGCCGGTCGCCGCGCTCTATGCGCAGGGCCGGGTGCGCCATGCGGGGTTTTTCCCAGCACTGGAGGACGAGATGGTTGCCTTTGGGCCCGACGGCCTAGCCGACGGCCGCTCGCCGGACCGGCTCGACGCGCTCGTCTGGGCGATCACGCATCTCGCGCTCGATGGTGAGGCCGGCGCACCGCGCGTGCGGCGGCTGGGGTGAGGGCAGGGGCAGTAAGGGGACAGGTTCAACGGAGCCAAAATGCAGTTCACCGATGCACGGAGGTGCGACATTCTCGCGGTCCGCTATGAATTGGCGGCGTTTCGTGCGGGAACCTCGGAGCGGCAGGCTGCCGCGTTTGAAATACAACCCGGAACAGCCACGCGTGCCGGCAGGCAACGTCGGCGGCGGACAATGGACCTCCGGTGGAGGCGCGGATATCGCGGCGAACGACTACGGCGGAAACCTAGCCGCTGAGTTTATGATCGGTGACGGGCGACGCTGCGTCTATTCGTTCGATTTCGGGCTTGTCGTTGTTCCTGGCCCGGTTAAATTTCCGTGCCCGCGTTGGACAACCAGCGCTGGCACCTCACATGGCCGGTTGTTGAACGACAATCGAAAGATGGTGCTCCGATGAGCGGGAAAGATTTCCCCAAGGTCAATTTTCGGTTCTCGCCATCCGCGCTCCAGGAAATCGGCCGGATGAGGGACAAGTGGAACCGTACCTTGCCTGAAGCGGCGGCGGCGCTTTGCGTCGGCTGGAGTGAGACCTTCGTCAAGGACGGGCGCAAGGGCGAAGGTGTCTTCATCTCGTTCTACACGCCGCAGCAGATGCCGGAGATGTCTTTCGCCGTCCGGCGTATTCAAGGCGAAGACGTGATCTTTTTCGTTCTGCCGGATGGCAAACGCCGGTTTGCCGGAAAGACACTGGATTTTGAGCCAGACGGGGGATTTGCCTGAACGAGCAGATGCAAGCCACCTAACGGGGCCTTCCTGCCATTATGAAAGCCGCCTTCGGGCGGCTTTTTTGTTGCACGATCCGTTACGCGCGGCGGATCAGGCCTGATCACGAATTTTCTCAACGGAGAAGGAAATGGCACGCTTTCTTGAGCGCCTGTTCGGCGGCGACACCAAACGCGACAAGGCGATCCGGCAGGCGCCGCTGGTGGCTTTCCACCAGCCGGCCTTCGGATTCTTTTCCGATCGCGCCGGGCCAGGGCTTGTGCACGCCGGGTTCCATCGCAACGCGGTGGTCTATCGCTGCGTGCGGCTCGTTTCCGAGGCGGCGGCCAGCATCGTCTGGACCGTGCTGGTCAACGGCGCGGAGCAGCGCGGCCACGCGGCGGAACAGCTCTTGTCGCGGCCGAACCCGCGTGAGAGCGGCACCGAACTGCTCGAATCCCTCTACGGGCATCTTCTTCTTTCTGGCAACGCCTATGTTGAACTGGTGATGGCGGGCGGTACGGCGCGGGAAATTCATGCTCTCCGCCCGGATCGCATAAGCCTGATGCCGGGGCCTGACGGCTGGCCCCGGGCCTACGAATATCGGGTGGGCGATGGCATCCGACGCATTCCGGCCGGAGAGGGTGCGCAATCGAGCATTCTGCATCTGCGGCTGTTCGATCCTCTCGACGATCATTATGGTTTCGCGCCGCTCTCCGCCGCACAGGTCTCGCTGGAGATGCATGAGGCAGCGAGCCGCTGGAACAAGGCTTTGCTCGACAATTCCGCGCGGCCTTCCGGCGCGCTGGTCTATTCCTCCGGCGAGAACCTTTCGGACGATGAGTTCAAACGGTTGAAGGATGAACTGGAGAATGCCTTCCAGGGCACCGGCAATGCCGGTCGACCGATCTTGCTTGAAGGCGGGCTCGATTGGAAACCGCTCTCGCTTTCACCGAAGGACATGGATTTTCTCGAAGCGCGCTCCGGCGCGGCCCGTGAGATCGCGCTGGCCTTCGGCGTTCCGCCCCTGCTGTTGGGGCTGCCAGGTGACAATACCTACGCGAACTATGCCGAGGCGAACCGTGCCTTCTGGCGCACGACGGTGCTGCCGCTGGTGCAGCGGACGCAAGGGGCGATGGCACATTGGCTCCAGCCGCGATTCAACGAGGAGATCCGGTTCGAGCCGGATATCGACCGGATCGAGGCACTGGCGAGCGAGCGTGAGGCGCTCTGGCGCCGTGTCTCCGCCGCGCCGTTCCTGACCGACGACGAGAAGCGCGAGGCGTTGGGCTACGGGCGCCGCAGCGGCGAGGAAACCGGAAAAGCCGGTGCGGGAAAATAGCGGCATGAACGCCGTTACCGAGTCGATCCTCGCGCGTGGTGACCTCGCCCACCTCGCGCTTTTCCTCTGGGCGAGCGGCGCCTCCGCCCTCCTTGTTCACACCTTTCGCGAAATCGCGGCGGCGAACCGGCGTTTCGACGCCTTCGTCCGTGAGCTCGCGCGCTTCAACAACCGTCATGGAGGACATGACCCATGAACCGCCTCCGATTGCTCCGCCGTCCCGAAGCGGAACACGCAAGATCCGACGACCACCGCGTCATCCGGCGCTTTTTCGCGCTGATCCAGCAGCTCGAACGCCCGTTCCGAAAGGGCGAAGCCGAACCCGCGCCGGAAGTGAAGGCACGGATCACCGCGCTTGGCGACGACACGATCCGCTCCAACTGATGCGAGGTTTCCATGGTTCATAATTCCTTTTCCGCCCGTCGCTCCTCCCCCGCGGGCGGGAACGGCGTCCACAGGCCTGCCCCCTCCCTCAAGCATGTGGACGCCACCTTCTTCCTTCCGTCCGACGATGGCTCGTTCGAGGGTTACGCCAGCCTCTTCGGGGTGATGGATCTCGGGCATGATGTCGTGATGCCCGGCGCTTTCCGCGACTCGATCGCCCGCCGCGGCGTCGGCGGCGTGAAGCTTCTCTGGCAGCACGATCCGGCCGAGCCGCTCGGCATCTGGACCTCGATCGCCGAGGATAAGCGCGGGCTGCACGTTCGGGGGCGACTGAACCTCGAACGCGAGCGCTCCCGCGAGGCTCTTTCGCTGATGCGTCAGGGTGCACTCGACGGCCTCTCGATCGGCTACCGCACCGAAATCGAACGCAAGGATCCCGAGACGGGGCTCCGCCGGCTCGAACGGATCGACCTCTGGGAAATCTCCCTGGTGACCTTTCCGCTTCTGCCGCAGGCGAGGGTTCATGCCGTCTCTCCCGGCCTTTCGAAAGGCTGGTTTTCCGTATCGTCCGGCCGTTGAGGCGGATGTGCCCTCCGCCTTCGGGCGGATTTTCTCCCTCTAGAAGGATTTGCAAGGATGGATCACAACCATGAAGGGCTTGCCGCGCCCGAAGTGAAGGTCGAAATGAGGACCATGGAGACCTTCGAGGCCTTCAAGGCCGCAAACGACGAGCGGCTCGCCGAGATCGAACGCCGCCAGCAGGCGGATGTGCTGCTGGAAGAGAAGGTCGACCGCCTCAACCGCGAACTCGACCTGATGACGACTCGTGCCGGCCGCCCAGCGCTCGGCGGGGTTTCGCGGCGAGAGGAGATCGCTTCGATCGAGCACAAGGCCGCGTTCGAGAACTATGCCCGCACCGGCCAGGCCGATGCCATCCGCCTGGTGGAATCGAAGTCCGTGAACGGTGCTGTGGCGCCGGATGGCGGCTATCTGCTTCCGCCGGGCGCGGAAGGCGCGATCCTCGCACGAATGGCGGCGCTCTCGCCGATCCGTTCGATCGCGACCGTCCGTCCGCTCGCGAATTCGGCGTTGAAGAAGGCGGTCTATCCTGCTGGCGCGAATGCAGGCTGGGCCTCGCAGAGTGCGCCGTCGAACACGGTCGGCTCGACCCAGTATGCCGAATTGTCCTTCCCGACAATGGAACTCTTCGCCCAGCCGGCGGCGACACAGGCCATGCTCGACGATGCCGCTGTCGATGTTGAAAGCTGGATCGCGGACGAGATCGTCTATTCTTTCGCGGAAGCCGAAAGCGCGGCCTTCATCACCGGCGACGGCATCAACGCGCCGAAAGGGCTGCTCGCCTATCCGACGGTCGACGATGCCTCCTACGTCTGGGGCAGCCTTGGCACGGTCTCGACCGGTGCTTCCGGCGCGTTCCCGGCCTCCAACCCCTCGGATGTTCTGGTGGACTTCACGCATACGCTGCGCAGCGCCTATCGCCAGCACGCGACTTTCGTGATGAACCGCAAGACGCAGAGCGCGATCCGCAAGTTCAAGGATGCCAACGGCAACTATCTCTGGGCGCCGCCGGCCACGATCGGCGCCAAGGCGACCCTGATGAACTTCCCGGTAGTCGAGGCCGAGGATATGCCGGATATCGCAGCGAATTCGCTCTCGATCGCCTTTGGCGATTTCCGGCGCGGCTATCTGGTGATCGACCGCGTCGGTATCCGCGCGCTGCGTGATCCGTATTCCGCCAAGCCCTACGTGCTGTTCTACACCACCAAGCGCGTCGGCGGCGGGGTTCAGGACTTCGAGGCGATAAAGCTTCTGAAATTCGGCACCTGACGAGGGAACAGGGCGCCAGGCTCAGCGGAGACTGGTGCCCCATTTCCGCATCGTCGCGTCGATCCAGCCGCGCTGCGGCGCGACCCGCACGGCCTGTGCGATCGTGCCGCAGCTCTGCGCGTTGTTGAACTTTTCGCGACCATAGACGACGCCGACCACCAACCCGCCGTCAATCACCGGCCCGCCGGAATCGCCGGTGCAGACCGCAAAATCCGAGAGATCGGCGTCCGGGCGCGTACCGAGGCGCAGGAAACGCGGATAAAGCTTAGGCAGAACCCGGACGCGCGCGCTCCGCAGCTTGCCGGCGCTCGCTTCGTCCCGTTCGGCGGCAAGGCCGAAACCGGCGATGGTCCGCCCGAGGCCGATCTCGTGCTCGCTCTCGCCACTGTCGATGGGCATAGGCTGGAAGCGCGCTGGCAGGTCGCTGTCCAAGCGCACGAGAGCCAGATCGATCGATACGCGCGCCGCGGGCGAGAAGCCCGGATTGATCGCCTTTGCCGCGATCCGCTGCAGCACGTGCGAACCGTCTTCCGGATAGGCAACGGCAACCTGCTTGTTGCCGGCCACGCAGTGCGCTGCCGTCATGATGACATTGCGGGCGACGACCGTCCCCGCACAGGCGCCATGCTTGTTGCCCTGCCGAGACAGC
>DAORNC010000007.1:24281-37436 GCA_035440785.1 Rhabdaerophilum sp. | reverse complement strand
AGTGCGGAATTGGCCGTGACGGACGAACCGCCGAGTGCTTGCGCGCCTCCGGTCGGAAACAGGATGGAAGAGGCCAGTAGGGCGGCGGGAAGAAACCGAACGAAACGTATTGTCACGGCGCGGACCATCGCACCGGGGCAGGACACATGCAAGCGCCAATCGGACGCGCCAACCACCAGCAGATGGATTGCCAAGATGATTCCCGTTCTTCTCGATGGCCCGACGCTCGAACCTGTTTCGCTCGCCGAAGCCAAGCTATGGCTGAGGCTCGACGGGCCCGACGATGACGACCTTGTCCGTGCCCTGATCGTTGCCGCGCGTCTTCTGGTCGAGGCCGAGATCGGCCAGGTGCTTGTTGGCCAGAACTGGCGCCTCGTCGGCGACGAATGGCCGGAGGGCGAGACAATTCCGGTTCGGGTTGGCCGCATCCTCAGGGTCAACGGCGGGCGTGTCTTCGATGCCAACGGCGTCGCGGCACTCCTCGCCGCCGAACGCTTCACGGTGTTTCCCCATGCGGAGCCGCCCGCTATCTTGCCGCTTGACAGGCCGGTGCCCGGCAGACGGCTCTGTGGCATCGAGATCGATCTGCGGCTTGGCTATGGCGAGGCCGCGAGCGACGTTCCGGAAACGATCCGGCTCGCGATCCGCCGGCTGGTCACGTTGTGGTTCCACGAACGGGACGATCCGCGCAGCAGCGAATCCGGGCTGCCGCCGCAGATCCGCGCCTTGCTTCGGCCCTTCCGTCGCATCCGGCTTTGAGGCCCTGCCATGAGCGGAACAGCCCATCCTGTGCGCGCGCTCCAGGAAGTTCTCCGGAACCATCTTCTCGCGCAGCCCGCCATCGCCGCAATCCTTGGCCAAGCGATCTACGAGAACCCTCCGCGCGGCGCCAAGCCGCCGTTCATTGCCTTCGGCGATGCCACCGTCAGGGATGCAGGCTCGACGGAGAGCGAGGCCGCGGTGATCGAGTTCGATCTTCTCGCGCACGCGGCGGAGCGGAGAATGCACTCGGCGCTCGACATGGCGGTCGAAGTGGCGGCGGCGCTCCAGCTGCCGATGGCGCCGCCGGTCGGCTATCACCTCGTCTCGATCGAGATCCGACAGGGCGTCGTCCGCCACGACCCTGCCCGCAATCTGACCCGCGCAAGCCTCAGGCTTCGCGCCTTTCTCGAACCGCTCTGAAGGAAACGGACATGGCAGCTCAACGCGGCAAGGACATTCTTCTCAAGCTCGACGACGGCTCCGGAACGTTCGTCTCCGTCGCCGGGCTTCGCACGCGCAAGTTCGCGCTCAACGCCGAGATCGTAGACGTGACCCACAGCGAATCCGCCGGGCGTTGGCGCGAACTGCTGGACGGGGCAGGCGTGCGGCGCGCCAGCGTGACCGGCGCCGGTATCTTCCGCGATACCAATTCGGATGCGCTGGTTCGACAGGTGTTTTTCGATGGCCTCACTCGGGATTGGCAGCTTGTGCTGCCCGATTTCGGCACGATTTCGGGCGCATTTCAGGTCACGGGGCTCGAATATCGTGGGGAACATGCCGGCGAGATGGGCTTCGAACTTACACTCGAAAGCGCAGGCGTGCTCGCATTCGTGGCAGCGTGATGCGATGAGCAATCGCCATCGCGCGGAAAAGGCGATCGAGATTGGCGGACGCCGTCTCGTGCTGCGCTTGAGCCTCCGGGCGCTCGCGGAAATGGAATCGGTCTTCGATGTCGAGGGGATTGAGGCGCTCGGCGTACGCCTGGCGAGGGGCGGGCTACGAACCGAGCATGTGATCCACATCGTCGGCGCACTCGCGCGTGGCAGCGGAGATGCAATTCCTGACAGCGAGATCGCTCTCCTGATCGAAGCTCAGGATCTGCCCGGCATCATGGATGCCGTCACTTGCGTCTTCGCCTCCGGTTTCGGTGGAGGAAAAGAACCGGCAAACCCTCGTTAGCCGCAGGGTCCATAGACGGCGGAAGATTCCCCTGGCGGGAAATCGTCGCGTTTGGTCTTGGAACCCTGCGGCTCAGCCCCGATGCGTTCTGGTCGCTGAGTCTTCCGGAACTGCTGGCCATTGTTGATGCGGCGTTCAACCGCGCTCCGGCAATCCGGCCGATGATGCCGGACGACCTCGCCGCCCTCATCAGCCGCTACCCAGACCGGACATTCCAAAAGGAGAATTGACCCCATGGCCGACGATATTTTCAGCGAAGCCGATGCGCTGGACGGTCTTTCGACACGGCTTTCCCACCTCGACGAGATCACCCAGCAGTTCGGCAAGTCCCTGTCGCGGGCGCTGGCGACCGGTATCGCGCAGGGGCGGAGTTTCGATACGATTCTCCAGACGCTTGGCCAGAAGCTGATCGAGATATCGCTCCGGGCGGCGTTCCGTCCGCTGGAGACGGCCCTTTCGGGATCGATCTCAAGCTTGTTCGGCGCCTTTACGGGGGGCTTCACCGGGACTGGGGGATTGTTCGCGGACATGTTCGGAAGCGCCGACACATCCGGCACCGACCTGTTCGGCGCACCTGTCCGTGGCGCAGGGTCGGGAGCCGTGCAAGGCGTTTCCGTCACAATGCACGTCTCGACCCCGGACGCGGACAGCTTCCGCCGCTCGGAAGCGCAGGTGAGTTCCGCCCTGGCCCGCGCGGTGGCGCGGGGGCAACGCAACCTTTGACAAATGAGGTGATGGCATGGCGATCGCAGCCTTTCACGATGTTCGCTTTCCTCTTGATATCGCCCTTGGCGCGCGCGGCGGCCCGGAGCGGCGGACCGAGATCGTGACCACAGCCTCGGGACGTGAGGAACGCAACGCGCGCTGGGCTCATTCGCGCCGGAAATACGATGCCGGGTATGGTGTGCGCTCGCTCGCCCGCCTCGCCGAGGTGGTCGCATTCTTTGAGGAAAGGCGCGGCCGTCTCTGCGCCTTTCGGTTCCGCGACCGGCTCGACTGGAGCTCGGCCGCCGGCAACGCGGAACCGGGACCGCTTGACCAGCCTATCGGCGCTGGCGACGGCGTGCGTGCCGCATTTGATTTGGTGAAGGTTTACGGCGAAAGCTTCGCGCCTTACGAGCGGCCGATCACCAAGCCGGTGGCGGGCTCCGTCCGGGTCGCGGTCGGAGGCATCGAGAAGGCAAGCGGGGCCGATTTCGTGCTCGACGCGCTGGCCGGAACCGTGACGTTCTCGCCCGGTGCAATCCCTTCGCCCGGGACAGAGGTCACGGCGGGCTTCCTGTTCGATGTGCCGGTGCGCTTCGACACCGATTATCTCGAATTCGATCTCTCCGCTTTCGAGGCTGGTGCCATTCCATCCATTCCGTTGATCGAGATCCGGGGCTGACCATGCGCACGTTGCCTGAAGCGCTCGCCGCATCGCTCGCGACCGGCGTGACGACCCATTGCCGGTGCTGGCTCCTCACCCGTCGTGACGGGCTGCGGATCGGCGTCACCGACCACGACGCGGATATCGCGATCGAAGCGACGGTTTTCGAGGCCAACGGCGGGTTCGAGGCCAGCGATACCGAAACCCGGAACGCGCTTGCGGCCGGTGGCGGTGAGATCGCGGGACTCATGACGACCGAAAAAATTACCGAGATCGACATCGCGGGCGGGCTTTACGATGCGGCTGAGGTGCGGTGCTATCTTGTTGACTGGACGGCACCCGCGCTCGACTTTCTTCTCGATATCGCGGTGATCGGTGAGATTCGCCGGCAGGACGAGCGCTTCGTCGCCGAGATCCGCAACGGGCTGGACGCACTCGATGAGGTGCAGGGGCGGCTCTACACGGCGACCTGCGGTGCCGAACTCGGTGATCTTCGATGCGGCTTCGCGCTAGAGACCGAACCCTTTCGCATAAGCGGAGGCGTCGGGTCCGTCATCGGGCGTGAGGCGATCGTCAGCGCCGATGCCGCAGTGGGGGCGGGGTTCTATACGCGCGGCCGGCTTGTTTTCACGAGCGGGGTTGCTACCGGGCACGGCGTGACGATCAAGGATCACCGAAGTGGCGGCGAACTAGTCTTCTGGCAGTCATTGGCCGTCGACGTTGCGCCGGGCGACCGGTTCACGCTGACGGCGGGTTGCGACAAGCGCTTTTCCACCTGCCGGAGCGTGTTCGGCAATGCCACCAATTTTCGCGGTTTCCCGTTTATCCCCGCGCCCGACTTTGTGTTGACCTACGCCCGGCCGGGCGAGGGCCGACATCGCGGTCGTCCGCTTGTCCGCTGAGGAGTTCCCATGCTCGTTCCATCCCGTGAACCGGGCACCCTGCGCCGGGTCGATGTGGTGTGCGCGGCGCGCAGCTGGATCGGCACGCCCTATCAGCATCAGGCCTCATTGAGGGGTGAGGGCTGCGATTGCCTCGGCCTCCTGCGGGGAATCTGGCGCGATCTCGTCGGCCCCGAACCGGAGCGGATGACGGCTTACGCGCCGAGCTGGGCCGAGATCGAGGGCCGCGAACGGTTGCTCGACGCCGCCACCCGGCATCTCGTGCGGGGATACGGAGAAATGATCCAGCCGGGTAATATCCTCATCTTTCGCTGGAAGGACAACGCTCCGGCCAAGCACTGCGGCATCGCCACCGGCGTCGCCCGCTTCATCCACGCGCATGACGGGGCTTCGGTCGCGGAAGTGGCACTTGTGCCTTCATGGCGACGGCGCATCGTCGCCCGATTTGATTTTCCTTCCCTGGAGGACTGATGGCTACGCTCGCTCTTCAGATCGCCGGCTCAGCTCTCGGCGCATTCACGGGTCTTCCCTTCGGTCCCGCGCTCGGCTCGGCCGTCGGCGGCACGCTCGGCGCAATGGTGGATCGTGCGGTGCTCGGCGGCGGTGGTCGGGTCATTGAAGGGCCGCGCCTTGGCGATCTCCACGGGATTTCGGCATCGGAAGGTGCGCCGATCCCCCGCGTCTATGGGCGCGTGAAGCTCGGTGGTCAGGTGATATGGGCGACCGAGTTCGAGGAAGAACGGCTGGTCGAGAAACGCGGCGGCACCGGGGGAAAATCCACCGGTGGACCGGCCGTGCGGGCGGCGCGTTACACCTACTTCGCCAACGTCGCGATCGGCCTTTGCGAAGGGCCGGTGAATTTTATCCGCCGGATATGGGCGGACGGCGAAGAACTCGACCTCGCCGGCGTCAACCTGCGCTTCTACACCGGATCGGAGGAGCAGGAGCCCGATTCACTGATCGTCGCCAAGCAGGAAACAGGCGATTTGCCGGGGTTTCGCGGACTTGCTTATGTCGTGTTCGAGCGATTTCCGCTCGAGAAATACGGCAATCGCCTGCCGCAGTTTGCTTTCGAGGTCGTACGGGCGGCACCGGGTTTGCCGCGAGCTCTCCGCGCGATCAACATCATTCCCGGGGCAACCGAGTTCGGCTATGCGGCGAAGGAGGTGCGGGAACAATTCGCGCTCGGCTCGTCGCAGTCGGTCAACCGCGCGCAATGGACACATGAGTCCGACTGGCTCGCTTCGATTGACGCGCTTCAGGCGCTCGCCCCCAATCTCGAACGGGCGACACTCATCAGCGCGTGGTTCGGCGACGATCTCCGCGCCGGCCACTGCACGTTGCGGCCAAAGACGGAGAAAGGCGGCAAGACGCTCTTCGGCGGGACGTGGCAGGTTTCGGGCCTAACGCGGGAAACCGCACTCTCCGTATCGGACGAGGACGGCCGCCCGAACTATGGCGGCACGCCAGCGGATTCCTCCATCGTCGAGGCGATCCGCGATCTGAAGAACCGAGGTCTCAGGGTCGCGCTGCATCCCTTCATCCTGATGGACATTCCCGGCGGCAATGCGCTGCACGACCCATGGACCGGCGCTGCTGCCCAGCCGGCCTTCTCCTGGCGCGGCCGGATCACCTGCGATCCCGCGCCGGGAGCGGTTTCCACCGCCGAAGGGAGTGCCGCTGTCGCCAATCAGATCGCTGCGTTCGTGGGGTCCGCCCAGGCCAGCCATTTCACCTTGAGCGGCGATATCGTGATTTACGCCGGTCCCAACGAGTGGGGGTTCAGGCGCATGGTGCTCCACCATGCCATGCTGGCGAAGGCGGCAGGCGGGGTCGATACTTTCATCATCGGCTCGGAGATGATCGGGTTGACCCACTGTGCCGGCCAAGGCGGGACTTTTCCGTTCGTGAACGCGATCGTGGCTTTGCTCGCGGATATCCGTACGATTCTCGGGTCGGAAACCGTTATCACCTACGCCGCCGACTGGACCGAATATGGCGCTCGCGTCCGCAACGGCGGACAGGATGTTGCCTTTCCGCTCGACCCGCTCTGGTCGCACGCCGAAATCGGCGCGATCGGCATCGATTTCTACCCACCACTGACGGATTGGCGCGCCGGGCGCGACCACCTCGATTGTCAGGATTTCGATTCCCCGGTCGATCCGGCCTATCTCGCTTCGCGCATGAGTGGTGGCGAGGCTTTCGACTGGTTCTATGTCGACGACAATTCCCGCGCGGCACAGGAACGGACGTCCATCATCGACGGCGCTTTTGGCAAGCCGTGGGTCTATCGCCCGAAAGACATCGCAAGCTGGTGGGGATCGCCGCATGTCGAACGGCAGGGCGGCATCGAGGCCCCCCAACCGACGGCCTTCCAGCCGATGGGCAAGCCGATTTACCTGACGGAAATCGGCTGTCCCGCGATCGACAAGGGTGCCAATCAGCCGAACGTGTTTCCCGATCCGAAATCGGTCGAGAACGCCATCCCGCATTTCTCGTCCGGCGCGCGTGACGATCTCGTGCAATGGCGTACGCTTGAAGCGCTGATCAGCTGGTTCGATCCGGCGGGCGAAGGTTTTGAGAACGAGCGAAACCCGCTCTCCCCGGTTTATGGCGGCCGGATGGTCGATCCCGCTTTCGTTGCGCCCTGGGCCTACGACGCCCGGCCATTTCCGGCCTTTCCGTTACAACGCAGCCTGTGGGCGGACGGTGAGAACTGGCTGCGCGGCCATTGGCTGAACGGGCGGATCGAGGGGGCCCCGCTCGATCGTCTGCTGACGATGATCGGCGAGGATTTCGGCCAGCCCATCGTTCCGGCTTCTGCTTTGACCGGCTTCGCGAATGGCTACCTGATCGACCGACCGATGAGCGCCCGTGCTGCGTTGGAGCCTCTCGTCGGTCTTCTAGGGCTGGGCGTCCGGACCGACGAAAAGGGCCTTACGATGCGGAACCGGCCCACGCGGGTGGTCAGGCGGATTGCATCCGGCGATCTGGTCCCCATGCGCGAAGGGCAACTGATGGAAATCACCCGCCAACAAGAGGCGGAGCTTCCGAGAGCGTTCAGCCTGGGGTTCATCGACGACGAGGGGCATTTCCGCCAGGCGATCGCCCAAGCTGTATCGGGCAGCGATCTCACACGAAGGGAGGCGAGCGAGGCCGTCGCGTTGCATGTGCCCAGGGCCGCAGCCTTGCGTCTCGCGGAAACCCGGCTTCAGGATCTCTGGAACGGCCGCGAAACCTTCTCGTTCCGGCTCACGAGGTCGGATATCGACATCGAGCCGGGCGATCTGGTCGAGATCGAAACGCGAGCCGGCAAGCGACTGGTTCTCGTCACCTCGATCACCGACGGTTTGCACCGGCAATGCGAGGGGCGCGCCTACGATCTGCATCTGGCCGAACCGGGCGCCGTCGTCGACGAACTGCCGCCTGAGCCCGGTATTCCGGCGCTCCCCGGCGCGGCTCATGTTACTCTTGCGGAATTGCCGCTCGCGGAGGCCGATAAAGGGCTCGTCGCCGCGGCGGTCCGGGCCGAGCCCTGGCGCGGACCTTATTCCATCATCCGCACAGGATTGTCCGATACCGGCGCGATCCTTGCCGCCGAGGCGGCAGCCCGTTTCGGGGAAACGATGAGCAAACTTCCGGCCGGCCCGCTCTGGCGGTGGGATCACCATGCGACCCTCGATGTCACGCTCGCCGACGGCGCCCTGGCAAGCCTTGACGAACTCGCAGTCCTCGCGGGGAAGAACGCCCTGGCGCTGGTGGATGGAGCCGGGGAAACCGAGATCGTCCTATTCCGGGAGGCAGTCCTAATCGGTACCCGACGCTATCGGTTGAGCGGGCTTCTTCGCGGGATAGGACTATCCGAAATGCAGGCTGTGCGGACGCTGCCGCCCGGAACCCAGGTTGTCATCCTCGATGATGCGCTGGTGGACCTTGGTGTCACCGCCGAGGGAATCGGTATCGAGCACGCGTTCCGTATCGAGCCGGCCGGGCGCGCGCTGGACGGTGCCACGGCGATCACCCGGACGATTACCCCGCGTGGGGTGTCGCTCACACCATTGTCGCCCGTTCATGCACGGGCAAAGCGGACGAGCGAGGGCGTTGCCTTCAGCTTTATCCGGAGGGCGCGATCGGGCGGCGATTCCTTCGATCTCTATGAGGTTCCGCTGGGAGAGGACCATGAGGAATACCGGTTCGAGATCCTCAGCGCCGGCAGCTCTTTGCGGGAATACAGGCTCACTAAGCCATCGGTGGTTTATCCGTCGGCAATGGAGATCGCCGATTTCGGCACGATGCGATCCGAGATCGAGATTCGCGTCTGTCAGATCAGCCAGATCGTTGGCCCCGGCGCGCCGCTTCAGGTGCTGGTTCCGATCCTTTGAGGGATTCAATCGATGAAAGCGACTTTCGATCACGCCCTCGCCGTCGTTCTCGGCCACGAGGGGGGCTACGTCGACCATCCGGCCGATCCCGGCGGGGCGACGAACTTCGGCATTACCCTGGCAACCCTGAGCCGATGGCGTGGCATGGAGGTCACCAAGGCGGATGTCAGGGCGCTTGAGCGCGACGAGGCGGCCGCCATCTACCGGGCACGGTATTGGGATGCCGTGCGAGGGGACGAATTGCCCGTGGGAGTCGATCTCACGCTCTTCGATTTTGCGGTGAACTCCGGGCCCTCGCGGGCGATTTCCACGTTGCAGGAGGTTCTTGGCGTGGTGGTCGACGGCAGGATCGGTCCAGTCACGATGGAAGCGTTGGGTACCCAGCCTCCAATCGCGCTGGTGAAGGAAATTTGTGCTCGCCGGCTTGTGTTCCTGCGACGGCTTGCGACCTTTCCCGTTTTCGGGAGGGGCTGGACCCGGCGCATCGAGAACATCGCGCGCGAAGCCGGCAATCTCGCCAAGAGGGGGCGGATATCGGGGAATAACGACAGCAAACCTCGAAAGGAAGAAACCCTGATGGACATCACCAAATCGATTTTCACCTCCCGCACCGTCTGGACGAATGGAATCGGTCTTGTTGCTCTTCTTCTGTCCTGGTTCGGGTTCGATACCGCCGGCATCGACAAGAACGCCGTTACGGAGAGTCTTTTTCAGGCCGTCGCCGCGATCAGTTTCGTTGCCTCGACCTTTTTCCGGGTGATTGCGTCGAAAAAGCTGCTGTGATCGCTCCTCTGGCGGATATGGCCCCCGGCCGAGTTGGTGTATAAGCCGCGAAACGGAAGCGACCGCCCGGCATGGTGGTCGCCTTCGCGAATGCTATCGGCCGGAGTTCTGAATGCGCCTTCTTGTCATCGAGGATGATCGTGATCTTAACCGCCAACTCGTCTCGGCGCTCGAGGACGCCGGTTATGCGGTCGACAAGGCGTTCGACGGCGAGGAAGGTCATTACCTCGGAGAGACGGAACCTTATGACGGGGTGGTCCTCGATATGGGCCTGCCGGGGATGGACGGTATCCGCGTCCTTGAAAAGTGGCGTCGCGAGGGGCGGACGATGCCCGTCCTCATCCTCACGGCACGCGACCGCTGGAGCGAGAAGGTCCAGGGTTTTGATGCCGGCGCGGACGACTACGTCACCAAGCCTTTCCATATGGAAGAGGTGCTGGCCCGCCTCCGCGCGCTGCTGCGCCGTGCAGCCGGCCACGCGACGAGCGAGTTGCATTGTGGCCCGGTGACGCTCGATACGCGTTCGAGCCGCGTCGTCGTCGATGGCAACGCCGTGCGACTGACTTCGCACGAATATCGCCTGCTCGCCTACCTGATGCACCATCAGGGCCGCGTCGTGTCCCGGACCGAGCTTGTCGAACACCTCTATGATCAGGATTTCGATCGCGATTCCAATACGATCGAGGTATTCGTCGGACGTTTGAGGAAGAAGCTGGGGGTCGATATCATCCAGACCGTCCGAGGGCTCGGCTATATCGCTGCCATGCCGGACGCTCCGGTCAAGCGGTCCTGAAAGGTGCGCGCGGATGCACTTGAGGCTCCCCGCGACCTTGACGCCACGCTCGCTGGCGGGACGCCTGTTCCTCTCCGCAGTCGTGCTCTCCGGGTTGGTCCTGGTGACGGCGGCGACGATCCTCTCCGCGATCAACCGCCGTAGCGTCGAGGCCGCGTTCGACGAGCGTCTCAAGCTCTACCTCAAGGTGCTGGTGGCCGACGTCGCCTCGTTGACCGATGGCGGCAATGTCGAACCCGGCAACCTCGGCGAACCGCAATTCCAGATTCCTCTTTCAGGCTGGTACTGGCAAATCATCCGTATCGAACGGGCGAACGGCGCGACCAACCTTCTGCGCGCGTCCCGTTCGCTGTTCTCCGCCCGCCTCCCGTCACTTGTCAGTTCGGAAGCCAATGCCTCGCGTAGCGATTTCCGCGACGGGTATGTGAAGGGGCCAGGCGACAAGCGAATCCGCCTCGTCGAGCAGGAAATCGACCTCGGCGAGCAGAACCGTTTCGTGATTTCCGTCGCCGGCAACGCCGAGGAAATCGCCGATGAGAGCAGGCGCTTCGACTTCACCCTCATCGTTATCCTCACGATCCTTTCGATCGCGCTCGCGGTGTCGGCGCTTTTTCAGGTCCGGTTCGGTCTTGAGCCGCTGCGCCGGCTGGTCCAATCGCTCGGAGAGGTCCGGACCGGACAGAAAGAACATGTCGAGGGTAATTTTCCGACCGAGGTTGCACCGCTGGCGCAGGAGCTGAACCAACTGCTCGACGTCAATCGCGAGATTGTGGCCCGTGCACGTGGGCAGGTTGGCAATCTCGCTCATGCCCTCAAGACGCCGCTCTCCGTGTTACTCAACGAGGCCAATGCCGAACCCGGCCCGCTCGCCGACAAGGTGCGCGAACAGAGCGTGGTGATGCGCGATCAGGTCCAGTATTATCTCGACCGCGCCCGTGCCGCCGCCCGGGCCGTTACCGTCGGCAATCTCACCGAGATCGAGCCGGTGCTGCGCTCGTTGGTCCGCGCCTTCGAGAAGATCTATCGCGACCGTGACATCGCTTTTTCCGCTGATGTCCAGACCGAGCGAAGGTTTCGTGGTGAGAAGCAGGATCTTGAGGAGATGCTCGGCAATCTGGTCGATAACGCCGGCAAATGGGCGCAGGCGAAGGTCCGGGTCGAGATTGGCGACGAGCCGGATTCGCAAGCCGCGCCGATGATTCATCTGATCGTTGATGACGACGGCCCCGGTCTGCCGGAAACCGCCCGCATCGAGGCCACCAAGCGCGGCCGCCGGCTGGATGAGACGAAGCCGGGTTCCGGCCTCGGCTTGTCGATCGTCGTTGATCTGGCTGCGCTTTACGGCGGGTCGCTTAGCCTCGGTGACTCTCCTTTCGGTGGCCTGCGCGCGAAACTAATCCTCCCCGCGCTTTGACGCGAATTTAGCTGCGGTTGATGGCAATCGAGGCGAAATTAAAAAAGTTTGTCATCGGTCAACTGGCCATCCGGCTTGTCATGCTCTAGGCACAATCTCGAATTCTTTGCTGAGCTGATATGTCGATCTGGATTGCTATTTCCCTGCTGGTAGTCGTTGCGGTGCTGGTCACGCTGTGGCCGTTCATCGTCGCCGGCAAATCGTCGTCCCCGCTCGATCACGCCGTTTCGTTCTATGAAGCGCGCAAGGTGGAATTGCAGCGTCAGCGCGACGGCGGCGAGATCAGCGATGCAGATCTCGAATCCGCGCTCGCTGAACAAGGACGGGCGCTGCTGGCGATGGGGCGGGCCGAAGCCCTTTCTTCTGCTGACACGGGCCGTCTCGCACGCAGGAAGGTTGCGGCAATTCTCGCGATGATTGGCGTTCCGCTGGTTTCCGTCGCGATTTATTGGAAGGTTGGCGCGCCGTCACTGCCGGACATGCCGCTCGCAAGCCGCAAGGTCGAGCCGCGCAATCTCGATATCGCCGCCGCCTTGCAGAAGATCGAAGCACATCTGGCAAAGAACCCGAACGATGGGCGTGGGTTCGAAGTGGTTGCCCCTGTCTACCTGCGGGCCGGACGTTTTGACGATGCCGTGATGGCCCATCGCCGTGTGGTCGAACTCCTTGGCGAGACCTCCTCGCGGATGGCTGATCTTGGTGAAAGCCTCGTTGCTCAGGCGAAAGGGGTCGTCAATGCCGATGCCCGGGAGGCCTTCGAGCGGGCGGTCACCCTTGATTCCGGGATGGCGAAGGCCAAGTTTTATCTTGCTATCGCGCGCGAGCAGGATGGCGACAAGGCCGGCGCGCTGGAGGAGTTCCGACGTATCGTGGCGGGTTTGCCGGAAGGCCCCGCGCGCATGCGGGTGATGGATGAGATCGAGCGTCTCGATCCCGGCGCGAAAGGGCTGGCACCGGGCGGTGACGCGGGGCAGGCGATCGCCAATCTGCCGCCCGAAGAGCGCGCTGCCGCCATTCGCGGCATGATCGATGCGCTGGAGGCCCGGCTTGGGCAATCCGGTGGATCGCTCGCGGAGTGGCAACGGCTGGTGCGGGCGCTGATCGTGACCGGTGAACGGGAACGTGCAGGCAGGGCGCTCGAACGGGCCCGCAAGGCGCTCGACGGGAATGTCGAGGCCGGTCCGGTCTTGGATGAGCTGGCGAAGGACCTCGCCGCAATGCCGGAACAGGGGAAGGGCGGATGACCCGGAAACAGAAACGGTTGGCGATCATCGGCGGAATCGGGGCCATCATCGCGGTGGCGATGGGCCTCATCCTGACGGCGCTGCGCGACAAGATTGTATTCTTCCGATCGCCGACCGAGGTTGTGGAGGGCAAGGTCCGCCCTGGGGACAGTTTCCGGCTCGGCGGGCTCGTGCTGACGGGCAGCGTGCGCAAGGAGGAAGGCCAGCGCGTTTTCTTCACCGTCACTGACGGCGCGAAGGAGGTGAAGGTTCAATATACCGGGCTGCTGCCGGATCTGTTCCGCGAAGGGCAGGGCGTCGTCACCGAAGGCAGGCTCGACAACGGCG
>DAORNC010000007.1:23123-24235 GCA_035440785.1 Rhabdaerophilum sp. | reverse complement strand
TATATGCCGCGGGAGGTCGCGGATACGCTGAAGAAACAGGGACACTGGCGGGACGACAAGCCGGGGGGGGGCAAGCCATGATCGTCGAGATCGGCCATTTCGCGCTCGTCCTCGCGTTCGTCGTATCCGTCTTTCAAGCGGTGGTGCCGATTTGGGGGGCGGTCCGGCATGATGGTGTGCTCGTGCGCCTCGCGCCGCGCGCGGCTCTGCTGCAATTCGTCCTTGTAGCTATCGCCTTCGCGAGTCTCACGCACGCATACCTGACCTCTGATTTTTCCGTCGCCAACGTCTTCCAGAACTCGCACACCCTGAAGCCGCTGATCTACAAATGGAGCGGGGTGTGGGGCAATCACGAGGGGTCGATGCTCCTCTGGGCGCTGATTCTCGCGCTGTTCGGCGCTGCGGTGGCGCTGTTCTCCCGCCGCTTGCCGGACGACATGCTCGGCGTGACGCTGGCGGTTCAATCGATGGTCGCGTCGGCCTTCATGGCTTTTCTGATCTTCACTTCGAACCCCTTCCTGCGCCTCGCCAATCCGCCGTTCGAGGGACGCGACCTTAACCCGATCCTTCAAGACCCTGGTCTCGCGATTCACCCGCCGCTTCTCTACCTGGGCTATGTCGGTTTCTCGATCGTCTTTTCCTTTGCGGCAGCGGCGCTGATCCTTGGTCGTGTCGATGCCGCCTTCGCGCGCATGGTCAGGCCGTGGACGCTCGTTGCCTGGGTAGCGCTGACAGCGGGGATCGCGATGGGCTCCTATTGGGCCTATTATGAACTCGGCTGGGGCGGTTACTGGTTCTGGGACCCGGTGGAGAACGCTTCGCTGATGCCGTGGCTCACCGGCACGGCGCTTTTGCATTCCGCCATCGTTATGGAGAAGCGCGAGGCGCTGAAGATCTGGACGATCCTGCTTGCGGTCATCACTTTCTCGCTTTCGCTTCTCGGCACCTTCCTCGTTCGCTCGGGTGTGCTGACCTCGGTGCATGCCTTCGCTGTCGATCCGGAGCGCGGGCTGTTCATCCTCTTCATTCTGATCGTCTTTATCGGTGGCAGCTTCACGTTGTTCGCGCTCCGCGCCAATGCGATGCGCGCCGGTAGCCTGTTCTCGCCCGTG
>DAORNC010000007.1:13406-23109 GCA_035440785.1 Rhabdaerophilum sp. | reverse complement strand
AGCCGGGAGGGGGCGCTGGTGTTCAATAACCTGTTCCTGTCGGTAGCGGCACTCGCGGTGTTCATCGGCACGCTCTATCCGCTTCTGCTGGAGGCGTTGACGGGAGCGAAGATCTCGGTCGGCGCGCCGTTCTTCAATCTGACGGCTGTGCCGCTGATGATTCCGTTGTTCCTCGCGATTCCCGTCGGTCAGAAGCTTGCATGGAAACGCGGCGATCTTGCAGGAACGATGAGCAGGCTCTGGTGGGTGCTGGCGCTCGCGATTGGCGGGGCGGCCGGCGTCGCTTCCGTTGTTTCGGGCGGGCCGGTGTTGGCTCTCGCGGGTTTGGCGTTAGGGCTCTTTCTCGTGCTGGGCGCGGTTGACGAGCTGATCGATCGCGCTGCGCGCGGCGGCTGGGCGCGGTTCGTGCCCCGGCTTGCCGCCATACCCCGCGCGAGCGTCGCGATGGTACTCGCCCATGCCGGCGCGGGGCTGATGGTCCTCGGGATCAGTGCGACGGCCTTCGAGAAGGAGAAGATCGTCTCCATCAAGGCCGGCGAAACGATAGCGCTCGGCCAGTACTCCTTGACGCTGAACGGCCTGACGACGCAGACCGGCCCCAACTACAACGCGCTCGTTGCCCGGTTCACCCTCCGGGACGGGACGGGCGTTGTGGCCGAACTCAATCCGGCCAAGCGCGTTTATGTCGGGCGCCAGATGCCGACCTCCGAGGTTGCCCGGCATCGCGAGGGCTTGAGCGAGGTCTACCTAGCCATCGGCGAGACATCCGGCGGGGACAGGGTCGATCTCCGCGCCTACTACAAGCCTTACGTTCTCTTGATCTGGCTCGGTCCGCTCTTGATGTCGATCGGTGGCCTGCTCTCCCTGACCGACCGACGCCTGCGCGTCGGAGCGCCGCGCCGCACCCGCGTGGCGATCCAAGGCAACCTGGCGGAGTGAGGGCATGCGAATAATCCTTGTCTCGCTCGCATTTCTAGCTTGGCTCGGCCCGGCGTTCGCGGTAAAGCCGGAGGAACAACTGACTGATCCGGCATTGGAAGCGCGCGCGCGGGAGATTTCGGCCGGAATCCGTTGTCTTGTCTGCCAGAACCAGTCGATCGACGATTCAGACGCGAGCCTCGCGCAGGATTTGCGGCGACTGGTGCGAGAACGTGTGAAGGCCGGCGATAGCGATCAGGGTGTCCGGGATTTCCTTGTCGCGCGTTATGGTGAGTTCGTCCTGCTGAAGCCGGGTTTCAATGCGCGCAACTTGGTGCTCTGGGGATTGCCGCTTGCGGCGTTGCTCGTGGGGGGGCTCGCTGCCTTGCGGCTGTTCGGCAGACGCCGCTCCGAGGAGAACGAGGAACCCACGCCCGCCGCGCTTTCTGCTGAGGAGCAAGCGGAACTTGAATGCCTCCTGCAGCAGGATCGGACGAAGCCGGAAGGTCGCTGAACCTTACGAAATTGTCATGTCCCTGTCAGGTTCGGGACATCGGGAAACCGCTAGACATGGAACGTGTCTCGCGGGATGAGTTTCCGGCATACCCCCGTCGCCCCCCGCTCCGGATTTCTCCCGCGAGACCGCCTCCCGGCTTGACGCCGCATCAAACCGATGGCGATCTGGTTTCCCCGAAAAGGACAGCCCCAAGCCGCGCATGAGAATCCTTGTTGTTGAAGACGATGTCGACGCGGGTCGTTACCTCACCCGTGCCCTGACAGAGGCCGGGCATGTCGCCGATCACGCCGTCGACGGCGATCAGGGCCTCGAAATGGCGCTTTCGGGCAGCTACGATGTGCTGATCGTCGACCGGATGCTGCCCAAGCGTGACGGACTTTCCCTTATCATGGCGCTGCGCTCCGAGAAGCGAACCACCCCGGTGCTGATCCTTTCGGCATTGGGGCAGGTTGATGACCGTGTACTCGGACTGCGCGCGGGCGGCGACGACTATCTCACCAAGCCCTATGCCTTCACTGAGTGCCTCGCCCGCGTCGAGGCATTGGCCCGTCGCCAGAACCCGCAGAGCGCACAGCTCGTCTACCGCGTCGGCGACCTCGAATTGGACCGCCTAGCCCATCGTGTCACGCGCGGTGGCGAGGACATCCTGCTCCAGCCGCGGGAATTCCGATTGCTAGAATATCTGATGCGTCATGCCGGGCAGGTCGTGACCCGCACCATGTTGCTCGAAAACGTCTGGGACTATCATTTCGACCCGCAGACCAACGTGATCGATGTCCATATCTCGCGGCTCAGGGGCAAGATCGAGCGGGGGCAGGCGGCAGCGCTGCTCCACACCGTGCGCGGCGCGGGCTACATGATCCGCGACAATGAGCGTTGAACGGCCTGGCATGCGGCAGGCGGCGGGGCGGATTTTTCGTACCTCGGCCTTCCGGCTTTCCGCCGTCTATCTGCTGATCTTCGTCTTCTTCGCGGTGTTCGTGCTTGGCTATCTGGCCTGGAATACGCGCCGCCTGCTCGATGCGCAGATTACCGAGACCATCGAGACCGAGATCAGCAGCCTCGCCGAGCAATACCGCATCGGCGGGGTGCGTCAGCTGATCGCCACGATGGAGAGACGGGGCCGCCAGAGCGGCTCCTTCCTCTACCTGCTCGTCGATCCGCGCGGCGATTCGGTGACCGGGAACGCGATCCTGCGCGTGCCCGCGCTCGACCAGAAGCCCGGATGGGTGGAGCTTCCGTTCAATTGGCCGGACGAAGTGGACGAAATCCATCGCCTCGCCAAGCTGCGGGTTTTTGTCCTTCCCGGCAACCTGCGCCTGTTCGTCGGACGTGACCTCGAAGAGCGCGCGCGGCTGCAGGAAGCCATACGGCGCGCGCGCGGCTGGTCGTTGCTGATGGTGCTGCTCCTCGGTGGGTTCGGCGCGTGGTTCGTCACTCGCAAGGTGCTTTCGCGCGTCGATGGCATCGCTGGTTCGACCGCGCGCATCATGGAGGGAAACCTCGCCGAGCGCCTGCCTGTTACCAACGCGGACGACGAGTTCGATCGGTTGGCGATCCACCTCAACCAGATGCTCGACCGGATGGGCGAACTGATGGCGGGCTTGCGCGAACTCTCGGATAACGTCGCCCACGATCTTCGCACGCCACTGACCCGCTTGCGCAACGGCGCGGAAGAGAGCTTGCGCAACGCCCAGTCCCTGGAGGAAAGCCGCAACGGCCTCGAACGGGCGATCGAGGAATCGGACCAGCTCATCCGCATTTTCGATGCGTTGCTGATGATTGCGCGCGCGGAAACCGGCAATCTCTCCACCTCGCTCCAGGATGTTGCACTCGACGAGTTGGCCGCCGGCATCGCCGAACTTTATGAGCCGCTTGCCGAGGAGGCGGGTATGCCGCTGCGATCCGAGATCGAGCCGGGCTTGAAGCTCAAGGCCAACCGGGCGTTGATCGGGCAGGCACTTTCCAATCTCATTGAGAACGCGCTGAAATACGCCTCGCCGCCGGATGGCAGTGACCGAGCGGGAGAAATCGAGCTTCGTGTTCGCCGAAAGGGTGGGGTGATCGAACTTTCGGTCGGTGATCGCGGCGCTGGCATTGCGGATGGCGATCGTGAGCGGGTGCTGGAGCGCTTCGTCCGGCTCGACCGCAGTCGCGCCAAGCCGGGCTTTGGGCTGGGGTTGAGCCTCGTCAACGCGGTGGCGCGCCTCCACGGCGGTGCGTTGAGCCTTGAGGACAACGCGCCGGGGCTCCGGGTTGTCCTTGTCTTGCCCGCCCCGGTCGTGAATGATCCGGAGATCGCTCCGTCTGCCTAGGTTGTTCCCGTGATGACTTCTCTTGCCGAATTGCTCCACCCGGCGATCCGCTCCGGCAAGGTGGGGAAGAAATGGCTCGCAGAATTTCTCGAAGGCGAGGAAGGGGCCGCTGTTGCGCCGATAGTGGCGGCGCACCCCGAAGCCGGCGCGCTCCTCTCCGGCATCGCCGAGGGGTCACCCTATCTCCGCCGCATCATCACCCGCTGGCCGGAATGGCTGCCGGGATTTCTTGATGCACCGGTCGAAGCCTCGCTCGCGCGGATTCTCGAGGAAACCCGCGTCGCCGCCGATCAACCGGATTTCGGTGTCATCTCGCGCGCCTTGCGGCACAACAGGGCCCGCATGGCGCTTCTGGTTGCGATGGCTGATCTTGGCGGCGTCCTCGATACGGTGGCCGTTACAGAGGCGATCGCGGATTTCGCCGATGCAGCCGTACAGGCGGCGCTACGCTTCGGTCTCAATTCCGCTGTGCGTGAGGGGGACCTTGTCGTTCCAGATACCGCCGAGCCGGAGCGCGATCTCGGCCTGTTCGTGCTGGCGCTTGGCAAGCACGGGGCGCGCGAACTCAACTATTCCTCCGATATCGACCTGACCATCTTCTATGATCCCGACCAGCCAGGAATCGCTTCCGAGCGCGATCCTCAGAAAACCGCGATTTCGCTCGTCAAGGGCATCGTCAAGCTGCTCAACGAGCGCACGGTTGATGGCTATGTCGAGCGGGTCGATCTTCGCCTCCGGCCCGATCCCGGCCTGACGCCGATCGCGATGCCGGATCACGCCGCGCTCGGTTACTACGAGAGCGTCGGCCAGAACTGGGAGCGCGCGGCGATGATTAAGGCACGGCCGATCGCCGGCGATATCGCTGCGGGGCGCGCGTTCCTCCAGGAACTTGAGCCCTTCATCTGGCGGAAGTATTTCGATTATGCCGCCATCGCCGATATCCACGCAATGAAACGGCAGATCTATGCGGTGCGCGGACACGATCAGATCACTGTGCCGGGGCATGATCTCAAGGTCGGGCGCGGCGGCATCCGCGAGATCGAGTTTTTCGTCCAGACCCAGCAACTCGTTTACGGCGGGCGTCGGCCGGTCCTGCGCGGCGCGCGCACGCTCGACATGCTTCAGGCGCTCTCGGCGGAAGGTTGGGTCACGCCGCAAGCCGCTGCCGAACTCTCGACCGCCTATCGTTTCCTGCGCGATCTCGAACATCGCGTGCAGATGGTTCACGACGAGCAGACGCAAAAACTGCCGAAAAATGAGGACGAACTGAACGCGCTCGCCGCTTTCGCGGGCTATACGCGTGCGGGGCTCGAAAAGGCGCTCGTCCGCGAGATGAAGATTGTCGAGCGCCATTACGCGCGCCTGTTCGAAACCGTGCCCGGCCTGGCCTCGGAGGCCGGAAGCCTCGTCTTCACCGGCGTGGAGGATGATCCGGAAACGCTGAACACCCTGCGCCGACTCGGCTTCCAGCGACCGGAGATGGTGGCGGAAACCGTGCGCGGCTGGCATTTCGGACGTCGCCCTGCGATCACAACGCCGCGGGCGCGCGAGATCGTGACCGAACTCGTTCCGGGGCTGCTCGAAGCCTTCGGCAATTCCTCGGACCCAGATGGCGCACTCGTTTCGTTCGACAACGCGCTCCAGCACATGCCCGCGGCAATCGAACTCTTTTCGATCCTCAAGAATAACGACGAGCTGCGTCGGCTGTTCGCGGAAATTCTCGGCACGGCCCCGCGCCTATCGCAGATCGTGGCACTCTCGCCGCATGTGCTCGATGTGCTGGTCGATCCGGAATTCCTTTCCGGGTTGACGATGGATGCGGCGCGCGAACGTATCGCTCCGCGCCTCGCGCGCGAGCCCGACTTCGAGAGTTTTCTTGATCGCGCTCGCGAGCTGGGACGAGCGGAACGTTTCCTGCTCGGCACACGGGTTCTTTCGCGTGTCCTGCCGCTCTCCGAGATCGGCACCGCGCATACGGCTGTCGCCGAGATATTCCTCGATATCGTTCTGCGTCGCACGCGCGAGGAATTCGCGCTGACCTATGGCGAGATTCCCGACGCTTCGATGATCCTTGTCGGATATGGCAAGGCCGGCTCCCGCGAGATGACGGCCAATTCCGATCTCGATCTGGTGGTCATCTACAAGGCGCCGCCCGACGCGGTATCGGACGGCAGGCGTTCGTTGATGCCGGCAGAATATTTTGCCAAGCTCACCCAGCGCCTTGTCTCCGCGCTCTCGGCACCGATGCGGTCGGGTACGCTTTACGAGATCGACCTCCGGCTCCGGCCTTCAGGACGCAAGGGCACGGTGGCGACGTCGCTCAACGGCTTCCGCGACTACCAGCTCACCGAGGCCGAGACCTGGGAGCACATGGCGCTGACGCGTGCGCGTCCGCTCGCCGGCGACGCGGATCTCGCGCGCGAGTGGCAGGCCGTCGCGGTGGACATCCTCGCGCAAGCCCCATCGCGAAAGGCTGTCGGCAAGGCCGCTGCCGAGATGCGCGGTCTCATGGCTCAATCGAAGCCGGGGCGCGATATGTTTGACGTCAAGGATTGGCCGGGAGGGCTCGTCGATTGTGAGTTCGTCGCACAGGTCCTGACACTCGAAAACCCTGATCTCTTCGGCTTCGGCACGGGTGGCGCGATTGAAGAGGCTGCCCGGCGCGGCTTGATCGGCGCAGAGGATGCTGAAACGCTGTTGAAGGCCTGGCAACTCCAGTCGGCCTTCGCTCAGGTCACGCGTCTCTGTTTGCCGGAGGCGTTTGAGGAGGCGACGGCGAGCACGATCTTCAAGCGACGGCTGGCCGGTTTTCTCGATTACCCGGACTTCAACTTTCTCGTTGCCGAACTGAAGGCCGCCCAGGGCGCCGCGCGCGGGGTGTTCGGTAAGATCATCGGCAAGGTGCGGGCCGGTTGAGGTGAAAGGATCAGCCACCCATCGGCAGGTCGAGCTGGACGGGGTGAGCCCGTGCCGGCAGGTGAATCATCATCAGTGAGCCCATCTCGGCCGAGGAGCGCATGCGGACCGTCCCGCCGTGAAGCTCGATCAGCGCACGGGCGATCGGCAGGCCGAGCCCGGAACCCTTGCAGCCATCCTCCAGCATGCGGTCGATATGACCGAACGGGTTCGCCATCACGCCGATCTCACCCGGAGAAAGCGCGCAGGCTCGGTCGGCAATGAAGATGTTGACGTAGTCGCCGCACGGCCGAGCACGCACCGAGACGCGGCCGCCGGTCGGCGAGAGGCGCACGCTGTTGCGCAGGATGTGCCCCAATGCCTGACGGACAGCGTTCGGGTCAACAAACATCGGGCGAAGGCCGGCGGGCTCGGAGGTGGTCGGATCGATCTCGAGACGAATTTTCTTGGTCTGGGCAGCTTCCTGCACCTGCCGCGTGGCGCTTTCCAGCAGCGCACCAAGCGGCACTTCCTCGCGTTCCAGCGTCACGCGGCCAGCTTCAATCCGGGCCATGTCGAGAATATCGGAAATGATGGCCATTAGCGACGACCCGCTTTCCCCGATATGGCGGGCATATTCGACATAGCGATCCGAACCGCAAGGACCGAAAACCTCTGTCTCGATCATCTCCGCGAAGCCGATGATATGGTTAAGCGGCGTGCGGATTTCATGGTTCATGTTGGCAAGGAATTCGGCTTTCATGCGATTGGCCGAAACGGCCTCCGCTTTCTGCTCAAGGTAGCGGTCGGCGAGTTCCGCCAACTGCCCGGCCTGACGGCGGAAGGCTTCCCGGGAGTTCCCAAGATCGTTGATGGTAACCTGAAGGCGCCGCTCGTTCTCGATCAGATGCGCTTCCTGTGCCTTGCGTGCGGTGATGTCCGTCCCGACAGATACGTAGCCGCCATCCTTGGTCGGACGCTCGTTGATGAGCAGCCAACGGCCGTCGTGCAATTGGGCTTCGTAGGTGCGGGCGCCGGTCCCGGGCTGGGAAGCGTGATCGATCTCGATCTGGACTCGCGGCGCTTCCGCGCCGGCCATCAGGGTCTTGTAAGGCGTTCCACGCTGGACGAGATCCGTCGGCAGGCCGTGGAACGTCTGGTATTTCGAGTTACACAGAACAAGGCGATTGTTTTCATCCCAGAGCACGAAGGCCTCGGAGAGCGACTCGATTGCGTCGCGCAGGCGAGCATCGGCGCGACGGTTCTCTTCTTCGAGGGCGCGTTCCTGAGTCACATCCATGACGATTCCGAACAAGCGCGCTTTGTCCGCATGGGCGGTGTCCACGGCGATGGCCCGCATCCTGAGCCAGCGCCAGTTGCCGAGCTCGTCCCGCATCCGGAACACATTTCCGAATTCGCGCTCGCCAGCAGCCACGGCATTGCGGATCGAAGCGAGGAGATCGCTGTCATCTGGATGCAGTCGGGCGGAGACGCGGGCGCAGTCCTTGTTGCCGTCGGGTTGGCGGCCGAGCAGGTGGTGCATGGAATCCGACCAGAAAATCGAATCTGTCGAAATTTTCCAGTCCCAGAGCCCGCATTGGCTGTGCGACAGCGCGAGTTCGGCGAGGGTACTCATCCGTGTTGCGCTGGCGCTGGCTTGGCAGGCGCGCTGACGTTGGGCATAGAAGACGAGTGTGAAGGCAATCGTCACCGCACCGAAGCAGAGAAGGATTGCCAGCGTGGCGCTGGTCTGCGTCCACCAGAGACGCAGTTCCTCGTCGATCGGCTGATAGCCGACGACCAGTCGGTCGCCGAGGTCCGTGCGCGAGAAAGCAAGGCTGGCGAGGCGTCCATCGCGAAGCGGCAGCCGGGCCGGCGCGCGGGCACCGAGGGCGACGTCGAAGGCAAGGGGTTCGCCGAAAAGCCAGCGAGCCTTGCGGTTTAGGTCTTCGGCTGCGACATGCCCCGCGACGACATTGGCTTCCCGATCGATCAGAAAGAAGCGGCGGCCGGGCTGAATCGCTTCATTGGAGAGCCGCGGCAGCGCGGCGGGTGCGCCAGCCTCTTCGGTGTGTGCCGCCGCAAGTTTGGCCGCCGTGAGGTCAAGCGCGAGCTGGAGATTGGCTTCTGCCGAGGCGAGCTGATCTTCTCGTGATGTCGTCACCTGGACGACAAGGCTTGTGATCGTGACCGCAAGGAAGACGAGAACGAGCGCGATGACCGTTCGATCGAGGCGATGCGAGGTGAACCGCAACGTGTTCTTCCCCGCCAGCGTGGAGATGGGATCTGGTGTCTCCTCGCGCAAAAAAATAGCGCTGGCTGCGAATGCTCGCACCATGACTGCCCCCTCGGAATTCCCCCAAAAATTGACCCGGAGAATGTGCCGCATCGCTCCGAATCACAGGTAGTTGAATCGAGGTGAATCCGGCTTGCAAGGGCTTTTTTACTTTTGATTCATCTTTGGCGGCCGCCAAGGTTGGGCAGGAATCCGCAGAAATCACATGGTCTTGTTACGGATTCATTGTGATCTTCATTTGTTCTCATTTGATTCTGATTTTTGCCGAGCGTGCAAACTCATCTTTGCAGGCAGTAGCAGGCGACGCTAATGCAAAGCTGGCGAGTCTGGCTGGTTCTGCTCAACTTAGGAGAGTGTGCGCTCCAGAATATCGCCGAGATCGCGCGAACGTTCGCCGCCTGTCACCAGTGCCCGGAGGGCTGTTTCTGCCTGCACCCGACGGCCCGCCTCAAGCCCCTTCCAGCTTCTGAAGGCAGTCGCCAGCCGTGCCGCGATCTGCGGGTTACGGGCGTCAATCTCGCCGATCAATTCCGCGACGAGCCGATAGCCGGAACCGTCCGCTGCATGGAAACCGCGGGGGTTGGCATTGGCGAAGGTCGCGATAAGCGCCCGCGCCCGGTTCGGGTTGGTTAGGGTGAATTGGGGGTGCGCGATGAGCGCCTTCACGCGTGCCGGTGCGTCCTCGCCGCCGATGCGGGCCTGAAGCGCGAACCACATGTCGAGAATGAGATGCTCACCCTTGTAGCGCTCATAGAACAGGCT
>DAORNC010000007.1:13097-13387 GCA_035440785.1 Rhabdaerophilum sp. | reverse complement strand
AAGGAAGCAGGGCAGCAAGCGCGCCGATCCGGTCGGTCATATTGTGCGCACTCTCGAATTGCCGGAAGGCGGTTTTCGCGCCGGCTTTGCGGTCCGCCGCGACGAGATAGCGCAGGAGTTGCGAACGGAGCGCACGCCGACCGGCGCTCGCGCCATTCGGGCTGAACGTCGTTTCCCTGGAGAAGGCCGTATAGGCGTCTTCGATATCGCGACGCGCGAACCGTGCGATCTCGTCGCGTAGGTGATCGACGGCGATGCCGATCGCGCCGGGGTCGACATCCTTTGCGATC
>DAORNC010000007.1:8955-13012 GCA_035440785.1 Rhabdaerophilum sp. | reverse complement strand
CCTCCGCCAGCGCCGCGTCGGTGAGCGGCGCCTCGCCGCGGCGGATGGCAGTGACGGACTGGCGCAACAGCGCCGTCGCCGCATCCTGAAGGCTCTGCCAACGGTTAAACGGATCTGTGTCATGCCGCGCGAGTGCGAGGAGATCGCCCGGTGCGCGTTCGATGGCGACCCGCACCGGCGCCGAGAATCCACGGAACAGCGAGGGGATCGGGCGTTTGCTCATGCCCTTCCAGGAGCGGCTGATGCTCTCGCCTTCGAGCATGAGCACCTCATCGGATGCCAGTACCTCACCATCCTCGGAGATCAGTCCGAGCTTCACCGGGATAACCTGTGGTCCCTTGGTCGGCTGGCCCGGCGTTGGCGCGGTTTCCTGCCTGAGGTCGAGGCGGTATTCGCCGGTTATGGAATCGTAGTGCTGCGCTACCGAGACAAGCGGCGTGCCGGCTTGATCGTACCAGCGCATGAAGGGCTTGAGATCGCGCCCCGAGACGTCGGCGAAGCACTGGATGAACTGCTCGACGATGGCTGCCTCGCCGTCATGACGCGCGAAATAGAGGTCCATGCCCTCGCGGAACTTCGCCTCGCCGATTACCAGGCGGAGCATCTGGATCAGTTCCGAGCCTTTGTTATAGACGGTCGCGGTGTAGAAGTTGTTGATTTCCTTGTAAGTCTGCGGCCTCACCGGGTGGGCGAGCGGGCCCGCGTCCTCGACGAACTGCGCCGCGCGCAGGGTGAGCACATTGGCGATGCGCTCCACGGGCCGCGAGCGCATGTCGGAGGAGAACTCCTGATCGCGGAAAACGGTCAGCCCTTCCTTGAGGCAGAGCTGGAACCAGTCGCGGCAGGTGATGCGGTTGCCGGTCCAGTTGTGGAAATACTCGTGCGCCACAATGGCTTCGATGTTGTGGTAATCTTGATCTGTCGCTGTGTCGGGCGAGGCGAGGATATAGCGGTCGTTGAAGATGTTGAGGCCTTTGTTCTCCATCGCGCCCATGTTGAAATCCGAGACGGCGACGATGTTGAACAGGTCGAGGTCGTATTCGCGCCCGAAGGCTTCCTCGTCCCATTTCATCGAGCGGATCAGCGAATCCATCGCATAGGCCGCGCGCTCGGCCTTGCCCTTCTCGACATAGATATTGAGCTTCACCGTGCGGCCCGAGGGCGTGACGTGCTCGCCGGGAAGCGCGTCGAGATCACCCGCGACCAGCGCGAAGAGATAGCAGGGCTTCTTGTGCGGATCGTCCCACACGGCGTAATGCCGCCCGCCCGGCAGGTCGCCGGTCTCGACCGGATTGCCGTTCGAAAGGAGCAGCGGACAGGCGGCCTTGTCGGCCTCGATTCGCACGCGCCAGATCGACATCACATCAGGTCGGTCGAGGAAGTAGGAGATGCGGCGGAACCCGTCCGCCTCGCACTGCGTGCAATAGACGCCGTTCGAGCGGTAAAGCCCCATCAGCTTGGTGTTGGCCGCCGGATTGACCTTCGTTTCGATGGTGAGGGTGAAAGGAGAATCCGGCAGGTCCGGGATGACCAGTGCCGTTGGCGAGACGGAGAAGGCATCGGCGGCGAGCGCCTTGCCGTTCAGCGAAGCCGAGACGAATTCCAGTTCGTCGCCGTCAAGTTCCAGCGGTGCGTCTGTCCGGCCCGCCGGGCTGCGGCGCATTTCCAGCCGGCTGACGACGCGTGTCGCCTCCGGTTCCAGCGCGAAATCGAGCGAGACCCGATCGATCAGGAAATCCGGAACGCGATATTCCGAAAGGCGGATGACGGGCGGGTTGTCGGTGCGCATGGATAAACCGGAAAAGTTGAACCTCGTGCCTGACTACACCTTGGTATGGGCATGGGTAAAGGCGCGTGCCGGGTTCGCTGTCAGTGAAATCCGTGCCGCGCGCAATGGGAACGCAGGGCGACCATCAGCAGCAGCGCGACCATCGAACCCATCAGCATCAAAGTCACGAGCGAGGCGGCACCTGCGCTGTCGAGCAGTACGCCGCCGAGCACGGGACCAACAGCGCCGGCGATATTCTGCCCCACCGTTATACGGTTGATTCGCTCGCCATAACCGCGCGTGCCGAAAACACCGAGCACGATCGCGCCCCGCGCGATCGTCAGAAGCCCGTTCGAGATCCCGTAAAGCACGGCGAAGGCGACACCGTAAGCGGTGACGCCCTGCGACAGCGAAAGCGCGATGAACGCCATCGGCAGGGACGCGGCCGAGATCATCCCGGTCCACATGGCGCTGATCCGCCCGGCGTAAATCGATTCCGTGATCCGTCCCGCGACCTGTGCAATGCCGATAAGGCTTCCGACCAGAACCGCCGCCGAGGGCAGGAAACCGAGCGCGCCCAGTACCGGGAACACGAGCAGCGACCAGGCATTGATGATGAGGCCGTTGATCGTCAGCATCCCGGCGAGAAAGGCGAAAGCGGCGGGCTGGGCGTTGGCGGGTAGTCCCGGCTCGACGACGGGACCCGGCATGCGCGGGGTCCCATCGACATTTTCGCGCCCGAGGAGTCGCCAGTGGATCGGCAGGCAGACGGCAAGCTGCATCGCAGCGTAGAAGAAGGCGATGTTGCGCCAGCTCGTCAACGTCAGGAGCCAGGCGGTCAGGGGCCAGAACAAGGTCGAGGCCAGCCCACCGATGAACGTGAGGAAAGAGATGGAACGTCTCGCCTGATGCCCGGCGATCTGTGTGAGCGCGGTGAAGGCGGCGGAGTAGAGCATCATCGGCGCCGCGAGGCCGATCACGAACCACGCGAGGTAGAAACTCGCCGGTCCTTGCGCGAGGCCGAGCAGCATCAGCCCCGCCGCGACGATCACCGAGCCGATCGACATCACCCTCTGCGAACCGGCCTGATCCTGCCAGCGACCGATGCGCGGGCCGAAGAGCGCGGAACAGGCGAGTGTCAGCGACAGTCCGCCGAACACCGCGGGGGTGGACATGCCAAGTTCATCTGCGATCGGCCGCGCGAGCAGCGAGAGCAGGTAGTAGGTCGCGCCATAGCCGATGATCTGGGTGACGCCGAGGCCCCAGATCGTCCGCCGGGCATCGGGCCCGAGGGAAGCGACCGGCGGAGCGTGCATGGTGAAATCCGGCGAGAAGGAGGGAGGCGCCGCCGACGCGGCCCCGGTCCATCTAGAATGGCGCGCCCGGCCCGTTCGTTACAAGAGAATTCTTGGGCCGGGACCTCTATTCAACGAACACCTCGTCGCGCTTGGAGCGGATCGAGGGCAGGACAGCCAGAACGAGCAGGATGATCGCGATCACCAGCAGCGAGGCTGCTAGCGGATTTGCGCCGAAATCAACAAGGCTGAACCAGTTACCGCGCGCCAGCTTCATGGCCAGCCGCAACTTTTCTTCCATGATCTTGCCGAGTACGAAGGCGACAAGCATCGGTGCCGGTTCGAAACCGAGTTTGATGAAAGCATAGCCGACAAGGCCAAAGAAGGACGCGAGCACAATATCGAACCATTGCCCGTTCACCGAGTAGATACCGATGCAGCAAAAGATCAGGATCGCGGGGAACAGCATCCGGTAGGGAACGCGTAGGAGCTGCACCCACATGCCGATCAGCGGCAGGTTGATGACCAGCAGCATGAGATTGCCGATCCACATCGAGGCAATCATCCCCCAGAAAAGCTTGGGCTGCTCGGTGACGATCTGCGGTCCCGGCACGATGCCGTGGATTGTCATGGCGCCGACCATCACGGCCATGACGGCGTTCGGCGGAATGCCAAGCGTGAGAAGCGGGATGAACGAGGTTTGCGCAGCGGCGTTGTTCGCGCTTTCCGGCCCCGCGACGCCCTGGATCGCACCCTGGCCGAAGGCCTTCGGCGTCCTGGATATCTTTTTCTCGACCGTATAGGCGCCGAAGGCAGCCAGCGTCGCGCCGCCGCCCGGCAGGATTCCGAGGATCGAGCCGAGCAGGGTGCCGCGCGCGATGGCTGGCGCGGATTCGACGAGATCCTCCCGCGTCGGCATCAGGCCGGTCACCTTCTGCTCAACGATATCGCGGTTCTCCCGGTTTTCGAGATTGCGGAGGATTTCCGCGAAGCC
>DAORNC010000007.1:0-8945 GCA_035440785.1 Rhabdaerophilum sp. | reverse complement strand
GAACATGCCCATCGCCAACGTCACGAATTCGATGCCATCCGCGAGAGGGGCGTAGTTGAATGTCATGCGCTGCGCGCCGGTTTCGACATCGGTTCCGATGGTCGAGAGCAGCAGGCCGAGAAACACCATCGCAATCGCCTTCAGGATCGAGCCGCTCGCGAGTACGATGGCGCAGACGAGACCGAGCGCCATCAGCGCGAAATATTCCGCCGGGCCGAAGGCTTGCGCGACGTCGGTCAGCGGTTTGGCGAGTGCGGCGATCAGCACGGTGCCGAAGGTGCCTGCGATGAACGAGCCTATGGCGGCAATGGCGAGCGCCGCGCCGGCGCGGCCCTTCTTCGCCATCTGGTGTCCGTCGAGCGTGGTCACGACCGACGAGGCTTCACCCGGCAAGTTGACGAGAATCGCCGTGGTCGAGCCGCCATATTGTGCGCCGTAGAAGATGCCGGCGAGCATGATGAGCGCGCCGGTCGGATCGAGCTTGTAGGTCACCGGCAGCAACATCGCGATCGTGGCGATCGGGCCGATGCCGGGCAAGACGCCAATCAGCGTGCCGACCAGCGCGCCGATGAGGCAGAGAAGGAGGTTGATCGGGCTGACGGCGACCGAAAAGCCGAACGCGAGATTGGAGAGCAGATCCATCGCCCTATCCCGTCAGTATTTCGGCCAGATCGGGATCGCCTGCGCGAGCCCGTAACGGAACAGGATGACGCAGAACAGCGTCATCAGCACCGCGAAGACAACCGCCTCCTTGAGCCGGAAGTCGGGCGAGGCGAGGCCGGCGATGAGCATCAGCGGGATGCCCGTCAGCACGAGGCCGATCGGTTCGATCGCGAAGGCGAACAACAGAACGCCGCCAAGAATGCAGGCGATGCCCCGCCAAGCGACCCGTCCAATTCCCTCACCCTCGCGGAAGAGGCCGCCGGCCGCGATGATTGCACCGAGCACAAGCAGGGCAGAGGCGGTGTAGCGCGGCGCGGAGCCTGAATTGAGCCCGGACGCTCCGCTGATGGGCAGGTGCCAGCTCAGGAACAGCGCCAGCGCGGCAATCAGCATCAGGAGGCAACCACCGAGGATATCCTGCATCGCCCGCGGATTGTTGGGAATTCTCTCGCTCACGGTTCCCCCGGTGTGCGGCCATGCGATTACCGCGCGGCCGGCACCTCTGTGTTGTTCATTTTGGCGCAAACTGCCGGATGGCGTGCCGTTGGGCAAGGATAAAGGCCGGATGGTTCCACGATTTGCACGGCGCCCCGACATCGTTTACCCGATGGGTAACTCATTTTTTCAGGATGCCGCCGATGTTCGGAATTCCATTGGGTGATCTCATCACCCTGGTCATCGCGCTGCTCGGTGCTGGGCTTGTCACCGGGTTGCTCGCGGGCATGTTCGGCGTTGGCGGTGGCGCTGTCATCGTGCCGGTTCTCTATCAGATCTTCGGCTTCCTCAACGTGCCGGAGGATGTGCGGATGCACCTCTGCGTCGGTACCTCGCTGGCGATCATCATCCCGACCTCGATCCAGTCCTTCCGGGCGCATCGCGCCAAGGGCAAGGTGTTGATGGATGTGCTGAAGCTCTGGGCCGCGCCGGTGGTATTATCCGTGATCGCCGGCGGCGCGATCGCGGCCTTCGCGCCGGCGCTGGTGCTCAAGCTCGTCTTCGTGCTGGTCGCCGGGTCGAACGCGATCAAGCTCCTTTCCGGGCGCGACGATTGGCGCATTTCCAACGATTTGCCTGGCGCCACGGGCATGAGGGCCTACGGCGTCCTGATCGGGCTCGCCTCATCGCTGATGGGCATCGGCGGCGGCGCGATTTCGAATATGATCCTCTCGCTACACAACAAGCCGATCCACAACGCGGTCGCGACCTCATCCGGACTGGGCGTGCTGATCTCCGTTCCTGGCGCACTCGCTTACATCGCTGCGGGCTGGCCGAAGATGGCGCTGCTGCCGCCGCTTTCGCTCGGATTTGTCTCGCTGCTCGGTTTCGCCCTGATCGCCCCGACATCGACCCTCATCGCGCCCTTCGGCGCGAAGCTCGCACATGCGATGCCGAAGCGCCGGCTGGAGATTGCCTTCGGCGTATTCCTGCTGCTGGTCAGCGCGCGATTCATCTGGGGGCTTGTGGGCTGAACGATTGCGAGGTCGCTCCGGCGCGTTATGCTGCCGCCTCGAAAAGGGGGACCGCATGGCACGGGAGATCGCCGCAGATATCGAGCGCCTGTTCCGCCGGATTGAGGCCCGGCGCGACGAACTCGTCCGGCTGACGCAGAACCTCATCCGTTTTCCCACGGTCAACCCACCCGGCGACGCCTATGAAGCCTGCGCCCGTTTCCTCGGCGCGAGGCTTGCCGAACGGGGCGCACAGGTGGATTACGTGCGTGGTCGGGGCGAGCCGGATGATACCGATCTTCACCCACGCCTCAATGTCGTTGGCCGGTTCGAGAGCGGCCTTCCGGGCCCCTGCATCCATTTCAATGGGCATATCGACGTTGTCGAGGCCGGGCTCGGCTGGACGGTGCCGCCCTTCGAGGGCGTCGTGAAGGACGGTCGTGTCTACGGTCGCGGCGCCTGCGATATGAAGGGCGGGATCGCCAGCGCGATCATCGCGATGGAAGCACTGATCGACGAGGGGCTTTTCAAGTCCGGCGTGATTGAGTTCTCCGGCACGGTCGACGAGGAATCCGGCGGGTTCGGCGGCGTCGGCCACCTTGCGCGCAACGGCTGGTTCGACAAGGGCCGGGTCGATCACGTCATCATCCCCGAGCCGCTCAACCCGGATCGTGTCTGCCTCGGCCATCGCGGTGTCTGGTGGGCGGAGGTCGAGATTACGGGGCAGATTGGCCATGGCGCGATGCCCTTCCTCGGTGTTTCCGCCATCCGGGGGATGGGCGATTTCCTCACGCTTATCGAAAGGGAACTCGTGCCGGCGCTCGAAACCCGACGCACGCGCATGCCCTGCGTGCCGGAGGGTGCCCGGCAGGCGACGCTCAATCTCAATTCGATCCACGGTGGCCAGCCCGAACCCTTCGACGGATTGCCCGCCCCCGTCGTCGCGGATCGCTGCCGGCTGGTGCTCGACCGGCGCTACCTCATCGAGGAGCCGCTCGATGGTGTGAAGGGCGAGATCGTCGCGCTGCTCGACCGTGTGAAGGCGGCGCGCGCCGGGCTTGATTATTCCGTGCGCGAGATCATGACCTTCGCCCCGACGATGACGGAGCCGGATGCCCCGGTTGTCGCGGCGCTCGACCACTGGATCGAAAAACTCTTCGGTCGTCCGGCGGAACATGTCGCCTCGCCGGGTACCTACGATCAGAAGCACATCACCCGCTTCGGTGCGGTGCGCGATTGCGTCGCCTATGGGCCGGGAATCCTCGATCTCGCCCACCAGCCCGACGAATGGGTCGGCATCGAGGACATGGTGCTGTCCACCAAGGTCATGGCGGCTGCAACACTGACGCTGTTGCGCCGCGATGCGCACAGCGCTTAAGTCTGGCAACAGTCCGTAAGTCGGGACCGGCAGGGAAGGGGACTCAATGATCGTGAAGGTTTTGAAGCAGGTGCTGTTGGCTGGTATCGGCGCACTGACGGCCTCGGGCGCGATCGCACAGGCCAACAAGGACAGCGCGGTGATCTGCCAGACGCTGGAACCCCCGATCCTCGACCCCTCCGGCGGCGCCGCGGCGGCGATCCGGGAGGTGACCTACGGCAATATCTTCGAAGGTCTGGTCGCGCTCGACCGCAATTCGAGGATCGTCCCGGCGCTGGCCGAAAGCTGGGAGGCGAGCGCGGATGGCATGAAATACATCTTCCGGCTCCGGAAGAATGCGAAATTTCACGATGGCACGCCGATGACCTCGGCTGATGTGAAGTTCTCGTTCGACCGCGCGGTCGCGCCGGACTCGAAGAACGCGCAAAAATGGATATTCCAGCCGATCGGCGAGATCGCCACACCCGCGCCGGACGTCGTTGAGATCACGTTGAAGCAGTTCGCCTCCGATTTCCTCTATGGCATCGCGTGGGGCGATGCGGTGATCTTCTCGGAGAAGTCGGTCGCCAAGGCCGCGACCGATCCGATCGGGACCGGCCCCTACCGGTTCAAGAGTTGGAATCGCGGCGACCGCCTCGCGCTCGAACGGTTCGATGGCTGGTGGGGCGGCAAGCCCGCGTTGGCGACGGTGAGCTTCCGCTTCATCGCCGATCCGCAGGCGCAGGTCGCGGCGTTGCTCGCCGGCGATTGCGACGCACACACCAATATCGGCGCGCAGGAGGCTGTTCCCCAGCTCAAGGCCGATCCCAAGCTCGCCGTGATGATCGGCCGCACCGAGGGCGAGACGATCGTCGCCATGAACAACGCCAAGGCGCCGCTCAACGATCTGCGCGTGCGCCGTGCGCTGGCGATGGCGGTGGACCGCAAGCTCGTCAATGAAGGCGCGGTTTCGGGCTTGGGCACGCCGATCGGCAGCCATTTCTCGCCCAACCATCCGGACTATGTGGACCTGACAGGTGAAACGCCTTTCGATCCGAAGAAGGCGAAGGCGCTGCTCGCCGAGGCTGGCTTCCCCAATGGGCTGTCGCTCACCCTTCGCCTGCCGCCGCCGGCCTATGCGCGGCGTGGAGGCGAGGTGGTTGCGGCAATGCTTGCCGAAATCGGCGTGAAGGCGAGCATCGAACCGCTCGAATGGCCGCAATGGCTGGAGCGGGTGTTCCGCAACAAGGACTTTGACCTGACGATCGTCAGCCACGTGGAGCCGATGGATCTTAACATCTATACGCGCGACAATTATTACTTCGGCTACAAGTCCGAGGCGCTGAACGCCGCCTTCCAGAAGAGCAAGAGCGCTCGCTCCGATGCCGAACGCAAGGCCGCTTTCGAGGCGGCACAGCGGCAGATCGTCCAGGATCAGGTCAATATCTTCCTCTTCATGCTGCCGAAGGTGACTGTGGTGAAGAAGGGGCTCTCCGGCCTCTGGGACAATTCGCCGCTGCCCGCGACGCCGCTGGCGGAGCTGCGCTGGCAATAGCGGGAGAGGCCGGCGGAGGGCGGGAGCATGGGGCGCTTTATCCTGCGGCGGATCGCGGGGTTCGTCCTGACGATGCTCGCAGCCGCAATCCTGATCTTCCTGCTGCTGGAGGTTCTGCCTGGCGATCCTGCAGGGACGATGCTCGGCGTCAGCGCGACGCCGGAAACCGTGGCCGCTCTTCGGGCCGAACTGGGCCTTGATCGACCGACGCTGCAACGCTTCCTGTCCTGGATCGCGGGCGTGTTCACGGGCGATCTCGGTCTTTCCTATACCTACCGCGTGCCCGTCGGCGGGCTCATCGCAGAGCGGGTTGCGGTGACTCTGCCGCTCGCGGCGATGGCATTGACGCTGGCGGCGACCATCGGCATCACGCTCGGCACCCTCGCGGCCTCACGCGGCTCCGGTCCGGTCGACGCTGCCATCATGGCAGTTTCGCAACTGGGTATTGCGATCCCGAATTTCTGGTTCGGCATCCTGTTCGTGCTCCTGTTCTCGGTCACCCTTGGCTGGTTTCCCTCCGGCGGCTTTCCCGGTTGGCAGGCCGATCCGCTTGGCGCCTTCCGGGCGCTGGTGTTGCCGGCCTTTGCGCTCGCGCTACCGCAATCGGCGGTGCTCGCGCGGATGACGCGCACCTCGATGCTCGAAACGCTCGGCGAGGATTTCATCCGCACCGCGCGCGCCAAGGGGCTGAACCGCGTGCAGGTGCTGCGTCGGCATGCGCTCCGCAATGCGCTCATCCCGGTCATTACCATCCTGGGCCTGCAATTCTCGTTTCTCGTCGCCGGAACGATCGTGGTCGAAAACGTCTTCGCGCTGCCTGGATTGGGCCGGCTGCTGGTGCAGGCGGTCGGCGGGCACGATCTCATCCTCATCAAGTCGCTGGTCCTGCTGTTTGTCGGCACGGTGATCGCCGTGAACACGCTGGTCGATGTTGCTTATGGGCTGATCGACCCGCGCCTGAGGATCGCCGCATGATCGGCCGGGCTCTCCGCCATCCCTCGTTCCTCATCGGCGCGGTTTTGTCACTGCTGATCTGCGCGGTGGCGGTGCTCTCGCTGTTCTGGACGCCGGAAGACCCGACGAAGATGCGTATCCTGATGCGCCTCAAGGGCCCTTCCGGTGAATTCTGGCTCGGGACGGATCAGTTCGGACGCGATGTCGCTTCGATGTTGATGGTCGGCGCCCGCAACGCCCTGTTGACCGGGTTCGTCGCGGTGGCGATCGGCGCCGGTTTCGGCCTGATGCTGGGGGTCACGGCCGCGCAGATGAACGGTCGCTGGGCGGACGATGCCATCATGCGCGCGCTCGACTTCATCTTTGCTTTCCCCGCGGTGCTCAGCGCGATCCTGATCCTGACGTTTCTCGGGCCGGGGCTCGTCAACACGGTGATCGCGATTGGCGTTTTCAATGTTCCGGTCTTCGCCCGCGTCGCGCGTGGGGCGACGCTTCAGGTCCTGACGCGCGATTTCATCCGGGCGGCGCGGCTCGCGCGCGTGCCAAGACTTGTTATCCTCCGGCGCCATGTCCTGCCGAATATCGCCGGGCTGATGATCGTGCAGGCGAGCACCCAGTTCGCGCTCGCCATTCTCGCCGAGGCGGGCCTGTCCTATCTCGGACTTGGCACGCAGCCACCCAACCCCTCCTGGGGGCGGATGCTCAACGATGCGCAGACCTTTCTCGGGATTTCCCCGCGCCTCGCGCTTCTGCCGGGGCTCGCGATCGCCGTCTCGGTGCTCGCCTTCAACCTGCTGGGTGACGGGCTGCGCGATATCCTCGACCCCCGGCTCGAGGAGCGTTGAGCCATGCTCGAGATCGACAAGCTCACCGTTGCCTTCCGCGACCTGACGATTCTGCGCGGCCTTTCGTTTGCGCTCGAACGCGGGGAAACGCTTGGCATTGTCGGCGAATCTGGTTCGGGCAAGACGGTGACGGCACTGTCGATCATGGGTCTCCTGCCGCGCTGGCTGCAGATGGAGGGCGCGATCCGCCTCGCCGGGCGTAACATCGCGGGCCTGTCGGAGACCAATCTCTGCGCCCTGCGCGGACGCCGGATCGGGATGGTGTTCCAGGAGCCGATGACGGCGTTGAACCCGGTGCAGCGCGTCGGCGAACAGATCGCGGAAGCGCTCGTCCTGCATGGCGTGATGGATCGCGAGGCGGCCCGGATCGAGGCGATCCGCCTTATCGGGCGCGTGGGTCTCGACAGGCCCGAACAACGAGCCCGATCCTTCCCGCACGAACTTTCGGGCGGCCAGCGCCAGCGAGTGATGATCGCGATGGCCATTTCCTGCAGACCGGACGTCTTGATCGCCGACGAACCCACTTCGGCCCTTGATGTCACGGTGCAGGCCGAGATTCTCGTCCTGTTGCGCGAGATCCGCGACGAGACGGGCATGGCGATGCTGATCATCAGTCACGATCTCGCGGTGATCTCGCGCATTGCCGACCGCGTGCTGGTGCTCTATGGCGGCGCGCCGATGGAAACGGGGGCGACGCATACCCTGCTTGGCGCTCCGCGTCAGCCCTATACGCGCGGGCTTCTTGCGGCCATTCCGCGTGGTATGGCCCGGACGACACGCCTGAGTCCGATTCCCGGCCAGGTGCCGGATCTGCGTCACCTGCCGCGCGGCTGCCCGTTCTCCACGCGCTGCCCCAAGGCCGATGCGCTTTGTGCCGAGCAGATGCCCCCGCCCGATCAGGCGTCGACGCGGGCCTGGTGTCATCATCTCGAGCGGGGAGGGGCGCCGTGAAGCCGTTCCTGAAGGTCGAGAACCTTGCGCGTCATTATTCACTCCCCTCCCGTGAATTCTGGGGGCGCCGGCAGCGTTTCGTCGCGCTTCAGGGGGTCAGCTTCGACGTTTCGGAAGGGCAGATTCTCGGCATCGTTGGCGAATCTGGTTCCGGCAAATCGACATTGGCGCGGGTTTTGGTCGGGCTGGAGCCGCCCGATGCCGGCTCGATCATGCTCGGCGACCAGCGTGTCGCTGCGGGCGAGCCGCATCCGGGGCCGCTGAGCGATGTCCAGATGGTGTTTCAGGACCCGTTCGGCTCGCTCGATCCCAGGATGAGGATCCTCGACAGTGTCGCCGAGCCGCTCGATCATGCCGGCTTGGTGCTGTCGGCGGAGGAGCGCGCGGCGCGGGTCGCCGCGATTCTTGAACGTGTCGGCCTCGGCAACAGCGCGCTGAGGCGTTTTCCGCATCAGTTCTCCGGTGGGCAACGCCAGCGCATCGCCATCGCCCGCGCCCTCATCACCCGGCCACGGCTGCTCGTGGCTGACGAACCGGTTTCCGCCCTGGATGTCTCGATCCAGGCGCAGATCCTGAATCTGCTCCTCGATATTCGCGCAGAATTCGGCCTGACGATGGTGTTCATCAGCCATGATCTCGGCATCGTCCGCTACATGGCCGACCGCGTGATCGTCATGCAGGACGGGAAGATCGTCGAGGAAGGCGATACGGAGGTTTTGTTCGCGAGCCCCCGCCATGCCTACACGCAACGCCTTCTTTCGGCGATGCCGCGGCTGTAGCCCTGGGCGGCTGCCATCGGGATGGATTGATGGCTCGCCGCAGGCGCGAACGCGTGTCCGGACTTACGCCAGGGCCATCGGGGCTATACGCAGCGCCCGCCGTCTACTTCCAGCACCGAGCCGGTCGTCATGCTTGCTTCGTCTGAGGCGAGGAACAGGCAGGCGTTGGCGATGTCGGCGGGCGTCGAGAACCGGCCGAGCGGAATGGTCGAGATGAATTTCGCCCGGATTTCCGGTGTGTCCTCGCCCATGAAGGTGGCGAGCAGCGGCGTCTCGCCCGCGACCGGGGCGATGGCATTGACGCGGATTCTGAGCGGCGCCAGCTCAACCGCCATCGATTTCGAGACGAGATTCACCGCGCCCTTCGAGGCGTTGTACCAGGTGAGGCCAGGG
>DAORNC010000006.1:18769-45378 GCA_035440785.1 Rhabdaerophilum sp. | reverse complement strand
CGTCGATGGCTGAACGCGCGAAGGTCGCAGCCGCTACGCCAGCCCCGACGCCAGAAGTAAAAACCCTCGCAAAGGTGGAAACGGAAGTTCCGAAGACTGCCCAGCCCCGCACGGCGCGCGCGGAGGTCAAGACCGATGAACCGGCAAAATCGGCACCGAAGGCTTCCGCTCCGTCCCGTTCCGGCTGGATCATCCAGCTTGCCGCGACCGACAGCGAAGGCAAGGCGCGCGAAATCCTCGATAGCGCCAGGGGCAAGACTGGCCAGGCGCTCAAGGATGCCGAGCCGTTCACCGAAGCGGTGACCAAAGGCGGTTCGACATTCTATCGCGCACGCTTCGGCGGGTTCGACGATTCCAATGAAGCCAACGCAGCCTGCAAGGCCGTGAAACGCTCCGGCTTCAACTGCATCGCCCAGAAAGTCTGAGTTCCAAGAAACCGTTGAGTCCACGGAGTATTGCGTATGGCCGATGCCCAGGAAGCCCTGCCGGGAGTGGAATCCGTGCCCAGCCGGGAAACCTCGCTGGATGAGATTTTTGCCGAACTCTCGCGCCCGCTTTCGCGCGCCTCAGCCCCGCCTGGCAGCCGCCAGCGCGACGTCCTTCGCCCGGTTGACGAGCGCGGCAAGATAGGTCGAGCCGCCACGATCGGGGTGAAACCGCGCGATGAGCGTGCGATGCGCCGCGCGAACGGCCTCCTCGGAAGCCCCCGGCTCAAGGCCAAGGATCTCATAGGCTTCCTTTTCACGCATTTCGCCCATGCCCGCCGCCGCACCCTGCCCCGCTGCCGGATCGAACTTCACGTGCTCACGCCAACCGGGCGCCCGGCGGTCGAAATCCTGAGCGAGAAGGTTTAGGCCCTGCGGATCGTTCGCCGCGAGTTCGCCCGCGAGCGTGATGATGTCGCGATGGTTGAGCTGTCTGACCTTGCGGCCCTTGTGCGTGCCGAACAAGATATCGGCGTCCATCTCACCCGACGCCAAGTCCATCGAAACGACAAGGCCAAGCGTCCGGATCTCCGAACGCCGCGCGCGGCCGATCGGGTCGAACATCGCGGGCAGCTTGAACCCCAGCAGCCAGGCTGACAGCGAAACCAGAACGATAGCAATATCCCAGCGCCCGCGCAGCGCGAGCAGGATGCCCGCTCCGCCGGCAATGGCGCCCACCAGCTTGCGCGTCAGGGGCGACATGGCGTCGCCCGCCTTCCGGCCCGGCCCGAGCGCGAACCACCAGACGATCGCCCCGAAAACCAGCGTGGAAACGATATAGCTCATCCGGCCCCCTTCAGCGGACCATCACAGAAGCCCGAGCGCGCGCAATTCCTCGCGCATATCGTCCGGCATGTCCACCGGCGCATCACTTGCCCTGATATCGGCCGGTGCATCCTTGGCGGCAAGGTAACGCCAGCCCTGAAACGGCCGGCACGGCCGGAGTTGCACCGGAATCACCACCGGTTCGAGCACAAGATGGCAGCGCTGGATGCCGTCCTCGCCTGTGAACGGCTCGATGGCCTCGATCCGCTGGCGGCAGGCGATCCGCCCCTTGATGACCCAGTAGAGCGAGCCCTCGCCTGCGATCTCACCCATGCGCTTGGGCACCATGCGCGTTGTATGCGTCTGCCGGAACGGCCGCCCGAGCCTGTGATGCTGGAGGCGCGTTTCCTCGATCCAGGATTCGATATCCTCGATCGATTCAACCCCGACGCAGAGCTTGAGGAGGTTGAGCGCCATTTCCTCTTAACCTGCCTCAGCGATCACCATGATCCGTGCGCCTTCGCCGAGCTGGGCGCCCGCTTCAAAGGCGATCCCCTCGACCATGCCGGCGCGCGGCGCCAGCACGGGGTGCTCCATCTTCATCGCCTCGACGATGGCGACGCGCTGTCCCTTTTCGACAGCCTCGCCGTCCTTCACGAACAGCGCGACGAGCTTGCCGTGCATTGGCGATTTTACCAGCCCGCCCGCATCACCACCGTGATCGTCGAAAGAAACATCGAGCGGATCGGGCAGCGACACCGCAACCTGTCGGCCGCGATCCAGCACGAAAATGCCCTCGCCGCCGGCGACCAGCGTGAAATCGCGGTCGGCGCCCGGCAAGGCTTCGCCGATCGCGGAGGCCGAGGCATCGAGCGGCAGCACGATCTCCTCCTGTTCGGCCTTGACGCGAAGGCTGCCCTTGCGGCCGGGCGCAAGCGCGAAACCGTCGTTGTCGCCCCACGGATCGCTCGCCCAACCGGAGCGGGCAAGCGCCGCATCGGCCAGCCGCATCTGCTCTTCGCCAAGCAACGCCAGAGCCCCGGCTGCCACTGCGGCTCGGTCGAGTTCCGGCGGCACTGCGCCGAGCTTTTCGAGGTTGCGGTCGATCAAGCCGGTATCGAGCTTGCCGGCACGGAAATCCGGATGATCGATCAACGCGCAAAGAAAACGGCAATTGGTCTTCGGCCCGGCAACGACAGAGCCGAGAAGCGCATCGCGCAGCCGGTCGAGCGCCTCGTCGCGGTTCGCGCCGTGAGCGATCACCTTTGCGATCATCGGATCGTAGAACGGTGTCACCTCGCCGCCTTCGACAACACCACTGTCGATGCGGATACCTTCGCCGCCCATAAGCTGGAGCGCGTGCAGGGTGCCGGTGGACGGCAGGAAGCCGCGCTCCGGTTCCTCGGCATAAAGCCGCGCTTCGACCGCGTGGCCGTGGATTGTGAGGTCGCCCTGCGAGACCGGCATCTTCTCACCCGCCGCCACGCGGAACTGAAGCTCGACGAGATCGAAGCCTGTGATTTCCTCGGTCACCGGATGTTCGACCTGAAGCCGGGTGTTCATCTCCATGAAATAAAAACCGTCAGGCCTCAGCCCGCGCGATCCATCCGCGATGAACTCGATCGTTCCCGCGCCATAGTAGCCGACAGCCTTCGCCGCATCGACCGCCGCCTTGCCGAAGGCCGCGCGCGTTGCCGTATCCATGCCCGGCGCGGGCGCTTCCTCGATCACCTTCTGGTGGCGACGCTGCATCGAACAATCGCGCTCGAAGAAATGGATCACGTTGCCGTGCTTGTCGCCGAAGACCTGAACCTCGACATGGCGCGGCGCGAGAATGTATTTCTCGATCAACACATGCGCGTTGCCGAAGGAATTCTGCGCCTCGCGCTGGCAGGAGGCGAGCGCCTCCTCGAAATCGGCGTGCTTGTCGACCCGCCGCATCCCCTTGCCGCCACCGCCTGCAACCGCCTTGATCAAGACGGGATATCCTATCTGATAGGCCTTCTCCTTGAGGAAGGCCGCGTCCTGAATTTCGCCGTGATAGCCGGGCACGACCGGCACACCTGCCTTCTCGACCAGCGCCTTCGCAGCGTCCTTCAGCCCCATCGCCCGGACGGCGGAAGGTGGTGGGCCGACGAACGTCACGCCCGCTGCTGCGCAGGCTTCCGCGAACTCGGCGTTCTCCGAGAGGAATCCGTAGCCGGGGTGAAGGCATTCAGCACCAACCTTTCTCGCGACATCGAGGATACGCTCGGTAACGAGATAGCTCTCGCGTGCCGGCGCCGGGCCGATGCAATAGGCCTCATCCGCAAAGGCGACAAAGGGCGCCTCGGCGTCCGCCTCTGAATGGACGGCGATCACCCGCATCCCGAGCCGCCGGGCCGTCCGTGCGACGCGCAAGGCGATTTCACCGCGGTTCGCAATCAAGACGCTGGAAAACATCGATTCATCCCACCCCTAACGTGATTTCGTGCCGAGGAAGCATAGGACGCCCCTGCCTGTCTATCTATCGGGCGACATTCGCACGGTTTCCCCGCGCCAATCGCGCCTCACCTTGACGAGAATGGCCCCGACCGCCTGAAAGCTGAGCCCGATCACGAACAGGTCGAGCAGGATTTCCGGGGTCTGGCTTGCGGAAGTCCTTGCAGCGAATCCGATAACCGCGAAGGCTGTAGTCGAGATTGCATCGTTCCGGCTCGAAAGCCACGTCGCCGCGATGAGCGGGTTTTCAGCCGCGCGGAACCGCAGCATCAACCCGAGGACGAACAATGCCAGCCCGATCGCAGTGAAGGCCGACCAACCCGCCACCCAGACCTCCGCCCGCCGGCCGGTCATGATCTTGTCCCAGAGGTCGTAGCCCGTGTGAAGCCCCGCGACCAGCATCACACCCGCAACGCCGAGCGCCGCAAGATCCTCGAAGCGCCGCCCGCGCCCGAACACCGCCAGCGCCACGGCCCAGAGCACGACGTCGTAGATCCAGTCGATCCCGTCCTTCAGGAGAAACCGGTTGCCGAGCGAGAGAGCGTAGATCGTCTGCACAATCGCGAGGGCGGCGATCACCGCGACAATAAGCGTCACCCGCCTGCGGTAACGGCGATCTTCCTCGGTGAAGGGCGATCTGGCGAAAAGGTCCAAGCGCGGGTTCCGGATTGTGCGGAACCATACATTCCCGAGGGCGGTTCCAATGGCAAGTAGGTGACACGACGACGCCGACCACAAAAGGAACACCGCCATGTCCGCCACCGCCACCAAGTTTCAGACCGCCGCGATCCTCTTCCTGGCCGTTCTGGCCGCCATGCTGGGCCTCGGCGCGGTTGTGGTATTCGCGACCCCGCTTCAGGCACAGGCCGCCAGCTTGATGACAGGCATCGTCGCCGGCAGCCTGATCGTCGCCGCGCCGGTTTCCTGGATGCTGGCCGGCCTCGTCGATGGCCACCTTTCCACCTACCGCCCCGCTTCCCCCTATCGCTGGGCGTAATTTCGAGACCACGCACCTCCCTCCCCACTATTCGCGACGCAACGAGTAGTGCTAGGGCTGCAACCGACCCCCGGTTGCAGCCCTTTCTTTATGGAGTTGAGGATGGCTGTCCTCGTTCGGGCATCCTGCGATGCCGACCTGCCCGCGATTCAGGCGATCTATACCCCCGCCGTTCTGAACGGCACAGCCTCCTTCGAACTCGAACCACCCGATCTCGCCGAAATGGCACGCCGCCGTGCCGCGCTCCTCGCAGACGGCTTTCCCTATCTCGTCGCGGAAATCGCCGGCGCGATCGTCGGCTATGCCTATGCCGGGCAATATCGCCCGCGCCCTGCCTATCGCCATGCGGTGGAGGATTCGATCTACATCAAACCGGATTGCCAGGGGCAGGGCGTGGGCAAGGCGCTGCTCGCCGCCCTGATCGCGGAATGCCAGCGGCTCGGTAAAAGGCAGATGGTGGCGGTGATCGGCGACAGCCTGTCACACGGCTCGATCAACCTGCACCGGGCGATGGGCTTCGCCCATGCCGGAACGGTCAGGAACGTCGGCTACAAGCACGGACGCTGGCTCGATCAGGTGATCTACCAGCGTGCGTTGGGGCCCGGCGCGGAGACCGCGCCGGAAGCCTGATCGGGAACCTTACTTCGCCGCGACGACCATGATCTCGACGAGATAGTCCGGCGTCGCCAGCCCCGCTTCGACCGTCGCGCGCGCAGGCGTGTTGCCCTGGCTCACCCAGCCATCCCAGACGGCGTTCATCGCCGCGAAGTTCTTCATGTCGGTGATCCAGATGTTGGTGCGCAGGAGTTTGCTCTTGTCCGTGCCGGCCTTGGCGAGGAGATCGTCGATCTGCGCAAGCACATCCTTGGTCTGGCCGGTGATGTCGAGTTTGGTGTCGCTCGCGACGATCCCCGCGAGATAAACCGTGTCGCCGTGGACGACGGCCTTCGACATGCGCGCGCCGCACTCGATCCGGGTGATGGAAGCCATGATGTTCTCCTGCAGGGGTTGGAAATCGGGAAGGCCCTGCGTATCCCGCCCCCTGCCCGATTTCAATGCGCGAAAACCGCCGATCTCCGGCGGAATTCACCGAAGGGGTCAGCCGCGGCCGACGAACGGCATCTTCGTCGCCATGACGTTCATTGTCAGCACGTTCGCTTCCGGCGGCAGGCTCGCCATATGCGCAACGGCGTTCGCGACATGCTCGACATCCATCACCGGTTCGATCGCCATCGTGCCATTGGCCTGAAGCACACCGGTCGTCATGCGCCGGGCCATATCGGTCAGCGCATTGCCGATATCGACCTGCCCGACGGCGATGTCATGCTCGCGCCCGTCGAGCGCGCCGGTCTTGGTGAGGCCGAGCACGGCGTGCTTGGTCGCGGTATACGCCGCCGAGAACGGGCGCGGCGCATAGGCCGAAACCGAGCCGTTGTTTATGATGCGCCCGCCTTTCGGGCTCTGCCGCTTCATGATGCGGAACGCCGCCTGCATGCAGTAGAACACGCCGTTGAGGTTGGTATCGACCACCGCGCGCCATTGCTCGGGCGAAAGCTCATCCCACTGCACCGGCGGCGCGCCGATGCCGGCGTTGTTGAACACGACATCGAGCCGCCCGAAGGTCGCGACCAGCTTGTCGAAAGCGGCGTTGACCGCGCCGTGATCGGTGACATCAGCCGCCAGCGCGACCGCATTCGCGGCGCCCGCGCCAGCAAGCGAAATCGTTTCGGCGAGCGCATCGGCGCGGCGGCCCATCAGGCCGACCTTGTAGCCATCCTTCAGAAACCGGATCGCCACCGCCCGGCCCACACCAGAGCCCGCGCCCGTGATCATCGCAACCTTGCCGCCCGCCATATCAACCTCCCGATGGATTTCTCGGGCCAAGGATTAGCGGGCGGCGGCGCGTTTGTCAGCGGGGGACGTGGAAATTTGTATGCAGTATTCTGACGGTTTGTGCCTTACCTTCCCAGTTACCCGATCGCCTGAGCCTTGTTAACCTCTTTGCTGATTCTGGCGCGATCACCGTTAATTTGGGGAATGCAATTGGCAAAGGCAGATCGATATCAGCGAGCGAAAAAGCTGCTAGGTCGTTATGACCCTCCCCACGAGGTATCGAACCTATTTGACGAGCTTTGCGCCATCGATGCACGCCTAGATAAGAACTTGCAGGCAAAACCATCCGATCTGCTATTTGATGCGTGTAGAAGATCAAATTTCACAAAACCATTCGAACTCGACGGAAGAAAACGATATTTCCGGGCTCGCTTGCTTGACGGAAACCACCCCGATTACTGCTCAGACACAGCTCCAATGGCAAATAAACCGGGCTCTGCCGCAATTGAACAGGCTTATAGGCGTGGATTCGTTCAAGGGTTTGCTGAGCTAAGGAGGATGCTATTCGACAGAAGCCCTCCCGAAAATGTCTTGGAAGCTGAAAAGAGATTCCAGAAATGGCGTACGGCTCAAATTCAGATTATTGGGTCGTTTCCAGGGCATGACGAATCCATCTCGCTTAATGTCGACAATTGCCGGAATATCAGCCTGAAATTACGCTACAATATAATGTATAGAGATAAATTTCGTTGCCAGATTTGTGGCAACGATGCCGCAAACGGCGCATTTCTTGAAATTGACCACAAAATCTCTGTTGCAGATGGAGGAGACGATTCCGAAGAAAACCTATGGACGCTCTGCTTCGACTGCAATCGCGGCAAGGGAGCATCCTCTCTATAAACTCACATCCTGAACACACCAAAACGCGTCTCGGGGATTGGCGCGTTGAGGCAGGCCGAGAACGCGAGGCCCAGCACCCGGCGCGTTTCGGAGGGGAGGATAATGCCATCGTCCCACAGCCGCGCGGTGGCGTGGTAGGGCGAGCCCTCCTCCTCATATTTCGCGCGCACCGGCGCCTTGAAAGCCTCCTCATCCTCGACGGACCACGATTTACCCTCGGCCTCAAGGTTGTCGCGCCGAACGGTCGCGAGCACGGAAGCCGCCTGCTCGCCGCCCATCACCGAGATGCGGCTGTTCGGCCAGGTGAACAGGAACCGCGGCGAATAGGCCCGGCCGCACATGCCGTAATTGCCCGCGCCGAACGAACCGCCGACCAGCACGGTGATCTTCGGCACCTCGGCGGAGGCGACCGCCGTGACGAGCTTGGCGCCGTCCTTGGCGATGCCGCCGGCCTCGTACTGGCTCCCAACCATGAAGCCGGAGATATTCTGGAGGAACAGCAGGGGAATGCGCCGCTGGCAGCACAGCTCGATGAAATGCGCACCCTTCATCGCGCTTTCCGAGAACAGGATGCCGTTGTTGGCGATGATGCCAACCGGAATGCCGTAGATCGAGGCGAAGCCGGTGACGAGCGTCGTGCCGTAAAGCGCCTTGAACTCGTCGAAACGCGAGCCATCGACAATGCGGCCGATCACCTCACGGATGTCGTATTGCCGCTTGAGATCGGTCGGCACGAGCGCTTCGAGATCCGCAGGGTCGAGCACCGGATCTTCCGGTTCGCCGAGCGCGATGTCGACGTTCTTGCGGGAATTGAGGTTGGCGACGATGCGACGCGCGAGCGCGAGCGCGTGCCCGTCGTTGGCGGCATAGTGGTCCGCCACGCCCGAACGGCGGGCATGGACATCCGCGCCGCCGAGATCTTCCGCCGAGACGACCTCGCCGGTCGCCGCCTTGACCAGCGGCGGGCCGCCCAGAAAAATCGTGCCCTGTTGCCGCACGATGATCGTCTCGTCCGACATCGCCGGCACATACGCGCCGCCCGCCGTGCAGGAGCCCATCACCACCGCGATCTGCGGAATGCCCTGCCCCGACATCCGCGCCTGATTGTAGAAGATGCGCCCGAAATGCTCGCGATCCGGGAACACTTCCGTCTGGTGCGGCAGGTTGGCGCCGCCCGAATCGACGAGGTAGACGCACGGCAGCCGGTTCTGCATCGCGATTTCCTGCGCGCGCAGATGCTTCTTCACCGTCATCGGGTAATACGTGCCGCCCTTGATCGTCGCATCGTTGCACACGATCATCACGTCGCGCCCCTCGACGCGGCCGATACCGGCGATCATGCCTGCGCCGTGGATGTCGCCGCCGTACATGTCGTAGGCCGCGAGGGAGCCGATCTCAAGGAAGGGTGAGCCGGGATCGACGAGGTTCAGCACGCGGTCGCGCGGGAGGAGCTTCCCGCGCGCGGCGTGGCGATCACGTGCCTTCTCGTTGCCGCCGAGTGCCGCGGTCTGCCGCCTGTCGAGCAGTTCCTGACGAATTGCAGCCCATGCCTCGCGATTGCTGCGGGCCTCCTCGGCCTTGGCATCGAAACCGGAACGGAGAACGGCCATTTTTCCTCACCACGCCAAAAAAGATGCCCCGCCCACGAGCGGTGCCTCCCGATTTTCCTTGTTATGGCGACGGGTTCAACGCCCGGCGGGACGGAGTTTGTCGATATTATCCGTCGACGCAATGCGCCAAGGTTCCGCGATCGCCGCCTGATACCATTTCTGGAAGGCCGGCAGACTATAGATCGCATCGATGTAGTCGTTTGTCGTCCGGTCGACAGGAATCTCATAAGACCGGATGCGCGTGGCGAGCGGCGCGAACATCGCATCGACAGCCCCGAACTCGCCGAACAGAAACGGTCCCTGGTCGCCCAGTTCCATGCGGAATCGCTTCCAGTAGTTCGCGAGGCGCATGACGTCCGCCTCAACTGCCGGCGTGAGGCGCCGCGAAGCACGGCGGCGCAGGTTCATCGGGCAATGCTGGCGGATCGCCTGAAAGCCGGAATGAACCTCCGCCGCCATCGCCCGGGCGACAGCCCTATATTCCTGCTCTTCGGGCCAAAGCTTGGCCTCAGGGTGTTTTTCGTTGACGTATTCGATGATCGCCAACGTCTCCCAGACGATCAGGTTGCCGTATTTCAGCGCCGGCACGAGCCCGGTCGGCGAATATTGCAGCACCTGCTGGCGGGAATTCGGATGATCGAGCGGAATCAGGATTTCCGCGAAGGGCACGTTCTTGGCCGCCATCGCCAGCCAGGGGCGCAGCGACCACGACGAATAATTCTTGTTGCCGATCACCAATGTCAGCTTGGGCGGAAATTTCGGCTGCGCGCCGATATTCGTCCCGATCATGACTGCTTCTCCCCCACCGCGATATCCGGGCCGTCGACGGCCCCGCCTGCCTTCTTCCACGCACCGAAGCCGCCCTCGATGTGAGCGACGGGCTTCAGCCCCATATCCTGCGCTGTTCTGGCCGCCAAGGCCGACCGCCATCCGCCGGCGCAGAAAAAAACGAAGGTCTTGTCTTCCTGAAAAACTGGCTTGGCGTAGGGGCTTTCAGGATCAATCCAGAATTCGAGCATCCCGCGTGGACAATGGAACGCGCCGGGCATCCGCCCTTCCCGTTCTAGTTCCCGCGGATCCCTGAGATCGACAAAAACGATATCATTCCGCCCTGTCAGCCCAAGGGCCTCTTCGATGGTCAAGGTCCGAACCGCCGCATTGGCTTCTGCAAGAAGCGTCTTGTATCCGCGGCTGATCGTCTGCGCCATTCTGGCCCCCGAATCGCATGGCGATGGAAACGATTTGTAACGTTCGGGCTGTGTTCCGCAAACACCTCCGATCACTCACCAGCGCTATATTTCGAACAGGTAATGCTCTTTCCACGGGAAAGGACGGTTGACGCCCCGTCGATACGAGGGCAACTGGCCCCGATGAGACCGAATCCGACCGACGAGACCGCTATCGCCACGGCCATTCTCGATATGGCCGCCGAGCGAGGCCCTGCCGCAAGCTTCTGCCCGTCCGAGATCGCCCGGCAACTCGCCGGCCCCACCCCGGAGCAATGGTCACGCCTGATGCAACCCGTCCGCCGCGTCGCGGTCGAACTCGCACGTGAGGGGCGTCTCGTGATCCTGCGCAAGAGTAAACCGGTCGATCCGCTCGACTTCAAGGGCGTCTACCGCCTCGCTCAGCCTCGTTTCGATTAGCCGAAAAACACGGTTATCGTTTCAACGCTTCGTTGAGGTTGTTGTCAAAACGGCGAAATTCTCGAAGGATTTTAGATATTTTTCAAGGGCTATGGCTGGAAAACGGGCACCGGCACGCCTCTAGGTTTAGAAATTATACAACCTTTGAGTGCAATGTATCGCTTATCTTTTCTGCCGAGGAACCTGCCCCATGTTGGCAACATTTTGGAATGACCGGAAAGGCGCGACCGCGATGGTGATGTCGCTTGCCCTCGTTCCGATCGTGGCGACCTTCACCGTGGCCGTGAACTATTCCGATGCCACGCAGAAGCGCTCCAACTATCAGGTCATTGCCGACGCGGCGGCCCTTTCCGGCGCCACCGCCTCGACGACCGACGACGACGAAGCCCGCAAGTCGCGCGCCAAGACCTGGTTCGAGACACAGGTCGATGCGCAGAAGCTCGCACCTGCCACCGTCAGCGTCGATGTCAAGAACGGCTTGGTCACCGTCTCGGCGACCGCCAAGGTCAAGCCGATGGTGGCAATGGTCGACTTCGGCGCGCATGACATCTTCGTCACCGCCAGCGCCGCGATCTCGCAAGAGACTATCCGCCGCGTGCTCGACGTCGCGATGTGCATCGACGCCACCGGTTCGATGCAGAACACGATCAACAGCGTGAAATCGCGCGCCAAGAGCTTCTCGGATGATCTCAACAACGCGCTTTCCGCGCGCGGGCTCGATAAATTCGAATACACCCGTATCCGCGCCGTCTATTACCGTGATTTCGCGGTCGACAAGGGCCCCGTCTATTATCCCGGTTGGGGCTGGTATGGCGGCAAGGCCATGGTCAAGTCCGACTTCATGGAAATGCCGTCGAAGAAGGACGAACTCTATACCTTTATCGCGTCCGAAAGCGCGACCGGCGGTGGTGACATCCCGGAATCCGGCTACGAGTGCATCCACGAGGGCATGACCTCAAAGTGGTTCTCGAAGGGTGCCAACATTCCCGGCACGACCTACAAGGCCGACGAGGTCTACCCCGTGATCGTGCTCTGGACCGACGCGCCGGCGCTGCCCGTCCCGCACGCGAATTCGATCAATTCGGGGCAGTATCCGCCGGAAATGCCGCAATCGGAAACCGCTTTCAAGAACAAGTGGAACTCGCCTGGCGTCATTGACCAGAAGAACCGCCTGCTGGTGCAGTTCGGCCCCTGCAACGACAGTTCCTGGGCAATGGCCCGCGGTCTCTCCGGCTACATGTGCGGTGGTTCGCTCAACGACGGCAACACGAACATGATCAACAAGATCGCCGACGTGATGAAGGTGCGTTACCAGAACCGCCTGACGCGCCTGACGAAGTAACCCGCCACTCTCTTCAGAAACCCGAAGCGGCTGGCCGGAAGGTCAGCCGCATTCGTTTGAGAGCAGCGAGGCTCGCATCCAGCCCGCCGTATTGCCGGTCCGGTCCGCGCCACGCCAGATCACCGGCTGCCAGCCCTTCGTCACCTTGCGGGTATCGTCAAGCTGCACATCCTCGCCGCTCTTCACCTTGATAAGCAGCTTCGCTCCCGCATCCGGCTTCGCGCGCAGGGCGACGAAACCGTCCTTTGTCGGCTTGACCTCGCAGAATGCCGTCGCTGCCGCCGGAAGGGTTCCGGCAAGCATGAGACCCACGAACGCCAGAATTTTCGTTCGAACCGCTACGCTCATCGAGGCCTCCTGCCTGCTTACTTCCCCTTCGAGAACAATTCCCGGCCAATCAGCATCCGGCGGATCTCGCTTGTGCCGGCGCCGATCTCGTAGAGCTTCGCGTCGCGCAGGAGCCGCCCGGTGGGGTATTCGTTGATATAGCCATTCCCGCCCAGAAGCTGGATCGCGTCAAGGGCCAGTTTCGTTGCCTTCTCGCCGGCATAAAGGATTGCACCGGCGGCATCCTCGCGCGTGGTCTCGCCGCGATCGCAGGCCTTGGCGACCGCGTAGACATAGGCCTTGCAGGCATTCATGCCGACATACATGTCCGCAACCTTGCCCTGCACGAGCTGGAACTCGCCGATCGACTGGCCGAACTGCTTGCGTTCGTGGATGTAGGGCATGACGATGTCCATGCAGGCCTGCATGATGCCGAGCGGCCCTGCGGCGAGCACCGCACGCTCGTAATCAAGGCCGGACATCAGCACGTTGACGCCCTTGCCGACGGCGCCGAGCACGTTCTCCTCCGGCACCTCGCAATCCTGAAACACGAGTTCGCCCGTCTCCGAACCGCGCATGCCGAGCTTGTCGAGCTTCTGCGCCACCGAGAAGCCCTTGAAGGTCTTCTCGATCAGGAAAGCCGTAATCCCCTTCGGCCCGGCGGCAGGATCGGTCTTGGCGTAAACGATCAGCGTCTCGGCGGAAGGCCCGTTGGTGATCCACATCTTCGAACCGTTGAGGATGTAGCGGTCGCCCTTCTTCTCGGCCCTGAGCTTCATCGAGACGACATCCGAGCCTGCTCCCGGCTCACTCATCGCCAACGCGCCAAGATGGTCGCCGGAGATCAGCTTCGGCAAATACTTCGCCTTCTGCTCGGCATTGCCCCAGCGACGCAGCTGATTGATGCAGAGATTGGAATGCGCGCCGTAGGAAAGTCCGACCGAGGCGGAAGCGCGGCTGATTTCCTCCATCGCGACAACATGATCGAGATAGCCGAGGCCGGTGCCGCCGTCTTCTTCCGGCACGGTGATGCCGTGGAGCCCCAGCGCACCCATTTCCGGCCAGATTTCGCGCGGGAACCAATCTTCCCGGTCGATCTTCTCGGCGAGCGGCGCGATCTTGTCCTGCGCGAATGAGGCCACCGTCTCACGGATGGCGTCAGCGGTCTCGCCGAGATCGAAATTGAACGGCTTGGCGGCATTCGGAATCACGGGTTCACTCCCTCTCGTGCTTTTGCGCGGGATCATAGGGCGCGCGCAGCGCTTGTCACGTCGCCGGGATGACAGAAACCCGACATTCAGCGCCTGCTAACCTTGCTCGTGGTTCGGGCGCAAGCCTTAACGGCCTGATGACGCGCCCGCCCTAATTTGCATCAATTCCCGGCGCGAGACAGGAACTCCTTTGGCCCGTACGCCTGAAGCCGAGATCATCGAGGCCCCGTCCCGCGCCCGGCGGATGACGGCCGGAGTATCGCGCCTTCTTGCGCAGTATGGTCCTGCTGCCGGCGCACTCGGCGTCCGTCTGGGCGCGGCAGGTCTTGCCTATCTTCTCCAGATCGTGCTGGCGCGAGCACTTGGCGCTTCGGATTACGGCACCTTCAGCTTCGCGTGGAGTCTTGTGACCATCGGCGGCTTCCTCGCGACACTCGGTTTCGGGCAGATCGCGGTGCGTTTTCTCGCGCAATACCAGCAGGCAGGCCAGCACGGCCTCGCGCGCGGGTTCCTGCGGGCCGGGCTGACGGCGACTTTCCTCGGCTCCCTGACAATGGCGGGGATGGCGATTATCCTGTCGCCGGTGATCGAGGCCGGTTACGGCTATCTCTGCCGCACTGTGCTCGGCATCGGCCTCATCGCACTGCCGTTCTTCGCGCTCACCGACTTAATGGAAGGTGTCGCGCGGTCGCAGGGCTGGACGATCCGCGCGCTCGTGCCGCCCTATCTCGTCCGGCAGGGTGCGATCATCGTGCTGGTTGTGCTCGCGACCATCGCCGGCGGAGGATCCATGAACGCCGAAACGGCGATGTTCGCCGCCCTTTCCGCCACGGTCACAGCCATGCTCGTACAGGCCGGGCTGCTGGTGAACGATGTCGACCGCATCTTCCCACCTGCCGATCCGGTATCGGATATGCCCGGATGGCGGGCAGCCGCGATCCCGACGCTTCTTTCGGATCTTGCGCTGCTTGCCCGGCAGAACGTGGATCTCATCGTTCTCGGCTTGCTGGCGCCGGCGGCCTCCGTGGGGCTTTATTTCGCGGCGACGCGGCTCGCCTCCCTGCTCGGGCTCATCGATTTCGCCGTCGGAGCCGCCTTCGGCCATCGATTCGCCCGCGTGCATGACGCGAACCGCGATCCGCGTGCACTGGCCCCTGTCTATGTGGAAGCACGACGCCTCACGTTCCTGCCCGGCCTCGCCGCAGCTCTCGTCCTGATCGCGCTCGCGCCATTCATCCTCAGGCTGTTTGGCCCCGACTTCGAGGCGGCCGTTCTGCCAACCCGCATCCTGCTGCTCGCGGGTGCGCTCAAGCTCGCGCTCGGCCCGGCGGAAGACATGCTCAACATGGCCGGCCAACCGGAGAGCGTCTGGCGCGCGAATGCCATCGGCGCGCTCGTCATGGCGATCCTCTGCCTGCTGCTTGCCCGCGACCTCGGCCCGACAGGGGCTGCAATCGCCGCGATGGCGGGCACCTCGGCAACGCTCATCATGCTTGCGATCGCCTTCCAGCGCCACCTCGGCTTCTGGCCGTTCGCGTCCGGCAGGGCCTCGGACGCTCCCCGATGACGACGCGTTTCGTTGCCCGTTTCGTTTCTCTGACGGACCTGCTGCCGCGCGAATCGGAGTGGGCGAAGCTCGCTGGAGCCGAACCCGTTCTATGCGCCGAGCTTTCTCGTGGCGGCCGAGCGGCACCTCCATCCACATCATGCGATCGAATACCTGATTGTCGAGGACAAGACCCGCAACAACACCCTTTGTGCCCTGTTCCCGCTCGAACGCCCGCACCTGCGCGACGGCATCCTGTGGGGCGCGCTCGCGCTCTACCGCAACCCCTATCTCTGCCTGACCGCTCCGCCATTGCGGAAGGATGATGCTGACGAGATTCTCGCAACGGCTCTGACCGTCCTCGCTCGCCGGGCGCCGCGCCTCATCCTGCCGATGATCTCGACGGGACGCGCTTTCGAACGGATGCTTCACGCCGTGAGCGAACGGCTTGGCCTGGCGCTTGTGCGCGTCGACGGGCGCGCTCGCGCGGCCGTCGAGACGGAGCTCGACGTCGAGGTTTACCGGACCACCTTCTGGAAAAAGGCCATCCGCTCGCAGGAGAGGCGGCGGCTGCGCCAACTCGGTGAAGTCGGCCATGTTGTTCACCGGGTTTTCCTTGCAACCGATCCGGGCGGTCAGGAAGCCCTGAACGCCTTTCTCACCCTGGAAAAAGCCGGCTGGAAAGGTCGACACGGAACAGCAATTCTACAATCGCCGGCGACAGCGGCCTTCGCAACGGAGGCGTTTCTGCCCACCCGAGAACCGGGGCGCGTCCTGTTCGAGACTCTGTCCGTTGATGACAAGGTCATTGCAGTCAATGTCAACCTCGTTGCCGGGCAGGTCGGCTTCGCGCTCAAGAGCGCCTATGACGAAAGCTTCGCCCGCTTCGGTGCCGGCAATCTGCTGGACGGGTTCTCGCTCGCCCTGGCAAGTGCGGGCGGTGCATTGCAGCGGCTCGATTCCTGCGCCCCGCCCCACCATCCGATCCACCATCGCTGGCGGCAGGAGGAGCGGATCGACCGACTGCTCCTCGGCCTCGCGCCCGATGTTCCGCTCCACGCAATGGCGCGTTGGATGGCCCGCCTTGGACCCTACGGCCTCTGGCGCGGGTTCGACCTGCCCAACGATACGGCGTGACTACTCATCCTCGTCGTTGGCTGCGGTGCGGCGCGGCGTCACGCCGTTCGAGGCAAGGAAGCGGTTCCATTCCTGCCGGTTGCCGGCATAGACATTGCGATCGACCGCGCCCTTGATACCCGGCACACGCCCGGTGGTCGTGAACTGCCAGATCTTCCAGTTGCGCCCCTGGTAGCGCTCGTGAGGCTCCGCAGCAACCGATCGCAGCCAGAAATCGTGATCCTTGTGATGCCCTTCAAGCACATCCGCGTGGAACGGAATATCGGTATAAATGATCGGCCGCTTACCCGTATGCTCGCGCATTGCCTTGAGCATGATGGCGATCTTCTGGCGGGCGAGATCGGCATCGATCCGCTTCGGGCAGGTCTTCGAATGGCTGTTCCACTCGACATCCAGCACGGGCGGCAGGGAGTCCGCATCTGCCGGGACGTTTTTCCTGAACCAGGCAGCCTGCTCCTCGGCCGAGCGGCACCAGAACATGAAATGATAGGCGCCACGCGGCACACCGGCGCGGCGCGCGCCGTCCCAGTTCTGTGCGAAGCGCTCGTCGAGATGGTCCGCGCCCTCCGTTGCCTTCATGTAGACGAAGGCTGTCTTCGCGCGCTTGACCTCGAACCAGTCGATGTCGCCCTGCCAGCGGGAGATATCGATGCCGTGGATCGGATACTTGTGGGCTTTCGCGACGCCGGGATGGGGTTTGGCATCGCTCTTGAGCGGATAGTGCGCGGCCTCGAAGCTGCCGGCGGCCGAGCAGGCGGCCAGCGCGAACCCGGCGGATACCGCGAGAGCGACAGACCGGATTTTCCGTGCGAGCGGCGGGCGGAGGGTGATCATGTCAGGATACCTGCATCGATGAGGCGATTTTAGCGGGGTTCCGGGCAGCGGCAAGGCGCATTTCTTCTGCCGAATGCGGCATTTCGAAGGGCGCGGCGCCGGCAGCGGAAAGTCGGGCCGCGATATGTCGGGCCCGATCGAGCAAAACAACAAGAGCGGCCATCCCGAACGCAAAAACAGCGATGAAGGCAGGAACCACGAAAGAATGCAGGAGATCGGCGACGCGCGCGGATTTCCAGGCAAGCACCGCGACTGTATCTCCGGAAATGCCGGTGAGATGAAGCTTTCCATGCGAATCGCCTTGCGCATGGAGCGGCAGGAGGTGAATCGACAACCGTTCGAGGCGCTGAGCCAGCTCCGCGAAATCCACGATCGTGATCGCCAACGAGGGCTTTCCACCCTCGGAAGTTCGAACCGGCGCGATCAAGGCCAGCTCCTCGCCCCTCTCGGCGCCAAGCAACATAAAATCGATGCGGGTCTTGCCGGTATCGCTGCGCGCATACCCCTCGCGCAGGCGATCGAGGTGCTGCCGCGTCGGCCCGACCCCGATGAGCTGCGCGACGCGCCCCTGCCTGTCTCCCGCGGCGACGCGTGGCGGATAGAGAATCTGGCGCTGCCGGTCGAGTTCGGTCCATCCCAGCGAATCGGCGGCTGCCTGGGCAAGCCCGTGTCGGAACTCGGCGATCTCGGGTTCGAGCATCTGCCGAACGATCTCGGCTTCGCCGGCACGAGCATTCCGGTCGAGCTGGTGCGCCGACCAGACGAGCAGACCCAGGAGGCTGGCTGCCGCCAGAACAGCGCAGATCAGTCCCAATTCGACAGCCCGGATCAACGATCGTCCCTGCACGCTGAACTCCTCGCGAGACAAGGATTCGATTAGCCTTCCAATCCGTTAATGTCGGGTGGAAAATTTTATTTAACGAAAGCCAAAGACGGTGCCACCGCCGGTTTCAGGCGAGCCCGAACCATAGCGTCGCGACGCCGAGGAAGGCGAAAAAACCGACGATATCCGTCACTGTCGTCACGAAAGTGCCCGAAGAAACCGCGGGATCAACCCCGTAACGGTCGAGCGCGAGCGGGATGGCGACACCGGCGAGCCCCGCCGCCACCAGATTGACGATGATCGCAATGCCGATCACGAATCCGAGTTGCAGGTTCTGGAACCAGATTGCCGCCACGCAGCCCATCAGCACCGCGAACGCAATCCCGTTGAGAAAACCCACCATCACTTCGCGTGTCATGAAGCGCGGCGCATTGCCCTGCCCCAGATCGCGCGTCGCCAGCGCCCGCACGGCAATGGTCATCGTCTGCGTCGCAGCATTGCCGCCCTGGCTTGCGACGATCGGCATCAGCACCGCGAGCGCGACCATCTTTTCGAGCGAACCCTTGAACAGCCCGATCACCAGCGAGGCGAGAATCGCCGTCAGCAGGTTCAGAAACAGCCATGAAAAGCGCGCACGCGCCGTCTCAACCACGGAGTCCGAGAGTTCTTCGTCCGACTTGACGCCACCGAGCGCACGGATCTCGGCATCGGCCTCCTCGTCGATGACGTCGACGATATCGTCGAAGGTCATCACGCCGACGAGACGCTCCGCATCGTCGACCACCGGGATCGAGACGAGATTGTAGCGCTTGAAGAGATCGGCGACATCCGCCTGATCATCCGTCGCCTTCACCACATGGTCGGCCTCGTCCATGAGCGTTTCGAGCTTTTCCGGCCGGCGTGAACGCAGCAGCTTGTTGAGCGGCACGTGACCAACGATCCTGCCGGAGGGATCGATCACGTAGAGTTCGTAGAATTCGTCCGGAAGATCGGTCGTCTCGCGCAGATGATCGATCATCTGCCCCACCGTCCAGAATGGCGGCGCGGCGATGAAATCTGTCTGCATCAGACGACCGGCGGAATCCTCCGGATAATCGAGGCTTCGTTCGAGCGCGACGCGTTCGGGCGCCGGCAGCTTGGCGAGAACCTCTTCCTTGTCCTCCGGTTCGAGGTCTTCGAGGATATAGACCGCATCGTCCGAATCGAGATCGCGCACGCCTTCCGCGATCTGCTCGTTCGGAATCTCCTCGAGAATGTCCTCGCGAACCGAATCCTCGACCTCGGTAAGAACCGTGTAGTCGAAGTCCTCGCCCATGATGGCAATGAGCTTCGGTCGGTCCTCGGGGTCGAGTGCCTCGATGAGGTCGGCGAGATCCGCTTCGTAAAGATCGCCCGCCAGCGCCATCAGCCCTTCACGGTCGTTCTCCTCGATGGCACGGGAGACAATCGCGAGGATTTCAGGACGGATATCGCCGTTTTCTGTGCGGATTTCGGCGTGCTGCTCGGCCTCGGCCGGCACCGCATGGCTTTCGGGGGGGTGAACCTGAACCATCGGACGCTTCCGGAAAATCACAACGAGGCACGCGCCTCCTTCATAGAAAGGCGGTCAGCTTTTGCAAGGCGCATGAGCGCAGGCCCAAGACGAAAAAGCCATGCCGGCCGGGCATGGCGCGTTCCGAATATTTCCGGAGGGAGTTTGGTGCGGACGAGAGGACTCGAACCTCCACGGTGTTACCCACTAGCACCTCAAGCTAGCGCGTCTACCAATTCCGCCACGACCGCACACCGGTTGCCCCCAAAGGGGCGCTACCGAGGCGCGCTGTCTAACAAAGCCGGATGGGGATGGCAAGTCTGATATCACCCCGCCGAAAAAGATTTCCCGCGTGGCGGCCGGGCGCTTATTCGTCGTCCTGCTGCGCGGGTTTCGGGAAGCGCGCCTCGACCTCCGGGCGTCGGATCAGGCTAGTCACTTCCACCTGGATTCGCTTGCCCTGCACGATCACCTGCCCGCGCGCGACGGGAAAGTCGTTGGCGAGAATCTCGACCTCGTCGTTCTCGTTGGCGTCGAGTTCGATCACAGCGCCGCGTCCCATGCGCAACAGGTGATGAATCGGCATGCGCGAGCGCCCGATCACAACGGCGATCTCGACTTCAACGCGGTCGACCGTGTTGGTGCGTTCTTCACCCGACATGGGCCGTCTTTCCTTCGGTTTGGCTGAAGTGTCAGGCTTAGGCCCCTCGACTGGCTTAGCCGGCGGGGTCGGGTTGAACACTTCAACTGTCTCTGCCACGGCACACCCCGATTCATCGGATTGCTTGACCAGGCATTTTCTGCCCATCTATCTCTCATGATTATGGTCAACAGCCCGTTAACGCCACACCTTTTCACACGAAAGCCGGGGATGAACGATGCTCCGGTCGAATGGCGCGCCAGCGATGGCATGACACCCTATCCGGACGCCGTCGCCTTCATGGAGGCGCGCGCCGCCGCTATTGCGGCCGGGGAGGCACGCGAATGCGTGTGGCTCGTCGAGCATCCCCCGCTCTACACCGCCGGCACCTCGTCCCGGAAAGATGATCTCCTCGACGACCGCTTCCCGGTCTTCGAGACTGGACGCGGCGGCCAGTTCACCTATCACGGCCCCGGCCAGCGTGTGGCCTATGTGATGCTCGACCTGAAAGCACGCCGGCAGGATGTCCGTGCCTTCGTGTCGGCGCTGGAAGCCTGGATTATCGAAGCCCTCGCGCGGTATAACCTCACCGGTTTCACCGATCCTGATCGCGTCGGCGTCTGGGTCCGGCGGCAGGACAAGGGCACGGGCTATGAGGACAAGATCGCCGCCATCGGCATCCGCTTGCGCAAGTGGGTGTCGTTCCACGGCATCTCGCTCAACGTGGAGCCCGACCTCTCGCACTTTGGCGGCATCGTACCCTGCGGGATCGCCGAACCGAAATTCGGCGTGACGAGTCTCGTCGATCTCGGCATCCCGGTAACGATGCCGGAAGTCGATTCGGTGTTGCGGGCGAGTTTCGAGACCGTCTTCGGCGAGACGGCATGACCGGCGAATTGCAGATCCAGCACGGGTGGATGCCCGGCCTCCTCGGCGAGGTGATCGCTGAGCATGGCCGCTATTACGAAGCATACTGGCAGCTCGGCGCCGCGTTCGAAGCCAAGGTCGCCGGGGCGATCGGCGAATGGTTCGCCCGCTACGATCCTGATCGCGACCTCATCCTGCACGCCCATGATGCGACGGGGCTCATCGGCTCGATCAGCCTCGACGGAACCGGCCATCCCGCCGATGGCGGCCGGATCCGGTTCTTTATCATGGCCGAACGGGCGCGCGGCACGGGGCTCGGCCAGCGGCTTCTCACCCGGATCATGGATTTCGCGCATTCTTCCGGACAGCGGAAACTCTGGCTGACCACGTTTCGCGGGCTCGGCGCCGCACGCCATCTCTACGAGCAGGCCGGCTTCCGCCTGACCGGCGAAGCGCTGGACGAAACATGGGGCCGTCCGCTGCACGAGCAGCGCTTCGAATGGCAGGCAGGAAACGGCTGACGCCTACCCTTTCCATTCCCAGTCAGGCTTCGGACGCTCCCGCCGCTCCAAGGGGGTGGAGTGCGTCGGTCGCACGCCGGCCACCGGTCCGGCAGGTTTCTCGTCCGCTTTGGTGACACCGCCCTGAAGCCAGCGATTGAGTTCCCCGAGGTAGATCGCCGGAAGGCCGAGTTCCTGCGCCGCCGCGATAACGCCTTCTAGGTAGCCCGCATTCGGGCGACCGGACTCGACGGAACGACCAACATAGACCAGCGCCCGCTTGGCGCCGCCATCGACGACGACAGGCTGGTCGATTTTCGTGTAGAGCCCGCGATCAACCCCCTCGAATTTGTCGAGCGGACGGAGATCGGTCAGCGCAAGATCCCACAGGAGGCCATAAACCGCACGGCGCGGGTCGCGCACCACGGAGGCATAGCCCTCCTTCATGATGATGAAGCGGTGGCATGGTAGGCGCGCGAGCCCGAGCGGACGGGAGTTCGGCGCGCGTTTCGCCATATCCGCGATATCCATGTTGGCGCCATAGGCGAAATAGAGCGGCATGAAAAAGCCTTGCGTTTCGCTACTGTGAAACGCGGCAGGTGTCGGCTTGTCAATGCGCGCGGATGATCCGGTTCCGGGAAAACCGCATGACGAGCCGTTCCGGCACCTCGTTCAGTTCGCGCACCAGCGCGAAGAGCAGCGCCGGCACCGACGGTGACGGCATATCGCCCACCACCCCGACCAGCCAGTCGAGATCAGCCTGCGCGAGGCGACCCGCCGGCCCATTCTGCCAGACCAGGAATTCGACGAGGCACTCGACGAAATAGGCCGTCCATTCCGGATCGACACCGTCGAGGCACCGGTCCTGAACGAGCATCGCCTCGGCCTCATCGCGGCAAGCGAGGATCGCGAAAGCACGGGTGTCGAAGCGTTCCGCGAGCGGAGGAAGCGCGCGGATAATCCCGGCCTGCTCCAGTGCCGGAAGTGTCGTCGCGTGAGCCAAGGCGGCCATTGTTCTCTCCCAGTTCGCCGGGCGATGCCCGCGGTTCCCGCACCCCGATTCCGGACTTTGTCCTTGAACCGCGGTGCTGTTGACGTTCCTGTTATCCGGGCATCCGGTTGATCCGGCTTTGCCCTTCTGTCGTCGCGGGGCGTTCTTGCCCTCGTGTTGACATGCAGTCTTGCTTCTAACCCTTTCCGCTTCCTTGCCTTGTGCGGCAAAACACAGGACGAGGTGAAAGCTTCACAAGCAAATGCCGTTAACGCGATCTTGCCCCCTCTTCGGCTCGGCCATTCCAGTGCCTCCATTCCCGTGCCATCATGCGGCGAAATCGTGATCGAATCAGGAAATCTCTGCGAAATGAACGCTCTGGACCCGCTGGCTGAAGCCCGAGCCCTGCTCTCGCGCGTCCCGTTGATCGACGGGCACAACGATATGCCCTACGTGATCTGGATGGATGCGAAGGCGCGCGGCGACGTGGCGACCTGGGACGCCGCTCGCCGCCACCCCGAAACCGACACAGACATCCCGCGCCTGCGCGAAGGGCTCGTCTCGACGCAGGTTCTCACTGCCTTCATCCCGACGAAAATCCCTGACCCACTGCGCGCGCGGCTCGAAGTCATAGACGTGATGCTGCAGCTTGAGCAGCTTTATCCGGATGATTTCCGCCCGGTCCTCAAGCCCGATGACATCGCCACCGCACGGAAAGCGGGGAAGATCGGGTTGTTCAAGGCGGTAGAAGGTCTCGTGGGCGTCGACAAGGTCGGGCATCTCCGCCTGTTCCATGCGATGGGCATTCGCCTCGTCACACTTTGCCACAACGAGACGCTGCCGTTCATCGACAGCGCGACAGACCTGCCCGGCGCCGCGCCGCTCAATGCATTCGGCGCGGAGATCGTCGCGGAAATGGAGCGCCTCGGTCTCATCATCGATATGGCGCACGTCTCGGTCGCGGCGCAGCACGCGGTGCTCGACGTTGCCAAAGGCCCGGTCATCATCAGCCACGCCAACGCGCATGCCCTCTGCGATCATCCCCGCAACGCGGCGGATGACATCATCCGCCGCATCGCCGACGGTGGCGGCATCGTGATGCCGACCTTCGTACCGATCTTCCTCCAGCAATCTGTCTACGACCGTATGAAGCCGATCATGGACAATCTCGGCAAGGCAAAGGAAGGCATCGACAAGGCAGCCTATCAGGAAGCCAAGAAAGCCGCCTTCGCCCTGTTCGAGCGCGACGGTATCGAACTCCTCTGCGATCACCTTGAGCACATGCGGAATCTCGCAGGCGAAGACGCGCTCGGCATCGGTTCGGATTTCTACGGCGGACCGAACCCGCCGGGCCTGGAGGACGCAACAACCTTTCCCGCGCTCTTCGCCGCGCTCATCCGGCGCGGCTGGAAAACCGGCGCGCTCGAAAAACTCGCCGGCGGGAATTTCGAACGGGTCTGGCGCGCGGTCTACCGCGAGGCGCCGGTTCTGGGCTGAACCGATTCAGCGCGGGCAGCCGCGTCGGCGCTCCCAATACTGGATGTCGGCAACGTCCCGCCGCGCATTGGCGGAGAGCGGAACCGCGCCCATATCGTCGTAGAGGCAACCGGCGTTGCCGAACGCGCGGATCGCCCGCGCGGTCTTGAAGCAATAGCCGGCCTCTTTGTAGATCGCGTTGCGCGAATACCAGAGGTCCTCGCACGGCATCGCGCCATAATCCTGCGCGAGTGCGGGAACGGCCGACGTCAGCAATCCGGCTACAGCAAGGGTCTTGGTCAGCTTCATGGTCCGGCCTCTCTTCAATAAGCCATCAGGACCGGCGTCACCGCCTTTTCCGTGAGTTCGACCGTCACGCCGCCAAGAAGGAATTCCCGCAGCCGCGAATGCCCGAACGCGCCGGTGACGATGAGGTCGGCCTTGGTCTCGATTGCCCGCCCGTCGAGGATATCGGCCACGGAGCGTCCATCGGCGGCGATATCCGTCAACGTCACCTCCAAGCCCTTGCGCGCGAGATGCTCGGCGTAGTCCGCGCCCGGCAGGATGCCCTTGAGGCTCTTCTCGCCCGAAATCGTGACGATCTCAACCTTCTGCAGCGTCGTGAAGGTTGCGAGCGCATCGGATACCGCACGAGCGGCATGGGCCGATCCATCCCAGCCGACGACGATCGAGCGCACCTCGTCGATCGACTGCCGGCGCGGGCTGGCAACCAGAACCGGCCGCCCGGAACGGAACAGTGCCTCTTCCAGCAGCATTTCCGTCGTATCGAGCGCCCCGTGCTGCTGATCGACGACGACGAGATCGACCGAACGCGCGACGCGCGCGGCGCGCGAGCCCAGCTCGGCAAAGACACCGGCCACGACCTGAACATCCGCCACAACGCCGGCCGCCTTGGCCTCGGCTTCCGCAGTTTCGGCCAAGCTGGCACCCTGCTTCTGCGCCTGCTCGTTGACCTCGGCGGCAATCGAGTTCGCCATGCCCGACCAGAGCGGCGTATACGGCGCCACGAAGGTCTGCACGGCGATCAGGATCGAGAGGTGAGTCTGGTAACGCGCGGCGAGCGCGATGCTCTGCCGGATGGCTGCCATCGGCGTATCGTCCGAGACGCGGACGAGGCAACCGATATCGACGAAGGGATTCTGGCGAAGCATGATCGTCCTCCTGTTCACTTGAGAACAACGTCCCTCATATCGTCGAATAAGGGGATGAGGCAGATCAATCTGCCGGGTACGATGCCTATCGTCCGACCCCGATCACAAACGTCAGCACGAGCGCGAGCCACAATGGTGCGGGCGCGGCGACCCAGAGCAGCAGCCAGGGCAGCAGCGTCGCCCAGCGGGGGGGTGGTGGCGCTGCCTCTAGATTGTCGGCCATTGCAGCAATCCTCCAAGAAAGAACAGGGCGATGACGGCGCCCACACCGGCGTAAAAGGCCCAGCGGGCCGCGACCGTCAGCGACCGCCCGACCGGGTCCGGTTTCGCTTCTTCGGTGATAAACTTGGCTTCCCGATGCATGCTCGTCAGCACGGCAACATAGACAAGCATCGCCATCAACGCGGCCAGCTCGGCCGCGAGCACAACAACTGCCAGCATGGCATGAACTTTCTCTAGCGCGCGAGTCGCGTGGGGAAGACAGGCGCACCGCCAGAGGATTTATGCGTGGCGATCGCGAAGCGCAGGCTGTCGGCGATGCGCTCGGCCCGGTCGATGAACAGCGCCGCTGCGGCGGGTGGACAAACCGCTTCAGCAACAGACTGGAAGAGATTCAACCAGCGGGAGAAATGGCTGTCTTCCAGTGCCAGCGGCAGATGCGCCGGAACCGGCTTGCCTTTGTAGGCGCCGGTCGTCAGCAAAACCGAAGACCAGAAATCGACCATCGTCTCGAGATGCACAGGCCAGCGTGCCTCGGCAATCCGCGCGTTGAAAATCGGACCGAGGACCGCATCCTTCCGGATCTCGGCGTAGAAATTGTAGACGACCCTCGAGATCATTCCCCGATCGATGCCAACGAGTGTCCCCGGCGAATCATACCGCCCGACGACGCGCACCGCTTGATCCGGCTGCATGGCCTTCTCCATATAAGATGCATTTTCAATGCATGTTTAAAGCGAGCGCTGGAAAAAGCAAGCATGTGCGTGCATATATTTTGACCATGCACCTGACAGCCCACACCGATTATGCGCTCCGCATCCTGATGTACGCCGCCGCACGCGCGGCCGATACGCAGAGCGACGGCCGTTTTTCGGTCGAGGAGGTCGCGAGCGCCTACAATATCTCGCGCAATCACGTGATGAAGATCGTGCAGCGGCTTGCCGCCTCCGGCTATCTCAAGAGCTATCGCGGCCGGAATGGCGGTCTCGCGCTGGGCAAGGAGCCTGCGGAAGTCCGCATTGGCGCGCTGGTGCGCTTTCTTGAGGCCGATTGCGCACTTGTTACCTGCTTCTCCGACGCTTCCACCTGCCGCATCTGCGGGCAGTGCGTGCTGCAAACTGCGCTCGCCGATGCGCTCGAAACCTTCTTCGCCAAACTCGATGCCTTGACGCTGGCTGATCTCACGCTGTCCGACAGGGCGATGCGTCGGCTGACACGCTTTTCCTCACCGGTCTAATCGTCTGGCACGCAGGCTTTCAGCGCTTCGACATACGCC